>CAZSUK010000386.1:0-18219 GCA_964609355.1 uncultured Acidobacteriaceae bacterium | reverse complement strand
ACCGCTATCGCGATCCGATTGCGGATCCGCGCGCGCTAGGCCTGTTGATTACCCAGTCTGGCGAGACGGCGGATACATTGGCGGCGCAGCGGGAGATGATCGCCAAGGGTTCGATGACCATCGCGATCTGCAACGTGGTGGGGTCCATGGTGGCGCGTGAAGCGCATGGAACAATTTATACCCACGCCGGACCGGAGATCGGGGTTGCTTCGACCAAGGCGTTCACCGCGCAACTAACCGCGTTGTTCCTGTTTGCGCTCCACCTGGCGCAGAAGCGGGGAACGATTTCACCCGCGGAGAGTGCGGCTCTGGTTGATGAACTAAGCCGTATCCCGGGAAAGATTGAAGAGGTGCTGCGGCAGCGCGAGGGCGAGTGCCGGCTACTCGCCAAAGTGTATGCTTCGGCGTCGAATTTTTTGTTTTTAGGCCGCGGGATTCACTTCCCCATCGCGCTCGAGGGAGCGCTGAAGCTCAAGGAAATCTCCTATATTCACGCCGAAGGGTATCCGGCAGGGGAGATGAAACATGGGCCCAATGCGCTGATTGATGAAGCGCTGCCGGTGGTGGTGCTGGCCACCAACGACGCGCAGAGTCCGGAATCGATGCTGCGGTATGAGAAGACGCTGTCGAATATTCAGGAGGTCACGGCGCGCTCGGGCCGGGTGATCGCCATCGCGACCGAGGGCAATAAGCAGATTCACGAACTGGTGGAAGATGTGATTTATGTGCCCCAGGCGCCGGAATTGCTGGCCCCGCTGATCGAGGTGGTTCCCTTGCAGCTGTTGGCGTACTACATCGCCGTGCGCCGCGGTTGTGACGTGGATCAACCGCGGAATCTGGCCAAATCCGTGACGGTCGAATAATGTGGTGTTAGTAGTTAACGTCGCGTTTCATCCGAGGTAACGGAGATTGTTACGGCCAACCCACACTGCGCGTCTCACGCGCAGAATTCTACTGTCAGAGCCCGCAGCGTGTTTCCATCTTGAATTTACCGTCCCTGAGCTGGAAAATTTCGATTTTCAACCCGGACAGTTTGTTTCCTTCCTGGCTGTCGACCCTGCCGGCAAGCAGCAGACCCGCGCTTACTCCATCGCATCGGCGCCCCACGGCAATCAATTCGACGTCTGCGTGAATCGCGTGGAGGGCGGGTTCTTCTCCAACTTGCTGTGTGATCTTGAGGTTGGGCAAAGCATGCCTTTTCATGGACCGCATGGCTTGTTCCTGCTGCGAGCGCCGTTGACCGATAGCATCCTGATTGCGACTGGTACGGGGATTGCGCCGATGCGCGGGTTTGTCGAACACCTGTTCCCGGAAGACGGTGGGGATCGCAGCCAGGGCCGAAAGATCTGGCTGGTGTATGGAACGCGCTACGAAACCGAGATTTACTACGAGGATTACTTCGAGCGGGTCGCGGCCGTCAGGCCCAATTTCTTTTACTTCAAAACTCTGAGCAGGGCGCAGGACGGCTGGGTGGGCGCACGTGGCTATGTGCAGGAATTTGTGGGGCAGATCGCGGCAGAACACGCGCGCGAATGGGCGCAGGAGCCACGGCCGGTTGAGGACGCAGTGTTCAATATTCATGCTTATATTTGCGGGTTGAACGAGATGGTGTCAGCCAACCGGGATTCTTTGAAGAGCCTGGGGTGGGAAAGAAAGCAAATCATCTTTGAACGCTACGATTAGATGTTTTGTGAGAAAACATTTCTAGGAAAGAGCGGTGAACCGCAGATCCCTCAACCGCTTCGGTTCTGTGGTCTGGAACGAAGGCTGTGGTGGGGCTCCGCCCATCGTTTTCGGCCCACGTACGCTGAGGCGAACGTGGGGCACCCCTGTGGAGCTGTGGGACCCGGCACAGGCTTGAGGGGGAGGCCTGCGGTATCCCACATCTCGCGAAAAACGAGCGAGATGTGGGGCACCCGGCTATTGGTGCGGAGATAGAGCCCAAATGCACATCCGCGTTGTAGATGGACTACGGCAGGGCAAAGGCTACGTAGACGCCACCCGACGGCTTTCTACTCGATTGCCCCCCGCCAGCCGCAATCACGACGTATTGTTTTCCATTCACCATGTAAGTCGACGGTGTGGCCAGACCGGCGAACGGCAAGGCTGTCTCCCACAACAGCTTTCCCGTCGTTTTGTCGTAGGCGTGAAATTTCTCATCAAATACCGAGGCACCGATGAATAACAATCCTCCAGCGGTGACTACCGGACCACCGTAGTTATCTGAACCCGTGTCAGCCATGCCCTTGGCAACCAGCTCCGGGTAGGTCCCGAAGGGGATTTTCCATAAATATTGGCCAGTGTTCAAATCAATCGCACTCAGGGTGCCCCAGGGCGGCGCAGTGGCGGGGTAGCCCTCGGGATCCGTGAAGCGCCGGAAGGCGATGGTCTTATACGGCATGTCGTCTTTGCCATCTTCGCCGGCACCCGGCGGAGGCTGGTCTTGCTGCTGCGGCGCCCTTGTCAGGTAACGCACCACAGCCTGCACCTGTTCGTCGCTCAGGCTGTTGAAGGGCGGCATGCGCCCCCTGCCCTGGCGGATAATGCCGGCAATCTCCTGATCGGTGAGGATACCCTCGATGCCCTCCAAGGCGGGAATTGCCGGCGGGGAGCCGGCCCGGTTGATCCCGTGACAACCACTGCATTGGTTCTGGTAAACTTTCTCACCCAAACTTCCCGCGGGCGGGGGAACGGTCAGCCCAACCAGCCACGCAGTGTCGTTGGCATTTACGTAGAGAACGCCAGTGGATGTGTCGACGGCCACACCTCCCCATTCCCCGCCCCCGGCAAATCCCGGCATGTCGACGGTGAGCTTGTCCACACTGGGGGGAACGAATTGGCCGCCACCGATCATGCTGGTGAACTGCTTCACTGCCCACGCATGCGCTTCGGGGGTGCGGTTGGTAAGTGTATCTACCGTAGTGCTCTGTTGCGTGTAGGGCGCTGGCAACGTGGGGAAAGGCTGGGTTGGCGAGGTGACTTCCCCGGGAACATCGCTCTTAGGGAAAGGCAATTCCTGGATGGGGAAAAGTGACTTTCCCGTTTTCCGATCAAAAACGTACAGCAGCCCTGATTTGGTGGTCTGCGCGACCGCATCGACGCGCTGGCCGTCGTGCGTTACCGTCAGCAAAGCCGGGGGTGCGGGAAAATCGCGGTCCCAAAGGTCGTGGTGTACTCCCTGAAAATGCCAGATACGCTTACCCGTCTCGGCGTCAAGGGCAATCAGCGAGTCGGCAAACAAATCGTTGCCAAGGCGATCTCCACCATAAAAGTCAAAGACCGCGGAGCCAGTGGGCACATACACGATGCCCCGATTCACATCAACCGTCATACCCGCCCAATTGTTGGCGGCTCCGGCATTTTTCCACGCGTCCTTCGGCCAGGTGTCATAACCAAATTCGCCCGGACGGGGAATGGTGTGAAAGGTCCAGCGTAAGGCTCCGGTGCGTACATCGAAGGCGCGAATGTCCCCTGGCGGCGCCGGGTGGGTTTCAGGATTTGCCCCACCGACGATGATCAGGTCCTTGTATATACTGCCCGGCGTGGTGAGCTCGACGGACTGTTGCTGATCGGGCTCGCGCAATCCTTTGCGCAGGTCGATTCTTCCCTGCTCGCCAAAACCCGAAATCATCTTTCCGGTGGTTGCATCGAGAGCGTAGAGATAGTTGCGGGCGCCAGCGAAGATGCGGCCTTGGTGACCGTCGGTCCAATAAGAGACGCCGCGGCTCAGCACGCTTCCTTCAAGATCGGACTGGAATTTCCAGATCAACTTGCCGGTTGCTGCGTCGAGCGCGATCACGCTGCGGCCCGGTGTGGTGGCGTAGAGCATCTTGCCCACAATGATGGGATTCGCCTCGATGCCGCCCGATTCTCCGGTGTCATACTTCCACGCAACGACCAGTTTTTTCACGTTCTCGCGATTGATCTGCGACAGGCTGGAGTAATGAGTCCCATCGTGTCCACCGTAGGCAGGCCAGTCCTGCTGCGCCTGTGCCGCGAAGGAGCCAGTGAAACAAAGGCCCAACCCCACACGTACCGCTACCCTGAACATCCCCATTTAGACTTCACCCTCGTTTGATCGCCTGATTTTACACGGCGGCACAGCGGACCTGTTCGATTCGAGCAGGCACGATGTAAAGTGTTTTTGTTGTTTGGAGAAGTCTCTAATGAGTTTTGATTTTTCGCGAAGAAGCCTCATGAAAGGGATTTGTTCGACTGCGGCCCTATCGGCTGCCGCGGTGCTGCCATCGGGCGCAACCGAATATAAAGGTCCACACGGTCCGGGAATGCCGCAGGAAGGGCCCGACACACCCAAGATCTGCGCTCCCGTCGACAGTCGCGAAATTACCACCGAATCGATGCGGCGAATCAAGCAACTCGGCGTCGACAACGTTTTGATGGGCGGCCCGAAGATGCCCTGGCAAGAGGCGGATTTGCAGGCCATAGTGGACAAGCTCAAGACGGGCGGCCTGAAGGCCGGCAACATGATGATTGCGGGATTTAACAACTGTATTTACGGGCGTGCCGGCGAAGCACGCGACAAGGAGATTGAGGACTTCAAGAGCTCGGTGCGCGCAGCGGGCAAGGTGGGTCTACCCGTGGTCGAGTACAACTGGTACGCGCACCGCGCCATCGAGGGCTATTACCTGGAAGAGGGACGAGGGGGAGCAGGGTTGACAGGGTTCAACATCAGCAAAGTGGAGAACCTGCCGACAGTGCCGGAAGAAGGCGTGCACTCGAATGAGGAACTGTGGAAGAACATTACCTACTTTCTGCAGGCAGTGATTCCTACGTGCGAGCAATCGCATGTGCGTCTCGCGCTGCACCCTAACGATCCTCCGATTGCGATGACCCGGGGATCAGGCCAGATCATGGCTTCTCTGGAAGGCTGGAAAAAATTGATCACGGTGGTCAATAGCCCGGCGAATGGCATCACCTACGAATGCGGGGTGTCGCGGGAGATGGAAGTCGATCCAGTCGAGGTGTGCAAGTATTTCGGGACACGTGACCGCATCAATCACGTGCATTATCGCAATCCGGTGGTGAGAGTGCCGCACAACGATTGCACCGAAACCTTCATTGATCAGGGCGAAAATAATATGTTGGCCGTGATGGGGGAGTTGATCAAGGTGAAGTACACACGACTGATCTATCCCGAACACGAGGCGCATTGGACTACGACCGGGCGGTCGGCATACACAACCCATATCCCGGCGGAGGAGGATATACCGGGATGGTGTTCGACATCGCGTATGCACGGGCGATGTTCCAGGCCTCCATCATGCTGGAACGGGGCACGGAGTGGAAGGAGTTCCAGTTCTGGCGACCTATTTCTAAGGCTCTGTTGGCGCGGGCTTAGGCGGTCGCGAATTCTGCCTTATGGCATCGGCCAATAACGCATCAAATTCAGAACGCGGCATCTTCAGCTTCTCAGGGTGGGCATCCACATATTTGCCAAGGCCTTGAAATTTGGCTGCTGTCCAACCGCCCTCGAACTCAGCGCCGTTCTTGCCTTCGCGATTCAGTTCAAAATTGTAGTCGTCCATCAGGTTAGTAAATTCCGCGTGACTGACCGCGGCTTCGGCCAGGATAGCCGGAATAAAAATGACGCCATCCGTCTTCGCCAGCACCAAATCACCCGGAAGCACCACCGCACGCCCTATGCGGATAGGCGAGTTGATCGCGGTGAGTGTCATCTGCTGCCAGAATGAAGGATCATAGCCTTTGTAAAAACCATTGAAGCTGGGGATTTCCCGATTTTCTTCCTGGTCGCGGATTCCACCGTAGAAAACAAAACCAGTATGGGTGTGAGCGGCGATTCCATTGCCCAGGTTAGACCCGATCAAGGTTCCATCGATTACCTTGCCAAAACCATCCGCAACGTACACGTCACCGATCTGTAGTTCGTTTATTGGCCAACTGTTATTGCCACTGACTCGTCCCTCGGCCTTCCCTTCCGCGGTAATCGCCTTCACCATGTCCGCTCGGATCGGCATGTATTGCGCGGTGAGCGCACGACCGGCAAACGGCTTTTCGATATGCAAGGCCTGCCAGTCGCCCTCGAACTGGTTGCGGTAGCCCTGCTCGCGCAGATAGTCCCACACATCCTCGATCGAGACATCCAGGGCACGCTTGAGCAGATCATCGGGCACTTTGGGACGTCCGTCAGGAAAGCGATCACCCTTCCAATCCGATGTGTAGAACATCATCTGCTCTTTCGTCATCTTTACCTGAGAGAAGGTAGCCGAAGCTCCCAGCACAGCCCAGGCCATCACCGCCGCGAGGACCACTTTTTTCATAGGAGAACAACATATCATTTTTGTTTCCATGCGGATTAGAGTACTCGCGGCTGATCGGGTTGATCTATCATTGGGTCTTTATTCCAGGGGAAGCAAATGAAACGTCGTGAATTGTTGAAGTCTATCGGGGGCGCGGGCTTGCTCAGCCTGACTTCGCCTTTGCTGCGATCGCAGGATCAAGTTGCGCGTGCCACCCGCGGCATGGCTACGCCACGCATCAAGGACATCAGCGTGATCGAATGTGAGCCCGCCGGCACACGGCTTACGGTGGTCAAGATCACGACCGACCAGGATGGACTCTATGGATATGGGTGCGCCACCTTTACGCAACGCGCTGACCTCGTGAAGCCGGCAGTGGAAAAATATCTGAAGCCGTTCTTGTTAGGTAAGACCACGGATCGTATCGAAGACATTTGGCAATCGTGCTACGACAGTTCCTATTGGAAGAACGGGCCAGTACTGAATAATGCCCTCAGCGGTGTCGATCAGGCCTTGTGGGATATCAAGGGACGGCAGGCCGGCATGCCGGTTTATCAGCTTGCGGGGGGGAAGTGCCGGGAGGCAGTGGATGCTTATACGCATGCCGACGGACCTGATTTTCAAGCCGTGGTCGAAAGCGCAAAAGGTATTATCGCCCAGGGTTTCCGCAATGTTCGGGTCCAGGTGGGTATGCCGGGGATGGCAGGATACGGTTCCAGTCATAGCGGAGACACCACGCTAAAGGCTTTGCACGACAAACCACTTTTTGAGCCGGCTTATGATTTCCGCCGCTCGCTGAAGCTGCTGGAGATTTGTCGCCAGGAACTGGGCGAGGAGATTGAATTACTGCACGACATGCACGAGCGGTTGACTCCAAACATGGCAGTCCAATTCTGCAAGGAGGCGGAAAAGTTTCACATGTTCTTCCTCGAGGATCCGCTCTCCCCTGAGGACCTGGGCTACTTCCAGCAGATTCGCCAGAATTGCGCCACACCGATCGCCATGGGTGAACTGTTTAACAGCCCACATGAATGGCAACCGTTGATTGAGGGGCGGCTCATCGACTACATCCGCGTGCATCTTTCTCAGGCGGGCGGTTTCACTCCTTCGCGCAAGATCGCCATCCTGGCCGAGCAATACGGCGTGAAGACCGCGTGGCACGGTCCGGGCGACGTTTCCCCGGTGGGCCACATGGCCAATGCCACCCTGGATATTGTCAGCTATAACTTCGGCATCCAGGAATATACGCCGTTCAATGAAAGGACGAAGGAAATCTTCCACGGCTGCCCAGAGTTGAAGGACGGATACATATGGGTAAGTGAAAAACCGGGATGGGGTATCGAGATCGACGAGCAGGCAGCGGCCAAAGCTCCCTTTACGCCGGGGAAAAACAACCTAAACGGCGGCTGGGGAGAGATACGGAAGCGGGATGGCACGGTGCTCAAACAATAATGCCTGCTGAATAAATTGGGAGCAGATCGTATAAACTTGTAGGGACCGATAGTTTACCCGCGCAAGCTCTATGTCGACCACTCCTTCTGAGCCCCTCGAGTCTTCCGTTGTTACAAACGAACTCGTGCGCAAACAAGGTTTGATTGCGTGGTCTGGCCTGCTGTTTGCACTTCTTCAGAGTATTTGCGGAGCAGTCGTGGCTATCAACGGTCTCCGCCTTGCGATCGGCATAGGGTCACTTGCTCTGAGCACGGGTGCGGGCGCGGCTGTGGTGCGGTTTCATGGGGACGCGATTCGGGTACCGATGATCGTCATCGCACTGCTCGGTTCCCTGCTTAATCTCGCCATCCTCATGCATGTTCGTCATCTTCGCCAACGCCCTGCAGCGCAATGGCGGGTAAAGCCCTTGAGCAGCCGCGAAAAGCGGACAGAGTTAATCCAGCTCATTTTGTCTCTGGCTACGCTGGTTCTCATCGGAGTGGAAGAGTATCTGCATTTCGGCTTTCACGGCTCGCTCTAGCAGATCACTTGACGCGCTGGATGATCACTACAGTGACGGTTACAGCTTGAAGAGTTCGCGCAAGCGACGGGTCTGAGCGCGGCTCACCGGAATTTCGGTCTGCTTGCGATCATCCATGCGCAATTGATAGCTGCTTTTGAACCAGGGAACGACTTCCTTGATGTGGTTGATGTTGACCACGAAGGAGCGATGGGCCCTCCAGAAAAGAGCCGGATCAAGCAGCTCAAGCAGCTCTTCAATCGTCCGGCACTTGGATTGTCCTTCCAATGTAGGCGTCACCACGGAGATGATGCCCTCCTCAATGGCGGCGAAGCAGATATCTTTCTGATCCGCCAGCAAGAGCCGGTTATGAGCCTGCAAAATAATCTTCCCGCTGCGGGGACGCACGCCCGCCTGTTGCTGTTCAATCAGGCGCAGCAAGGCATCGAGACGCGAGGCGCCGGTATCCGGCGGCGGTTCCTGGTCGAACTGATGGGCCTCCTGCAAGCGCTGGCGCACTCGATCAAGGGCCTGCATCACCCGGGCACGGTCGAATGGCTTGAGAAGGTAATCGATGGCGTTGACGTCGAAGGCGCGCACCGCATATTGGTCGAATGCGGTAGCAAAAATGATCTGCGGCATGCGGTCAGCCTCGTCGCGCTCGAGTAGTTTTTTGAGCACAGCGAAGCCGTCCAGGCCAGGCATCTGCACATCCAGAAACACCACGTCGGGATGATGGGTTCGGATGAGGTGGACTGCTTCAATGCCGTTCTGGCCCTGGGCAATGACTTCGACTCCACCGGCGGAATCCAGAAGGTATTTGAGTTCCTCTCGCGCGAGCCGTTCGTCGTCCACGATCAGCGCTGTCATCGGCATGTTATGAGGGCTCAGGATTGAAAGGCACGAAGGCGTGAGGGCATGTTATCCCCGGCCAGGCTATGGCCACAGTAGACGCAGTAGAGGTCGGTCATACGAACGCCGCGATAACAATTACCGCAGGAGGCAGAAACCTGGTAAGCGCATTGAGGACAAAAGTGGAACTCGGTGTGAATACTCGTCCCACAAGAAGGGCAGAGCGCAATCGCTGGTTGGCGAAGCAGAAAATAAAGCACTGCTCCGATGCCTCCCGGCAGCGCCAGGCAGATCAGCACCCACAAGCGCGTGCTCATGGCACGTCGCGGCGCATCGCGGCTTACGTAACCCGCCATCAGCATATAGAGCGCCGCCAGCGTGCTCCAGGAGAGCGCGAAGTAGAGACGCAGGCCGAAAGGAGCCGTGGATGGTTTCAGGCGGTGGGCGGGCAGGATTATCCAGAAAAAATACTGCATGAAAACAAACGCCAGAGCGGCCGCTGCGATCGACCAGCGGGGGATAAGCGTGACCTCTTCGGTGAAAGAAGAGGTGCTCTGCGCGTTGTGTGAAGGGCTCATCATTTTTCTACGGAACGGAAGGTCTCAAAGCCACCCCGGTCGTGCTCCACATCCTGCTTTCCCTTCCATAATGCGATCAAGGCCGCCAGCATCGCAGGAAAGAGCATCAGGAGGAGAAGAGCAACTTGCGCAGGCAAATCCAGAATATGTTCTCCGGCCAGAACGTCTTCCAAACCGTTCCAGATGGCCGGCGCCAGCAGCACCATCAGGCACAGGAAGCCAATGAGGGCAACGCCCATCACCCGTAGTTGCCGGACGCGACGTTCCTGGCTCGAGATCACCTCGTCCCGCACTGCCCGACGGGTCTTCTGTGCCAGCCTGAGGTTGGCATCGTAGTCGGGCCAGGCAATCGAGCGCGCCAAATCTGCGGGGCGGCGAGACCCGCCCCTGGGCGGAGTAACATTCATCGCGCGTCTCCGATGGTGGCAGCTTTTTCGGCTGCGAAAATACGTGGTTTGAGAGCGGATAGGCCGCGGTAAAGACGAGATTTTACCGTGGAAAGAGGGGAATGCGTAACTTGTGCGATTTCTTCGAGCGATAGCTCTTCGTGGAAGCGGAGGACCAGCACTTCGCGGTGGAGCGGCTCCAGGGTAAGCAAGGCTTCGGCTACCCTCTGTCCACTCTCGCTTGTCTGATAGGTCTCAAAGGGGGAGGGACCCTCAGCGGCCACGTCGAAGGAACGGCCGTCTTCGCCTGGTTCGCGCATGGCTTCCAGGCTGCTCATGGTGCGCTTCCGCCGCACGTCGATGACCAGGTTGCGAGCGATGGTGAATAACCAGGTATCAAATCGGGACTTGCCGTTGAACTGGTCGCCGCGCTTCAGCACCCGCATCCAGGTTTCCTGAAAAATATCTTCTGCCATCTCCCGGTTCCCCGTGAGGTAGAGCAGGTAACGCAGCAGGCGATGCTGATACTGGACGATGAGTTGATCGAGCAACTCCGGATCGTGCCGCTTGAGACCCTGGGCAACGACAGCGTTCTCGTTGTGGGCCTGGTCGAGCGCGGTGAGGGAAGCTATGCGCATGTCATCCTGAGAGACGGTCGCAGCCTCTCCAAAGACGCCGCGAGCGACCACATTTCTGAGTTTCCTGGTCAGGGCCTTGCTCCTCCGAAACCACGCCAGGTGTTTGCAAGGATATAGGAATCAGCAGCTCAAACCAATTGGATGCACCAGAGTCTAAACTCGGGGTTATGGAGATTTTGTTCGGATTGCATCCCGTGGAGGAAGCTTTACGGTCCGGGACGCGGAAATTTGACCATATTTGCATTGCCCGCGAACGGCAGGACGTGCGCCTGGAGAAGCTGATCCAGGCCTGCCGGGACGCGGGGGTAAGGATGAGGCTGGATACCCGCGACCAGCTCACCAAGCTGGCCCGGACTGAGGCACACCAGGGAGTGGTGGCCATCGTGCGGGAACGGCAGTTCCTGGACCTCGATGACCTGCTTAAGGGTAACAAACGAGACCGGTTGTTCCTGGCGCTCGATGGGGTGGAAGACCCGCAGAATCTGGGGGCCCTGTTGCGCACGGCGGAGGGCGCGGGCGTAGACGGAGTGGTGGTCACGGAGCGCCGTTCGGCGCCGCTTAGCCCGGTGGCGGTCAAGGCTTCGGCCGGCGCAGCAGAGCACGTGAAGATTGCCCGGGTCGTGAATCTTGTGCGCACCCTGGAAGAGTTGAAAAAGCGCGAGCTTTGGATCATCGGCCTGGATGAGCGCGGCACCATGGACTACGACCAGTTTGATTTTTCTGTGGGCTGCGCTTTGGTGCTGGGCCGGGAAGGCGCAGGACTGCATGACCTGGTCCGGCGAACCTGCGATCACCTGTTGCGGATTCCGATGGCCGGCCGTGTGGCCTCGCTGAATGTGAGTGCTGCCGGCGCGGTGGTGCTCTACGAGGCCGCGCGCCAGCGCCGGAACAAGCACCGAAACCAGGGTCAGTCTGTGCCCGTAGCCGCTGAAGCCAAGAAGCAGAAGGGTTTGGGCTCATGAGGCTTGTGCGGTTTGCCGCCGTCGCGGCTCTGGTGCTGGCTGCTTACGCTGAAGGGCAACAGACATCCCCACCGCCTGAAGAACCTGCCGAGCATCCGGGCAAGGTGATCCTTTCCCGTTCCGTGGACCAGGGTGACACCCCCGCCAAGACGCCTGTTACGCCTGCGGGCGCGCCGGCCACCGACGCGGAGCGGCAGGCAATCACCTTCCTGGCCTACGATCTTGATGTTCATTTGCAGCCCCGGGAGCACGCAATGGCGGTGCGGGCACGCATTCAGGTGCGCAATGACTCGGGCGCCCCGTTGAACCGTCTGGCCTTGCAGATTTCTTCCAGTTTGCAATGGACTAATGTCCGGGTAGCAGATGTGCCGGCAACCTTCCAACAACGATCGATCAAGAGCGACATCGACCACACCGGGGCGTTGCAGGAGGCGGTGATTCCGCTGGCAAAGCCTCTCGCTCCGCAACAAAGCCTGGCCGTCGACCTCACTTATGAGGGTACTGCCGCATTTTCCGCGGTCCGTTTGGAGCAGATCGGCACTCCGGCGGACGTCGCGGAGTCTTCCGACTGGGATCGCGTCTCGGAGGAGTTTGTCGGGTTGAGGGGACTCGGCAATGTGGCCTGGTACCCGGTAGCTTCCATCCCGGTGGCACTCGGAGACGGAGCCAGATTTTTCACCGAAGCATCGGCTGAGCGGCAACGACAGAGCCAGGCAACGGTGAGCATGCGAGTGACCGAGGAGTTCTTTGGCGAACCGCCAACACTGGCGGTATTGGACGGCGAAACTTTCAATTTGACGCCTAGTTCCCTGGCTACAGTTTCCGTGCCCGGCGTCGTAAGCTGTGCTCTGCCCCCCACGCGGCTCGGGTTTGCTTCACCCAGCCTCTTTCTCCTCAGCCGTACAGCGCGCGAGGGCGACGGAGTGAAGGTATTTGCGCGGACAGAAGATGTGGAGAACGCGCAGAATTACATGAGCGCGGCCAGCATCGTCGCACCCCTGATCCATCGCTGGCTGGGCGCCGAACCCCAGGGTTCGTTGAATATGATCGATCTGCCGGAGCACGGCGATGCTCCTTTCGAAGACCGCGGCATCCTCTTTGCCGATGTCCAGAACGCAGAGCCGGCAAAGCTGACCGACGTACTTATCCATTCGCTGACCCATCTTTATTTTCGATCTCCCTATACCTGGCTGGACGAAGGCGTTCCCTCGTTCATGGGATCTCTGTGGCTGGAGCAGAACCATGGCCGGGAGGTTGCCATTCAGCAATTGGACAATAGCCGGGGGGCACTCTCGCTCGCCGAACCAAGCGACCCCGGCCGCTTGACCACGGAGCCCCAGGCATTGCTGATCGCACGAGATCCGGTTTTCTACCGCACCAAAGCGACTTATGTTTTTTGGATGCTGCGGGATTTAACTGGAGATGAGGCCCTGGGGCGGGCGCTGCGTACGTATCAACCCGGGTCCGATACGGCAGGAACCGGCTTCGAGCAGGTGCTCGAGCGTACCAGCGGGAAAGATCTCAAGTGGTTTTTTGAGGAGTGGGTGGACCACGACCGCGGCCTTCCTGATTTCTCGATCGCGGGAGTTTACCCAAACAAGGCGAGCGTGCCTGGCTCCTATATTGTCTCAATTGATGTAGCTAATAGCGGTACCGCTGAGGCGGAGGTTCCGGTGTCAGTTTCATCCGCCTCAGCTACGGTGACGGAGCGGCTGCGAATCCCGGCAAAATCGAGTGTGAGCCATCGCTTTGTGCTTCAAGGGCAACCAGTTGAGGTGGCGGTGAATGATGGTACGGTTCCTGAGGTAGAAGCAAGCGTGCATCGCCAAACCATTGCGAACAAGCCGGCCTCACAGTAGTCGCGGAACCGCCCCCAAAGAGGGTGCGTGTAACCGGAAAGAAACCGCAGGTCCCTCCACTACGCTCCGCTTCGGTCGAGATGACAAAGGGGAGGGCGGTGCCTCCATCGACAGTCGTTGCTGAACAGGAGCCGTCTTTCATCACCTTGAGTGGGCCAAAGACCCATGATTCCACTGTCGAAAAACATTCCCAAGAAAGGGCCGCTGAACCGCAGATCTCTCCACTGCGCTCCGCTTCGGTCGAGATGACAAAGGGGAGGGCGGCGCTTCCAGAGAGAGTGGTCGCTGAAGAGAAGCGGTTTTTCATCACCTTGGGTGGGCCCAACGCCCATGACTGCTTCGGTCGGATGACAATTCCGTTGCAGGGTCGAGTATTTCGCGCCAACGATCTTGCGGGCACGACAGCAGTGCCATCCCCGACCGGAGCGAAGCGTAGTGGAGGGACCTGCGGTTCTTTCCCCCGGTGTTTGTTCTAGTTTTCGACTGTTTCCCCCGTGGCTTTCACTTCGGGATGTTGCAGAGTACCAGTTATCGACATGGCATCCGGGGCCGAGCCACCTCTCAGGTCCAGTTCACGGTCGAAGGAGATGGTGCCCGAGAGCGGAACCGCTTCCTGACCGCGAGCAAGCAGACTGTGCGTAATCACGATGTTGCTGTCTGCGATGGCGGCGTCCGCGCTCCATTGATCGAAGTGGACCAAGGGGGGTTCCGCGGGCAGGCTGCCTTTGGTCCAATTCCAATGCACAGTCCCCTTCGCAGAACTAGCAAGTTCTTTCGTGTCGAAGCCCGACATGCGAAGTTGGGCAGAAAAGTTGGCCACACCGCTCCCCCAATGCTCCTCAAAGAGATTGGCCAACGCGCTGGGCGAAGCGTTAGTAACCTGCAGGTCAAGCTTGTATTCGGGCTGATCACCTGACGCGTTCATCGAGCCTGCAAGATGCAACGTTCCACTCGCGAGGCGGCCGCTCAACGAGCGTATAGTGATCGAGTTTCCGCTCACGTCGACGGCACCCACGGCGTCGTGCACCACCAGTTTGCCAGTCGAGAGCTCGCCTACCCGGACGGTGCCGGCAAGATCTGGCCACTGAACGGAATGACGATCAATGCGGTCATCAATGCGATTAAGGAGCCGGCGCAGAAGCTCACCACCCTGACCGGTGCCGAGCAAGGTAGATTGAAGCGCGCCGAGGTCAAGCGCCGAAGAGACGAGGGAATAATGACCCACACACGGCGCGCTCCCGGTGCAAAGCGTCGGGTATTCCAATGTTGCCTGTGCCTCCAGCTTGCCATAGCCGATCGCCGCATTCGTCCAGGCAATCTGCGTGGGACTCAAGATCCCCTGGGCGGAGGCAATATGCAACGGTTGGGACAAATAAGAAGTTGTCAGCTCGGCATTTCGGATGGCGATGCTGCCTTCCGCCGTCGATGAGGCGATGGGATTATCGGTGTCCAGCACGGGCAACAACCACTTGCCACGAACATTAAGATCCAGAGTGGCAGTCCCTGTGCCGCCGAGTACCACGGGGGCGGCCCCCACCGCGGGGGGCCGAGTGCTGTGTGCGCCAAGCAGTCCGAACGACTTGTTGAAGGCCTGCAACCGGGCCAGGCTGGTAGGTCCGCTCAAGTGGAGATCAAATCCCGCCAAGGTAAACCGGCCATCCAGGCTCAGGGGAGCCGGTGCGCCCATCACCAGCCGCACTGGCTGCAACAAGAGCGCTGGGGGGCCAACCTCCGGAGTCTCGCACTTCACCCGTACCGGGGCCAACACGAATGGCTTACCTCCGTCAGGAGGGGTCAAGCTCAGCGAAGCCAGTGCCGCCTCCCCTGCAATCAGAGGCTGCCGGCCACCCTGCGAGGTGTAGTGAAAGTTGCCGTTCAGCGCGCCAGTGGCCTGTACTCCGGCGCCCAGATTGCTTCGCACTTGCTGTAACCCGGCCAACACCGCAGCGGCAGGAAGACGATTCATCTCCAGGGTGAGATCGGCTTGGGGAAGAGTCTGGCCCTCCTGTATCGAGCCGGTGAGCAGAAGGCCGCCGTCGCCCACAGGAGAAGCACACGATAGATCCTCCAGCGATTTCGATTCCTTGCGGAAGGAGGCGCGGCAGGTAGTCGCGACGTCCAGTGGGTGGACTGGAGAGTACTCGGAGCGATGGAGTCCGGCAACCTTGAGGCTGGAGTTGATCTGGGCCAACTCCGCGGTACCCCCCACCTGAGCTTCGACCTCAAGACCACCGCGCCAACCAATATCGCGCCCCAGGGTGAGCCTGCTTAATTGGCCCAGGGGCACGCCGCTCCACTCCATCTTCAAGTTCAGCGGCATTGCACCCAGCCAGGCGGCCCGATGCAGGGTGCCGTCTATGCGCAGCACGCCGGTATCGGCAAGATCGAGATCCAGATCCGTGCGTACCGGTTGCGCGCGAAAGTGCACCTCCCAGTCATCCCCAGGAGCGAGCGAAATGGAAAGATCGGAATTCAGGAACGACAACGGTTTCTTTTCGCTGCCCTGCTTGAAATTGACGCGTGCGTTTTCCGCCTCGATGTAGGGAAAACGGGGCGTGCCGCCGGCATATGGTTGGCCGGTGGGGGCGTTGGGAATTTGTGCCGCCCGAAGCAGAATCGAAGCCAGATTCCACCCTCCACTGGAGTTGCGGACGAGGTTCAAACTGGCGTCGTCGAAGTGAATACGGGATACCTCAAACCGGCCTCGCCACAATGACAAGAGCCGCAAGTAAGCGACCACGCTGCCGGAGTGAAGGATCGGCTCGGAGCCGAACTGAGGATCTTCTTCTACGGAAAAATCAGAGAACTCAAAGCCGGGCAGGGGCAGCAATCGCAGCCGGACGGAAGAGATATGCACCTGCCGGCCGATGCTGCGGCTGATGCTGTTGGC
This sequence comes from uncultured Acidobacteriaceae bacterium, assembly GCA_964609355.1. Classification (GTDB taxonomy): domain Bacteria; phylum Acidobacteriota; class Terriglobia; order Terriglobales; family Acidobacteriaceae; genus PALSA-350. The sequence goes on along the minus strand of CAZSUK010000386.1, from coordinate 1,825 downwards.
AATCCGGTGTTGATAGCGATTGATGTTGACCAGCGGCGGCAGAACAAAAGCCACGACCGCCAACGCCAGAGCAGCCAGAGGGATCCAGCGCCGTGGCGAAGGACGCTTCTGAACGCCACCCATGCTAACGGACCAGATGCAACGTCCGGCGCCAACGGGTCTGATCAAAGAAGTGAAGGATCACGTGGGTATAAAACGAAATCTTGTCGCCCACTCCTTCTTTTTCATACTGGTTGTCCGGTTCGATAAATGACCAGTAAACGAACAATGGGCGTCCGACAATGTTGGCTCGGGGCACGAATCCCCAATACCGGCCGTCGAGGGAGACGGTGCGGTTATCGCCCATGGCAAAGTAGCGGCCGGGCGGCACCACAAGATCCTCACCCTGAATGTAGTTCGGTAGTTCGGCAGCCCAGGTCGGGGTCACATCGCCGCTTTGCGTTGGCGGCACGGCGGGAAAGTCATCGCGGTAAGGAAAATAGTTGCCATAGTCCGGCATCGCTGCTTGCGGTTCGTGCTGCGGTTGCCCGTTCAGAAAGACCACGCCGTTGCGCAGGTGGATATGGTCGCCAGGGATGCCGATGACACGTTTTACCAGGTAAAGGTCGGGCTCGCCGGGCTTGAAAAATACGATGATGTCGCCGCGACGCGGTTCCCGATAGTAAACGAAAGGAGCCCACGAGGTACGGGGAGCGAGGGTAATACGGTCGACCAGCACGTGGTCGCCCACCAGCAGAGTCTTCTCCATGGACGACGACGGAATCTCAAAGTTCTGGAAGATGAAGGTCAGGGCAAACAGCCCGATGACCAGCACAGTACAGATGGAAGCAAATGCTTCCAGCGGCGTCTCTTCCCTTGCCTGCTCGGTTTTAATCTCGGTTTCCGTAGCTTCCATACTAGTGGCCAAAGTCGCCCTCACTCAGTGAATGACCCGGAACATGCGGCTCCAACGTGCGAAGTCCATCACGGTGTCGAGCGGGCTCTTCTCGTGTCCGAGTCTATCATCCGGCAGAGTGTTGGCATCGGTGGCCGATGGTTCGTGGAGGGAGAAGTAAATGAAGAAAGGCAAGCCCACGACATTCGGGCGCGGGACAAAACCCCAATAACGGCTATCGCGGCTGTGATTGCGGTTATCGCCGAGCACAAAATAAAGCCCAGGGGGCACGACCAATTCGCCGTTCTGTACATCGTGGCGCATTTGAATCCACCAGTGAGTATCTACACCAGGGTCGGTATAAAGCTTGGCGGGAAACTGATCGCGGAAGTTGTCCTGATACGCGCCCTCGAAAACCGCAAAAGGCTCGTTTTGTTTTTGCCCGTTGATGCACACCACACCATTCTGAAGACGAATGTGATCGCCCGGAACGCCCACCACCCGCTTGACCACATGGTCGCTGGCGTCGAGTGGGAAGTGGAACACGATCACGTCGTCGCGTTTTACCTGCTGATAGGGCAACAGCCAGTGCCAGATCCCGGGTGGTCCATAGACCACCTTATTAACCAGCAGGAAGTCGCCTACCAGTAAAGTACGCTCCATGGATTCAGAGGGGATGCGAAACGGCTGGACCACAAACGTGAGCACAAAGAGCGCGATCACGATGATCGACAGCAGGGAGCGGAAGGTATCGAGCAGGTTGGGAAAGACGAGGTGGGCGTGGCTATCGTGCGCGGGCCTGTGGGGGATCGCAGGGGACCCCGCAGCCGCTACGCCGACCGCTTCTTCCGTGGTCACGCGAAAGAACTCCACTGGCCGTTGGTTGGTCAAGAGCCGTTACCTTCCGCTACAGGTTGCCGGGCAGGAGCCTGCTTTCTGAGTTTCTCAAAG
>CAZSUK010000385.1:0-2758 GCA_964609355.1 uncultured Acidobacteriaceae bacterium | reverse complement strand
AATTTTGCTTTGCGTCATGACAAATGCGCGAAGATATTTGGCTTGGCCCTTTGGCGCTTTTATACGCCTCACGGTTCCCTCTGTCATCCATTGATCTGTCGGGGGAGACGATCATTGCACTTCAATCGCTACTTCTTGAGTGTAGTCTCAGAACCCCCCGGAGGCAGCCCCGGCAGAGGAGTTTTTCTTCGCCGGGCAATTGCCGGCAGAAAGTCTCACTTCTCTCAGCGCAAGCTTACCGTCCACCCGTACCGTGCCCGGCTGGCGCTGGTAGTCGAGCGACAAGCGGATAAATCCGGCCCCATCCGGGGCCATGAAGCAAGCGTTGGCCTGCCCCCCCTGCTCCTCTCCCTGCTCCCCTTTTTGTTCCGAGCCCAGGCTCGCCGTCCGCGCCAACACCGCGCCCGTGCGCTCGTCGCTTACCGCCCACGAGAGGCCGCTGCCTGGTGCAATGCCGCTGCTTCGGTAATCAACCACCAGGGTGTAGGCTTTTCCCGCCTGAACGGGGACCGTCTGCGTCATGAGCGTAAAACCATCCGGCTCCTCCCCGGAAAACTCAAAACCCAGCACATTGGGGTCAACGTTCAGATAGGAGCTCACCCCGTCTACCGGCATAAGATGCCAATCGAACCCGTGAGACGTGGGCGGCTTGCCAAAGCTGCCATTGCTGACCAACCGCCCACCCCCCGGCGCAGGGTAAGAAGTCCGCCCGGCGAGGCCGTTCCAAAGCCCTAAAGCCAAGTCCGGCCTTTTTTGGGCCAGCAGCCAGTCGCACGCACTCAGAAGCACCTCTGTGTTGCCGCCCGAGCCTGCCGCGAGCAAATGCGACGCGGCCTGCGATACTGCCAGAGGATCCCCCTGGGTAATCAGAAAATTTACGAACTGGACCTCGACCGCCGGCCGTTTCATTTGCAGCCGGCTTTCGATCTCCGCAGCATTCGGACTGGCGTACCAAGCCAGGCGGAACAACGGGGTGGCGTCGTCAGGAGCCATTTGCGCCGCCTTTTGCGCCCAATTCCAAAAGCGACCCGTTTGCTGGTGCCGAAAATAAAAATTCGCCAACGACCAGCTGGGAAGAAACGTGGAATCCACCCGGGCTGCCTGCAATAACGATTCTTCGGCTAGGGGAGCATCGTTCCCAGCCTCACATAAGAGCCCCAGCTGGATCCAGCTGGCCGCGTCAAAACGGTTCAGCCGCACCGCTTTCTGCAGCAGAGACTTCGCCTCCACCGGATCGCTGGCGTAGAGCTCATCCGCCAGTTGCGCGGCATAAGCTCCGTTCCCGGGCATCCATCGCATGGCCAAACGGGTTTCTTCCGGACGATTCCGGCGGGCTGCGAGGTCGGCCATCGCCAGGCGCAGGTTCCACACGATACCCACCAGCAGTGCCGCGAGAAAGACGGCTCTCTTCATTTGCTTAGCTTATCGATCTGGCGATCGAGTTCAGAAATGGCATCGAAAGGCTTCGAAAACAGGTTTTCCCAAACGATATGCTGCGTACCGCCGGTGGTATCCAAATTAATCACGCTGGCTGCAATGAGTTCCTTATTAATAGGAAGGTAGACCGCTGCCAGGCATTTGCTGTATCGGGGCGAATAAAAAACGGAATACACTCGTGTTTCCTTAATCACCGCTGTGAATGTTCTGCCGATTCTGGCAGTCTGTGCGTCGCAATCGGCCTGCGCCTTCCGCGCCAAAGTCTTCCCCGCCGCCTTCTGCTGCACGCTCTGCCCGTTCGCCCCGGCAACCACTAGCAGAATTGCCGCCGTAATCAGGGATCTGCGCTTCATTTGGCACCCATCATCAAAAGCATCCCCATATCATACTGATCTGTCTTTCCTCGGAACCCGACGGCTCGGCCAGAGCAAAACACTACCCTACGCTCGCCTCGGAATCAAATTCCCCTGCCCCCAACGGAAAAGCGCAGTAGTTTCGTGGGTTCCCTTAAAAGAAAGCCGCACACGCTGCCCTGTCCACAGCTGCGTACAGGAAATTCGGGGCATCTCACTTTTTGAGATGTGGGATGCAGCGGATTTCGCTCTCTTCTCGCCAAACCCCGAGCGGTCCCTTCGGTAACCCTCATTTGTTCCTCAGGACCAAAGTGCAATGGAGAGATCTGCGGCTTCTTTTCCCTTGAGTTCAGCAGACCAGGTAACCAAACCGTCGCAGAATAAGACAGAAGCCGCCTCGAAATTGGCACAGTGTTCATTGCTGATTGCAGCTTCTATCAAACTAAAGTTGATTTCCACAGCAACACTCTGTCACCGTTTGGTTCTGGCCACCGAAAACGGCCTTCTCTGCACTTGTACGTTAAGACACTTGATCTCAGGCCGATGATCAACATAACTATGGCTCGCACTTATAACTGCGAACAGAGTTATCAAGAATACCAGGATAGTCTCGGCTGCTTCCAGGCTCGCGCGTAGCTTAGGAAGCTAATTTACACCCAGGCAGTCGATCGAACCTCTCACCGAAACCAAAGGCGGTACTCATGGCGACCGATTTTCCTTTACCGGCTTCTGAGCAGATTGGGTTTCAATCGCCCCCGGCTCTTGCCCGACCCTACTTCATTCTAAGGAGCGCGGTGGGGGTGACGGTTCCCGCGTTGCTCGATTTCGCTTGCATTGGCCTGGCCTGTATCGCCGGCATTCTGCTTTACGAACTGCATCGGCCCCTCAACGGTCACGACGCGTGGCTGCTCTGGGTGGAAATCTCCCTCAAGTACGGCGCGGCTTACGTGATTCTCTCTCAGGCTCAT
>CAZSUK010000384.1:0-3904 GCA_964609355.1 uncultured Acidobacteriaceae bacterium | reverse complement strand
AGGTTGCCAAACCTGTTCCACCCGCGATCGCCGGGCCATTGACAGCCGCGATGGTCGGCTTAAGCAGTTCGTACAGCCGCCGCATCATCCACATCGTCGATTCAGCATCTGCTCGCTGATCCTCGGGCCGCTGGTCGCTGAGTGATTTGAGATTCTCCAGATCCATACCAGAGCAGAAAGAAGTTCCCGCGCCGGTCAACACGACTACTCCGCAGGGACACAACGCCGCCTCTCCCAATGCGTGGATCAACTCGGCCATCAACTGCGGGTTCAAGGCATTCCGGCGTGCGGGCCGGTTCAAGGTAATGGTGTGGATCCCGCCGGCTTCTTTGATGAGCAGGGTTGCGTAACTAACGGCCACGGTCGCTCCTCAGTGGTTCTAACACGGCTTGGCTGCACCGAATCGATCAGCCAGGTTGTGGCCCATTTTAAGCAACTCTTCCAGGGGGCCAAGGCGGGGCAGTTCTGCCCCCAGTCTTCTCAGTTCGGTGATCGCCGCTTCCGTGGCCACGTTGCCCACCAGGGCGTCCTGGGCGAAGGGACAACCGCCGTAGCCCCCCAGAGCACTGTCCAGGCGCCTGCAGCCCGCCCTGAAGGCTGCTGCGACCTTTTCTGCGGCATGCTGTGGTCGAGCGTGCAGGTGAGCGCCCAGCTCCACTCCAGGTACTGCCGCCAGCACCGCCCCCAGAAGCGATTCGATCTGCCCTGGCTCGGCCACTCCCACGGTATCGGCCAGAGAAATCTGCTTGAGTCCCAGCGCCTGCAAAGTCTGGCAGGCAGCGATCACATCCTCTTGCCGCCAGGGCTCGCCATAAGGATTGCCAAACGCCATAGAGAGATAAGCCACCACGTCCAGGCCGGCTTTCGATGCCAGCGCGCAAATACTGCCCAGCGTTTCGAGAGCCGTCTCTCTGGTCTGTCTCTGGTTCCGTTCGAGGAATGTGGCGGAGAGGGAATAGGGAAACCCCAGCGTGTCGACCACGTTGCTGCGAATGGCGCGCTCCGCACCCTGCTGGTTGACCACGATGCCGATGATCTCCACGTCGGTATCCGGGTCCAGCATCGCCAGCACTTGTTCCGAATCGCTCATCTGGGGCACGGCGGTTGAGGAAACGAAGGAGACGGCATCAATATGCCGGAAACCGGCGCCTATCAGGGCGCGCAGGTAATCCGCCTTGATCGCGGTTGGAATTTGTTGCGGCATCCCCTGCCAGGCGTCCCGTGGGCACTCGATTATCTTGACTGCATCGGTAGTCATTTCCGTGCCAGCAGCCACAGTACGCCGAAGCCGAGTAGATGGAGGACCATCAGTTGCATCAGTACTCCCCAAAGCGGCCTCCACCGTGTCGCCACGCTAGCATACAGGCCATAGAGCGGGTACTGCGCATACAGCATTATCTGCGACCAGCTATCGCTTGTCTGCTCTGACAGGCCCAACTGGGGCTGCTTCAGCAGCATCGCAAAGGGATAAAGCAATTGCAGCCGCAGCAGCCCGCCGGCGCCCATCAGAGGCAGGATCTCTGCCGTTTTGACGGCAGCTAGTGTGATTGCGATCCCAGCCAGCAGGGGCCACCACCCTAGCCATCCGGCGCGGTTCGTCTTTCGTTTCCCGTTGCCCGATCTCTTCGGGCGCGCCAATGTCTGCGAACTCATGCTCCGAGCATAATGCCCGAAGCTACCGCGGGCACTGCGCGCGCACCTTACTAATCACATCAAAGAAAAACTTGTTAAAACATTTCCATGAAAGAGTCTCCACACAGAGATCTCTCCATCGCGCTACGCTCCGGTCGAGATGACAAAGGAGAGGGCGGTTGTGGTCCCGCAGCAGCGGTCAAGGGAAGGCAAGCCGCAGATCTCCTAAGGTTGGCTCTGGGCCATAACGATCCTCCCCTTTGTCATCTCGACCGAAGCGTAGCGCAGTGGAGAGATCTCTGTGTGGAGACTCTTTCGTGGAAATGTTTTTGAAGCGAGAGGGACTACCGAGGCACTAGAAAACTATCCGGAATGGGCGCTTCATCGGATTCCTGGCGCTTGTTCAACCCACCGTAACGGCGCTCACGCCGCTGATAATCGGCAATGGCCTCGAGCAGATGAACGCCGCGAAAATCCGGCCAGAAGCGTTCCGTCACATAAATTTCGGAATAAGCCATTTGCCACAACAAAAAATTAGACACACGAAATTCACCGCTGGTCCGCACCACCAAATCGGGATCAGGCATGTGTCCGGTATACAGGTGCCGGCTGATATCGGCTTCTGTGATGTTCTCAAGCGTAGCCCCTTTGCCCGCAGCCTCCCGGGCCAGAGCCTGCACGGCATCCACCAGCTCGGAACGCGCTCCATAATTAAGCGCCAGCGTCAACACGGTGCCATTGTTGTGTGCCGTCGCTTCGGCGGCCCACTGCATTTTTTCCTGCACTTCGGAGGGCAGCTCATGGGTGCGGCCAATGTACGCGATGCGCACATTGTTATCGTTCATGCGTTCCACGTTGTCTACCAGGTAGGAGCGCAGCAACCTCATCAGAAAATTAACTTCGGTTTTGGGACGACGCAGATTGTTCTCGAGCGAGAAGGCGTAGAGCGTGAGCCAGGGCAAGTTGATGCGCGAGGCTGTCTCGACCACAAACTGAACCGATTCGGCGCCCTGCTGGTGACCCAGGAAGCGCTTCAGACTGCGCTTGCCTGCCCAGCGGCCGTTGCCATCCATGATGATGGCGACGTGCTGCGGCAGGCGAGCCGGATCCAGTTGGCGGTAGATGGCCTGCTCTTCGGAAGATAACTCAGCTACGCGGCTCGTTGGCAGGAATCGCAAAACGATTGCCTTTCCATACGACCGTAGCACATGCTCCGCTCCCTCGCAAAACCGCTCGGCGCTAGCCACAGCAGGGTCAGCACCGGTGTTTCAAAAGAGGAATTGCGGCTATGCGCTTCGGCGGCGGCCCATCGCCAGGTCGCGCACCTGATTGAGGAACATCGAGCGCTGCAACGTATCCATCTGCGAGATGTAGGGCGCAAGCTCGGCCAGAAATGGATCGCCGAGAATCGATGCTGTCTCTTCATGCTTGCGGCTGCGCGCGTCCCGCAGCAGGTTACAAATATCGATCTCCAGCGCAGCAGCGAGCCGTGCCAGGGAAGACAAGGTCGGCATCGCCTTGCCGTTTTCGATTTTAGAGATATAGGTACGTGGTACCTGCATGCGGCCGGCCAACTGCCGTTGGCTCAGATTGCGGCCTTTGCGAAGATCACGCACCGCGCGCGCCACCTGGAGGCCGTTATCTTCGGCCACGGCTTCTTCCGGCTCGCCGGCGAATTGCGGAACGAGCCGTTCCGGTTCTTCGACTTCGAGCGGTTTGTGGCAGCGCCTGCATAAAGAGTTCGCAGTGCGAAACTGAACCAGGGTGCAGCGTTCACACCGTAGAACCTCACGCGCTTCGACGGTTGCTAAGGTAGTAGCCATAAGTTTTCTGTTACGGAGCGCCAGAGCAAGGCGGTCCCGGTAAGAAGCGTCACATTAGATGCACTTGCAAGCGTTCGTGCCAAGTATTCGTTTAGCGACGGTCCCTACCTGATTCATGATTACAGTGATGCACGGTATTCTCAATGTCAAGTTAAAAAGTAGGGTCAAAGCGGAAAACGTGGTACGAATTTCGGAAGAAAGCCTAAAAAAACCGGAGTGTCCCGGTTGTCTGTGCAAAAAGGTACTCAATGGTCGGAATAAGATACACGCGAACCGAAGCCTGGAGTGTCCTCAATCAATACACGCAATCGCCCGGATTGCTCAAGCACGCGCTCGCCGTGGAGGCCTGCATGAGCGCCCACGGAGAGCAACAGGCAGCCGCTCTGGGGCTCAGTGAAGACCAGGCCAACGCGCTGCGCGACACCTATCGCATCACCGGTTTGCTGCAC
>CAZSUK010000383.1:0-2934 GCA_964609355.1 uncultured Acidobacteriaceae bacterium | reverse complement strand
AGTGAGGTCAGTGTTCCCACGCCCAGCCAGTACTTCGGCAACGCGGGACGCAACGACCTGCACGGACCTGCGTTTGGACAGCTGACCCTGGCGCTGCACAAATCGGTGCCGCTGGGTTGGGAGAACAGCAACCTTGAATTTCGGATTGAGGCTTTCAACGTGCTGAACTCTACTAACTTCCAGTATCCCGACACCACGGTGACCGATGGCGCCAGCTTCGGTACTTATACCGCAGCGAATGCCTATCCTTCGCGTGAGGTGCAGTTGGCGCTTCGCTTTGCCTTTTAGTGATTTACTGGAGATGATGCTCATGGCTACGAAGCGTTCGGTTATTTTGTGGATCGCTGTCCTCTCGATTGCTGCCTTCGCCTGGGGGCAAGAGGGAGCGAATGATGAGGTAAAAATCAATCAGATCCAGGTGATCGGGTCGCACAACAGCTATCACGCTGGGTTGGCGCCGAGCGAAGCCAAGCTCATGATGGAGAAGAATCCGAAGGTCTACCCAGAGCTTGAATATCGGCATCAGCCACTTGATCAGCAACTGAACGCGGGTATACGGCAAATCGAGCTCGACATTTTTGCCGATAGCCAGGGTGGACGCTACGCTCATCCGGCGGGCATAAGCGCAGTGGCCGCAGCAGGGTTACCGAAGGATCCGGAGTTTGACCCAGATGGGGTGATGAGCAAGCCCGGTTTCAAGGTGATGCATATACAGGACTATGACTACCGCAGCACCTGCCAGCCGCTCATTGCTTGTCTCAAGATTGTTCGTGCGTGGTCGTTGTCTCATCCCGGCCATGTGCCGTTTTATATCCTGCTCGAAACCAAGACGGACTTGCCGGCTCAATATCATGCAACCGTGACGGAGAAGTTTACCCCTTCCGTCTTCGATGCGCTGGATGCGGAGATCCGGTCGGTGTTCCCGGCAAACGAATTGATTACTCCGGACCAGGTGCGGGGCAAGCATAAGACCCTGGAAGAGGCGGTGCTGCACAATGATTGGCCGACACTGGCGACGGCACGAGGCAAAGTTGCGTTTCTGATGGACCAGCGGCCGGTTGGTCCGGTGTATCTTGAGGGTCATCCTTCGCTTCGCGGGCGCATTATCTTTACCAACGCTGAACCTGGTCAGCCGGATTGCGCCTTCACCGAAGAGAACGAAGGGACGCCAGAGGAAATTGCGGCCCTGGTGCGCAATGGATACCTGGTGCGGACGCGGACGGATGAAAATACGAAAGAGGCGCGCACCAATGACACCACGCGGCGAGATGCTGTGCTGGCAAGTGGGGCCCAACTGCTGAGCACGGACTATCCGGCTTCGGAACCCTCTGCCTGGTCGGCCTATTCCGTGAGCCTTCCGGATGGGGCAGTGGCCCGATGCAATCCGGTGAACGGACCGGCATTTTGTTCGAATAAGGAATTTACCGCGAGTGGGTGGTAGGACCATAGCTGTGTCCTTGCACCGCGGGTGATTCCGGCTGCATCCTGGTGATCGACAACGGGAGGCACCGCATGAATCTGCCCGATGCGCCGATTGCACACGAAGGCTTCTTCGCCACGCACTTCCTCACCGTGAAGGACCAGGAAAAATCGAAGGACTTTTACGTCCGAATTCTTGGCGGGAAAGTGATCAAGCCAGAAAATCCCTGCTACATCAAGCTGGCGAACACCTGGATGATTCTCAATTCCGGTGGCGGCCCGACTCCCGACAAGCCAGAGGTCCTCCTCGAAACCCCTACCGATCCCAACCGGGTGAATAGCTTCCTTAATTTGCGGGTCGCTGACATCTGGGCCTGCTACAAGCAATGGGGCGAAAAAGGAGCATTTTTTCTTACCGAGCCGCTGGACAATCACGGCTGGGAATGGCGCTGCTACATGCGTGATCCCGACGGCTACCTCATCGAGGTCGGCCAATATACTCAAATGGCCCTCGACCGCTTCAAAACCTACGTGGGTTGAATTTAACCGCTACGCGAGTTGTAGGTCTAGAGGCTTCAAAACTAAAGCCGTTCTTTTCTGTCGAAGCATTGGCTGAGAGAATCGTAATGAGTCCTCGGGGGGAGCGTAGCGCAACACCTGCTGATCATCAAAGCCACGGGTCTCCACAGGGAATCCGGGGGAGCGAAGTGGAGAGATCTGCGGTTCAGCGATCCTTTCTTGGAAATGTTTTTCGATCGGAGTGTAGCCGAACACCTGCTGTTTCTTGCCATCCTGTCACCACTCCAAACTGAGCCAACCGACCCCCCTTGTCATCCCGACCGGAGCGTCGCGCAGTGGAGGGATCTGCAGTGCGCCCTGCAGCGTTCTCAAATCCTTCCTGGGAAGCGACCCGGATGAAACCGTCCCCTCCGAATGAGTGCATTGGCGATTTATCACCAGTTGAGCCGGATGGCTTGTCCGATTAACACGCTTTGCGTGCATTGGCATTATTTCTAGAGGCAGTAATGATTACCCGAAATCAAAAGATCGCACGGCGGTTTTCGTCTCGCGTCAGGTAGGGCTTCGGGGCAGCCGGGGTAGTCGTCCGGCAATAGATCGGCTGTCCACTGATCTTCCAAAGAAAACCCGCTGGCCCGCGACGGCGCCGACAAATTCACGTAGCGATTGCCGGGAAGGCATAGTGACCTCGAGCCAAATTCAGGAGAATGCCGGATTCGCCACGCCAGACTCCGCATACTTCTTCAGGTGGTGCATCAAGGCACCCCAGATCGTATTGCATTTGTTGAAGTTGCCCCCGTCGTGAGGCCAGCCCTCATGCGCGAGGAGAACGGTCGCTCGACCATTGTCAGCGGGCAGTAATGTGAAATGGACGCTCGTGCCAATTGCGTTGCCGGGTCCTTGGGTGCAGGTCCAGACAATGTCTCGCGGGTCATTGCTATCGATACGCCAGTGAAATTCTGGCTGGCCGGTATACCGTAAAATCCATTCTGTCCC
>CAZSUK010000382.1:0-11528 GCA_964609355.1 uncultured Acidobacteriaceae bacterium | reverse complement strand
CTTGCTCTGGCTACCGTGATCGAGCGTCTCACTGAAGCTGAGGATCGCTCGCCGATAGCTGGTTGGCTGTTTGCGCAGCAGGCCGACGGCAAAGCCAAGGCTATCGAGGATGGCTGCTCCACCGTTGCCTGGCTGGAGATTTGCCATCACCTCCGCAACGTTGTTCAGGTCGGGAGTAAACTCTGCCTCGATGTGTGGCTCACTGTCGAATCCAACGACGGCCACACGATGAGGCACGGCACCGACCACGGAATCGAGGAGCGGACCAAGTCTGCGGTAGCTATCCAGGCGGCGGCCGCCCGCACCGCCCGTCTGCACCACGATTACCAGTGCCAGCGGCTGGCTGTCGGTGTTTTCTTCCAGCGAGATCTTTTGCTCGATGCCGTCGTCGGTCAGGATGAAATTATCGGCAGTGAGGCCGAAAACCGGTTCGCCGTTGCTGGTCTTTACCAGCGTCGGCACCAAGACGAGATTGGCACCGCGGCGCAAGATGTGGTTGGAATCGGAAACATCCTGTGGGTGCGTGCAAATGCCGCAGAGAATTTCGAAGGCAAGGAAAACAAACAGCCGGGACTTCATCTGCCCCAACTGTTTTGCGGACATATGCCGCAGTTGAAGGATTCGTCCATTCGTTGAGTATAGAGGGAAATCAATCCAAGTTTGGTGGAACTGGCGGAGGCATGATCCGCATTTAGCACCCGAACGACACGAGCCGTTGGTACACCAGCCTCAAACGAATTTGCCTGTCTTGACGTATAGGCGAGGTCGGCGGCGGTCCTGAGAGTACTGACGTTATATGGCCATTTGCCGAAGACATAAGCATCATCGCCACCGGGACTGGCTCAACGACAACCATCTTCGACTCCAGGCTATAAAACGTCACCGTCTCTCGCCTTGTTCACAAGCGGCCTGAGCGGCCTCCCCTGAAGTCCTGCTAGATCCTCGCCGATATCTAAGTTCGTGATACGGCGAGTTGTCCACGGCTTCGCTCTTTGCATGCTTCTCGCTTGATCGCGGCGGCACCTGCCTTGCGCCGTGATGACCTGCTCAGAAACTCCGCGAAGACCTTACGCATTCTCGTCGCCGATGATAATTTGGTGAATCAGAAGGTAGCTAAGCGCATGCTCGAACGTCTCGGGTATAGCGTTGCACTCGCCAACGACGGCAAACAGGCCCTCTCGGCAATTAAGACCGCGTCCTTCGATCTCATTATGATGGACGTCCAGATGCCTGAGATGGACGGTTTGGAGGCTACCCGGCACATACGCGAGTGGGAGGCCGGCAAAACTCGCATCCCGATCATTGCACTGACCGCTCATGCGATGGATAGCCACCGCGAAGAGTGCCTCGCAGCCGGAATGGATTCCTTCCTCGCAAAGCCCATTCTTTTAGAGTCTCTAAAGCTCCAAATCGAGCGGCTAACCGAGGAACTCGGGACTTTGCGTAAGTGTCACCTTGTATTCATCCGATTAAAAAGATGCCTCAGGGGTTAAAGAGGGGCGTGAGTGCTGGACAAAAACATTTCCTCGAAAGCTTTCCTTTTTCGTATCCATGGGCACTGAATCGTTATAAAAAACAGAACACCAGCGGATAAGAGATTGAGGGGACGGAAAAAACGTACCTCAGCGGCTAAAGCCGTCTATGGCGGTGTCATTTACGGCACCGCTGAACCCGTGCCCTTCCAGGAGCCGTGCCCCTCCAGGAGCCGTGCGCTTCCAGGAGCCGTGCGCTTTCAGGAGCCGTGCGCTTTCAGGAGCCGTGCGCTTCCAGGAGCCGTGCGCTTCCAGGAGCCGTGCGCTTCCAGGATCGAGTTCTGGCACAGCCTCTAAAGGCCAGAAATCTATAGTTGGGCTCACTCTGCTCGCAGCGCATTCATGGGGTCAGCTTGCGTGGCGCGTCTTGCTGGGATGTAGCACGCCAGTATGGCGACGAAGATGACAATGAGCCCGACAGAAGTGAATGTCAGTGGGTCGGATGCGCTGACGTCGTACATAAGGGTCCGCAGCACTCGTGATAACGACAGCGCGACTAGAAGACCAACGAAAGTTCCTGCCAGAACCAGCGCAGCAGCCTGCGAGAGGACCAGCCGGAGGACATCACTTCGTTGCGCACCGAGCGCGATACGCAATCCGAACTCTGCTCTGCGCTGGGTCACCGAATACGAGATCACACCATAGGTCCCAATCGTGGCCAGAATTACGGCCAATCCCGCGAACAAGCCCACCAAGATAAAGGCCAGTTTCGGGGTTGCGACGGATGTGTCGGCAATCTGATTCATCAAGCGAATATCCGCGACGGCGAGCGCAGGATCAAGCTTTGCTACTTCGTCCCTGACGGTATTGACGAGCGCGTGAGGATCGCCCTCAGCTCGGATCACCAACGACATGTCAGGATAAGGTTGCTGCAACACTGACCACCAGAACGCCGGAGCAGCGCCTGGACTGTTCGGCTGATCCTTGACGCTTCCCACTACGCCAACCACAGTAAACCAATCTTTAGCTGCGGGTTTGTCACTGAAAGTGAGACGCTTGCCGACAACATCTTCATGTGGCCAGTACAGTTCGGCCATGGCGTGGTTGATGATCAAGACATTCGGAGCATCCTTCTTGTCAGCCTCGGTATAGAAACGTCCTCGCAGCAGCGGGATCCCTAAAGCACGAAAGTAATCCGGGGTTGCCATGTGGTAGCGCGCATGAAACTCCTGGTGCGGCGGCGGTTGTTTGCCTTCGATCGTGAAGCCTCCCAAATTTTCGTCATAACCAGTCCAGGGGACGTCGCTTCCGGCCCCCACACTTTGCACTCCCGGCATTGATCCCAGTGCGGTCACAAGGTGATCATAGAAAGTTGCAGCAGCCCCCTCCGCCTTGTACTTTTCCCTAGGCAGGGAGAGGGTTGCAGTCAGCACATGTTCTTGCTGAAATCCTGGATCAATGCGGATCAAGTTGAGCAGGCTGCGAAACATAAGCCCCGCGCCAATCAGCAAAATACAGGCCAGACTAACTTCCGATATGACCAGCACGTTCCGTAAGCGATGCTGGCGTCCACTCGCGGTGGCACTGCGCCCGCTTTCATGCAGGCTTTGCGTTGGGTCAGTGCGCGAGGCGCGCAACGCGGGCGCGAGACCAAACAGGATTCCCGTGGCAATGCTTACCAGGAATGTGAATGCAAATACCGGAAGACTTACGTGAATATCGTGTGCCCGGGGAAAGTCCGCAGGCAGCAGCGAAACCAGCATGTTTACGCCGCCTAACGCCATCACGATTCCCAACGCTCCTCCTAACAAGGAGAGCAGAAGGCTTTCGGTGAGCAGCTGGCGAATCAACCGGCGTCGCGGCGCTCCTAAGGCAAGCCTCACAGTAATCTCTCTCTGCCGCCTTGCGGCTCTTGCCAGCAGCAGATTTGCTGCATTTGCACACGCAATGAGCAAAACCATGGCAACCGCACCTAGCAGCACCATCAGGATGCGACGGTTCGCCCCGACAATTTCCTGGTAGAGCGGGATCAGAAGGACGCGCCAAGGGTCACTATCTCCGTGCTCACGCGCCAGCTGGGCCATGAGGGCGTCCATCTCACCATTCGCCTGCTTCAGGGTCACACCATTCTTCAAGCGCGCGATCCCATCCATGTAGTGGGACCCACGTTGCGACGGATCGCTGCCAAAGGTAAAAGGTGACCAAACATCGATGGCTTCGCCATACGGCAAGGAGTGGTATTTGTTTCCTGGATGCTCCACTCCTGCAGGCATTACCCCAACCACAGTAAACGGTTGTGACTCCAGCGTAATCTTGCGACCGAGAATATCCGGGGCGGCCGCAAAACGAGTTCGCCAGAGCCGATCGCTTAGTATCACCTGCATACCATTTCCGGCGATCTCTGCCCGTTGATCGAATTCACGCCCCAATTCCGGCTTTAGCCCGAGTACATGAAAGTATTGGGCGGTGACGGAGAAGCCGTACAAGCGCTCCGTTTCGCCCGCACCGGAAAGCTGCATGTCGCGCCGGGTGAAAGCGGCCATTGATTCGAAGGAATGATTGCGCGCCCGGATATCCCTGAAGTCGAAGGGATTCAGTGGGAATTTGGGGAACTCAGCGCTGCTGAGGAAAATGCGCACCAACTGCTGCGGCTCCAGATAAGGCAATGATTTGAGTAACACGCCCTGGATCACGCTGAAGATTGCACTGTTGGCGCCAATACTCAGCGCCAGGGTAAGGACAATCACCAAGGTGAACGACGGGTTTGCCAACAGCTGCCGGGTGGCATAGCGCACATCCTGGACCACGCTCTCGAAGCTGAAAACAACCACCTCATGACATTGCTCCTTCAGCCGCGTCTGGTTCCCGAATTGGCGATAAACGGCCCTGGACGCGGCATCGGAGGAGACAGCAGCACCTTGGAGATCCTTCTCTGCCTGCTCGCGGTGAAAGATCATCTCCTCTTCCAGCTCGCGATTGAATTGTCCGCGAAAAAACAGGAATTTCAGCTTCCGCAGAAAGCGAAGAACAACCTCCATCGCGCCCCTCCTATGCATCCTGTAGCACCCGGCCAATGGCCGCGATCATTTGTTCAAATAGCGTGAGTTCCAGACCAAGTTGCTTACGCCCAGTGGCCGTCAGCGCGTAGTAGCGGGCCCGGCGATTGGTCTCGGTCTTCTTCCACTCCGCCTTGACCCAGCCTTGCAACAGGAGCCTCTGGAGCGAGGGATAGAGGGAACCCTCTTCGACCGTCAGCACCTCTAGAGACAGGCGCTTGATTGAGAGTGCGATTCCATATCCATGCAGCGGTGCGCGGGTCAGGGTCTTCAGGATCAGCATGTCCAGCGTCCCAGGCATCAGCTCCGCCTTTTTCGGCATGTGTCTATAGATAGAGAAACTATGGATAGACTGTCAACGGCTAATAGTGAGTGTACAAACTATTTGTTAGGGAGGCATCCTGTCACAGGGTCGAAAGCGATCAACCTGCGTGCTGGAACTCTATGGAAGGGGGACTCATGAATCCATCGGTGAAGATTCGCGAACTTAGGGTCCGGGCTGTCAAAGTGCCAATGGTTCAACCTCATCGCACCGCCAGCGGGATTATCACTGAATCTCCTCTGGTGCTGACCGACGTCCTCACGGAGGACGGCATTGTTGGGCACAGCATGGTTTTCACTTACACGGTGGCCGCTTTGAAACCGACCGCCGAATTGATCAAGAACCTCGAAACACTGATCGTGGGCGAGCCTCTGGCTCCTGCAGAGGTCGCGCAGAGGCTTGCGCGGCGCTTTCGGCTGCTTGGCCCTCAGGGCCTGGTTGCCATTGCACTCGCCGCGATCGACATGGCGCTGTGGGATGCGATGGCCCGGACGTACTCCATCTCCCTGGTCCGCCTTCTGGGGGGAATGGAGAAACCAATTCCTGCATACGGCGCTATTGGGTTCGAGGGGGTTTCCGGTTCGGCGCAGGGCGCGGAGGAATGGGCCAAGCGCGACTTTAAAGGGGTCAAGGCAAAGATCGGTTATGACACTCTACGTGAGGACCTTGAAGTCGTGCGTGCGATGAGAAAGGCGGTGGGCGACGAGATGGCGATTATGGTCGACTATAACCAGAGTCTTTCTCCCGCCGAGGCCGTGCGGAGACTGCGGGCATTGGATGGGGAAGCACTCACCTGGGTGGAAGAACCTGTTCTGGCGCATGACTACGATGGCCACGCATTCGTTGCGCGGGAAATTCATACACCGATCCAATGTGGCGAGAATTGGTGGGGGCCGATCGAATTGCAGCAAGCCATCCAGGTCCGCGCCTCGGATTACGTCATGCTGGACGTGATGAAAATCGGTGGTGTGACTGGTTGGCTCAACGCTGCAGCCCTGGCGGAGGCGCACAGTATTCCTCTTTCAAATCACCTGTGGCCAGAAATCAGCGCGCAATTGATGTGCCGTTCGCCGATGGCGCACTACCTTGAATACGCGGATTGGTGGAATCCCATCCTTGAGGAACCTCTGCGCGTGGAACATGGAATGGCGACGGTCGAGGCCGCTGTTGGAAGCGGCGTCAGTTGGAATGAAAGGGCGGTGACCCGCTTTGCCGTGTAACGGTCGATTGCCCCGCCATAATCAGTGCAAAGCACCCTATCTTGACGTGTGATCGACCTTGCAAATTTCTGCTCCGAGCAATTGAACAGCTTTTCCTGAAGGTAGAACGATGTCGAAAAGACTTTCGGCAATGGAAGACTGAAGGTCATCGCGGCTTACCGGCTTCAGCACGCTGGAGATGACGCCGGAAATCTTGCGAAATTGGTCACGCCTTATCCACACGCGAGTGCCTACCAGCTCCAGGACTTTCATACTAGTTCCCCCAAACGCTTGGATTCAAGATTGGGCTGAAAGGATTTCTGGCGTCCCCCTTTGTCATGACGCAATTCTTCCCTTACTTGCGCAGGGGTTGAATTGGCTGCGGAACGATCGCAAACCGCTTGAGAAAGCAGCCACCAGGGCTATTTAAGCCGGTGAGAGCTTTGTTTTCTAGCCCTCAACAGGCTTGAGGGGAGAGTCTGCGGTATCCCACATCTCGCGAAAAACGAGCGAGATGCCCCGAATTTCCTGTACGCAACGCTGGATAGGACCGCGTGTGCGCCTGCGCAGGAAGTTCTGGGACCCAGGAAACTTCACCGGGTGTCGGGCACCCGGCGATCGGCGCGGGGATGGGGCAAAAAGCGCGTATAGGGAGCGTTCTCGCGGGTTTGAAAACCCGTTTCCCCGGATCTGAAGTCCGGGATTGGCACAATTTGCACGGATCAAACTATTGCCTGCTATTAAATATGACGGGTGAGGGGATTGGGAGAGCAGAGATCCGCAGGGGCTGAACAGCGTGCGGAAAATGGGGAAGTTTCGGGGGAGTATTCAGGGGAGCATCAACCTTGCGGCAAGTCCGAAGTCACAGCTGCCGAAAGGGCGTAGAATTATTCCGGATCTAAGGTCGTTCCTCGGCTCAAACTGTCTCAGTAAAGCCTTCGTTTCGGCAGTCGAACGGATTCAGATGGAGGATTTATGAGTCTCCCCCTAGCATTCCATGTTTCCGAGTCAGGGTTCCGCAAACCCCCGATCTTCGGCCTTCTCAAACCGCCCCCAATGCCGCTCTTGCTCGCTCCGACCCGGGCACCGTGGCTGACCAAGAAGCCCGCCCAATTCGCACAGGAATACGAGAATCCGGATGTAACGCAACCCTCGGTGTCCAGCTTCTAAAATCACCGAAATTATCTAGCCAGCCTCAGACTTCTTCCGGCACCACGAAAGGCGCCCGGTAACCTCGATCGCCGTCACGCAGCAGCTTCTGCGCTTCTTCATCGCCGATCACCTGCTGCGTGCCGGGGTCGAAATTGATCGTCCTGCCTAGCCGATAAGACGCATTTGCGAGGTGTACAAGGGCACACGAGATGTGCCCTTCCTCGATGGGAGCATTCAGATCAGCCTTGTTCCGGCTGGTCACGCAATCGACGAAATTTTTGAAGTGAGCCAGCTCGGTGCCCCCGTGCGCGACCGTCTGCTCTTCCTGATCGCGACCCATCCAGACGGCATAGGTGTCCGCATCTTCATCACCCGTGGCAAGGTATCCTTTGGAACCGTAGAAGATGTTCCCGACTGTATTGTGGCTGCCTGCCATGGGACCCAGCTTCTCGGTGGCCTTCGATTTTTTGGGCTCGGGCGTGCCCAGACTCGGTGTTCCGATCCCGGCCTCATGATTGGTCATCCAATGCCTGACTTCGAACGTAATCATGCGGCGCTGGCCGTTCGGCAGATCATATTGGAACGCGCAGTTCAGGTCGTTTGGAGTCTGCTGATCGTCGTCGAACATAAAGTGCCCGCCTATGGCGCTTACTTTGTTGGGAAAGCCCAGGCCCATTCCCCAGCGAGCAAGATCTACCTGGTGAACACCCTGGTTACCTATATCGCCATTGCCGTAATCCCAGAACCAGTGCCAGTTGTAGTGGAAGCGATTTTTTGTGAAGGGGTGTTCAGGCGCCGGTCCGGTCCACAAGTTGTAATCAACGCCTTGCGGAATGGGCTGCACGGGCTCCTTGCCAATGGTGTCTCGCCACTTATAGCAAAGGCCTCGACCCATATAGCTTTCGCCGATCGTGCCGTCGTGCAGTTTCTGTACTGCTTCGCGGATTGTGGCCGCGGAGCGGCTCTGCGTTCCGTGTTGGACGATGCGGTTGTAGCGTTGGGCCGCCTTGACCAATTGCTGGCCCTCCCACAGGTTGTGAGAGCAGGGTTTTTCCACGTAGACATCTTTGCCCGCCTGGCACGCCCATATTGCAATTAAAGAGTGCCAGTGGTTTGGGGTTGCAATGGAGACAGCATCGATCGATTTGTCATCGAGCAATTTTCTGACGTCGGTGTAGGTGGCTGGTTTAGGCAGCCCCATCTTCTCCATTTGCGCGAGCCGCTGGCTTAAGACGTTCTCATCGATGTCACACAAAGCGGCAATCTGCACGTTGGGCAACTGTGAGTAGTTGTGAAGATGATCCCCACCCCGCCCGCGCACGCCGCAGAGCGCCACGCGCACGCGGTCGTTCGCGCCCATGACCAGGGCCGAGGGTGTAAGAAAAGCTGCGCTTCCCAGTGCCGTGAGCCCGGCCGCACCAGTGATGAGAAAATCTCGGCGATTGAAATCTTTTTCGTTTGGCATAAATCTCCTACGCAAGGTATTGCAGCGTCTCGTCAATGAGCTTCGTTGTCCCCGCGAAAGGGTCTCCGCCGTTGGTGTCGAACTCCATTGAAAAATACCCAGGATAGGAGCTCTGCCGGGCTAATTCGAACATTTTCTTCAGGTCGACGTGATAGGTTTTGCCATCGAGCTGCACCTCGCTCTTTACGTGGCACATGTTGAAGGAGTGCTTGAGCATCGCGGCCACGGCCTTCTCGTTTCCTTCTTCCCCGTATTTGGAACTCGAATTGCCGAAATCTGGGAGTGCCCGTAGATAGGGATGGTTTACCTTTTCGATGACGCTCACGATAAAGTACGGGTCCTCCGCCACGGCGCTATCATTCTCCAGGTTGACCACGACATTTCGTTTGCCTGCGTAGTCGGCTAATCGCGCCAGGTGGGTTGCGGCGGCGTCCACGTCTGGCTTCTGCCCCTTCTGGACAGACAGGTGCTGACGCACGCTGGGAGAACCGATGGTGGCTGCGCTATCGATCCATTTGCAACTGTCCTTGACGGCTGCTTCAGCGGTAGCGGCGTCGGTGGTCGCAAAATATCCCCCGGGCAGCCCGAGGTCGACGACATGAGAGCGCGCCTTGGCAACAGCCTCACGAAAACTCTCCAGGTAGGCTGGATCGGTGGAAGAGAAATGATTCAGTAATGGGTTGATGTTATAAACAGCAAATTTCTCTACCACCATTGCCGGGAACTCTTTGATGTCCATACTCGGAGGACCGAGCTTCTTGCCGCGATTGGCGGGACTTTGAATGTAGTCACGGAAGGGCCACGATGTGACGGCCAGCCGATCACGTGGATGGGTGGGAAACTCCAGATGGGGACCCTGGCTGTTTGATTGAGCCGAGCCCTCGGCGGAAACGCAACACGCGCCGGCAAAAATCGCCAGCTGCTTCAGGAAATCACGACGTAATGTATGCAAAGAGCCCTCACTTCCCCAGACCAGCGGTGGATTTTGGCATCAGGTATTTGTCGTACCAATCAAGATCGCGCTGGTACCGGTCGCGGATAAAGCTAGGCCGGGTAAAGCCGTGGAACTGGCCCGGGTAGACGATTAATTCGGTAGGCACATTGAGGCTCCGCAGTGCCTGATACATTTGTTGCCCGCCGCTGAGCGGCACGTTGAAATCCTGGTCGCCTCCCATGAATAGAGTCGGCGTCTTGATCCGGTCCGCATGAAGTAACGGATAGCCGAGCTTGATGTAGGTATCGGGATTCTTCCACGGCGGACCCAACTCGTTTTCGTACTGGAAGACGTACTGATCGACTCCATAGAGGCCGAGAGGACTCCCCATGCCAGCCCCGCTGATCGCTGCGCGGAAGCGAGTGGTGGTCGCGATGGTGTAGTCGGTGAGGATGCCGCCATAGCTCCATCCGCCAATAGCCAGCCGATCCGGATCGGCGATTCCTTGCTTGACAGCCTCGTCGACAGAAGCAAGCAGATCGACGACTTCTTTTCGTCCCCAGTCGTCAAAGATGACCTGTTGGTACTCCTTACCGCGGCCATGGCTCCCGCGGTAATTCACATTGAGCACTGCGTAGCCGCGTGCGGCAAAGAGTTGGCGCCACGGGGTGAAGGCATGTGCGTCCTGGCCGTCGGGACCGCCATGAATGTTTAAGATCAGCGGGTACTTGCTCCCCGCAACATACCCAACAGGAAGCGTCAGCAAACCGTGGACTTCCGTTCCATCTGGAGACCTGGCCTGGAAGTCACGCGTCTCAGCAAGTTGGAGCCTGGCAAGCAATGCGTCATTGTGGCTGGTAAGCTTGCGCGTGCTGCCTTCGATGGCGAAAATTTCCGCGGGCGCCGCATTGGTCGTCCAGGCAATCGCCAGGTGGCCGAGCTTCTCGTCCTGCGACGCGGCGAAACCGGCAGAGTTCACCAACCGCTTGACGCTGCCGTCACTCAACGAGACCGAAGCAGGATAGCGGGAGCGATCATCGGCTGCCAGCACGGTAATCGACTGTCCGTCGGCGGAAAAAACAGGATTGCTCAGCGGACGGTCAAATTGTGCACTGAGAACCCGCGGTTCGTCTCCAGCCGCAGGGACCACCGCGAGCTGCCTCTGATTGTATTCTTCGTATTTCGGCTCGCTGCCGTGAATGTAGGCGATCAGCTTACTGTCCGGGCTCCATGCTGGTTGTCCACCGTCGGGACCGGGAAAGTTGGTGAGCTTTCGGGCCGCGGAGTTAGGGGCCGCTGCTACTACAAAGACATCGCTGTTATTCGTGCGATCAGGATCGGGGTCATGATCGCTGATGTATGCGATTTGCGTTCCATCGGGCGACCATGCCGCGTTCTCCTCCGTGAACTTTGTGTCGGTGGTCAGCTTGTCGAGCTTGCTGGTTGCAACATCGTAGAGATAGATCAAGTCCGGGCGGGTGTTGGTGGAGAGATATCCTTCGATGTCCTGTTTGAAATGGTAGCGGTCGATGACAATCGGCTTGGGTTTATCTTTATCAGTCTCGGACTTTTCTTTTTCCCGCGCTTGCTCCTCTGGGTCTTCGGCAATGATGAGGAGTAGTTTCTTCGCGTCCGGTGACCAAGCATAGCTGGAGAGTTTTCCTTTGACGCTGGTCAATTGCCGCGCTTCGCCGCCGCGGCGGTCGAGTACCCAAACCTGTGTGTTCTTGACGTCAGGAGCTCCCGGCCGGTCGGAGAGAAAAGAAAGGTATTTCCCATCCGGACTCCAGCGTGGATTGCTTACCGAATGCTCGACTTCATAGGTCAGCTGAATGTCCTGTGTCCCATCCCAGTTCGCCATCCATAGGTCGGTGACGTTTTTGTCGGCCTTTGTGTCCACACGGCGCACGGTGTATGCGATCCATTGG
>CAZSUK010000381.1:0-6910 GCA_964609355.1 uncultured Acidobacteriaceae bacterium | reverse complement strand
GGCGATCAGCGGAAACGGAGGAATGCGAAGATGGGCCCAGGGCAACCGGACCGCCTCTTTACTCTGCCTTTCGATCAGCATCCTTCGCGCATACCTGCCTCTAAGACAGTATCGGCAGGGGAGCGCTCCGCTTCAGGGCGGCGGACTTTTGTTTCAGGTTTCGGAAGGGAACGGTCTCTAATAATTCTGAGACCGAGCGAAAAACCGAAGTTTTCCAATGCTTATCCAGCCGATGGCTAGCAATCCGATGGCCGTGGCCCCGGCCGCAAGAGCTCCCAAAGCCATGGCACGCGGCGCAAAGCCGGGCCTTGTCTGAACACTGGTCATAATGACCTCCACATCCAGCCTATAGGAAACAGGGTTGGCCATTGAAGGCCAGGATGTACACTCCGGATTTGCGATAACCTGCTCTCCGGAGAATTCGACTTTGCTGAAGCTCTTTCAATCGGCGCGCCCATTCAAGCCCGCGGCGGCCTTGCGCGATGGCTTTGCCGGAATCACGCTGGCTGCCATGAACATCCCTCAGGCTCTGGGATACACCAGGATCGCCGGCATGCCCGTGGTGACTGGTCTCTACTCGTTGCTGTTGCCGGCGGTCGCGTTCGCCGCCTTTGGGTCTTCGCGCTACCTCGTGGTTTCCGCGGATTCCGCGACCGCGGCGATTTTTGCTGCCAAACTCTCTTACATGGCGCCCCCCGCCAGCGCCCGATATGTGGCTCTCGCGGGCGCGGTCGCACTGCTTACGGCTGCATTTCTGCTCCTGGCCCGCTTGCTCAAGATGGGCTTTATCGCCGACTTTCTTTCTCAAACCGTGCTCACCGGCTTTCTTACTGGAGTTGGCTTTCAGGTCGGCATCGCCGTGTTCGGCGAGATGCTTGGGGTACCGGTTTCGTCGCGTCGAACCCTTCCGCAATTGGGTCAGGTGTTGAGAAGTCTGCCGCATGTCCATCCACCGAGCGTGGCCGTGTCCGTGGTGGCGGTGGTGATTCTTCTTCTGTTTCGCCGTTTTGCTCCCAAAGTGCCTGGCCCGCTGATGGTCGTGGCCGGAGCAATAGCGGCGAGCGCGATGTGGGACTTTAGCGGGCACGGCATTGCGGTCATCGGACCAGTGGCCGGAGGTTTGCCTCATTTTGGGCCGCCTGACGTACGCTGGAGAGACCTGCCTCAGTTGCTTTCAGTTGCCGGATCGTGCTGCATCATGATCATCACCCAGAGCGCAGCAACGGCCCGCATTTATGCCGAGCGTCACCAGCAGAAGCTGGACGCAAATGCGGATCTGGCGGGCCTTTCTGCAGCCAACGCCGTGGCCGCGTTGAGCGGGACTTTTGTAGTCAATGGCAGTCCCACGCAGACGGCAATGGTCGAAAGTGCCGGTGCGCAGAGCCAGGTGGCGCAGTTGGCGACTGCGGGCGTTGTCGCCCTGGTTCTGCTGGTTCTCACTCGCCCGCTGCAATACTTACCACAATGCGTGCTGGGCGCCCTGGTCTTTGTGATTGCCATCCGTTTGATCAAGCTGCGCACCATCCTCGAGCTTCGCCGCGAAAGCCCGGGAGAGTTTGCCGTGTCACTGACCACTGCTGCGGTTGTGGTCGCGGCGGGTGTGGAGCAGGGAATTCTCCTGGCCATGATCATGTCGTTGTTGCGGGTTGTCCACCATAGTTACCACCCGTTCACGGGCGTCCTGGTTGCCAACAGCCTCGGGAGTTGGGATCTGATCCCTGTGGCGCCAAACGCAATGACCGAACCCGGGTTGGTGATCTATCGCTTCGGGGCAGACCTCTTTTATGCCAATGCCAACCGCTTCGCCGAAGAGGTGACTTGCCTGGCAGGGGGAAACCCTTCACCGGTTCGCTGGCTGATTGCCGACGCAGAGGCCATTGGGCGCATGGATTACTCTTCTTCGCGGGTTTTGGCGGAACTACTACGAAACCTGAAGAACCGCGGAATTCAATTCGGCTTTGCCCGCGTGTCCTGGGGCCTGAAGTCAGATCTGGTGCGTCACCATGTGACCGAACTGATCGACCCTTCTATGTTCTTCCCCCGCCTCCATGACGCACTGGCGGCTTTCGAAAAGCTCCCAGGTCATTGAGCAATCCACCCAAACCCGGGCAAAGAACTGTCATCCCGATGAAATGGCGCGGACGAATCTCAAGTGGGTGGCTGCAGTTGTGGTAGTGAGCGTTTAGCTCGACACCGGCGATGTCTGCGGATTTCGGCGGGAGATGCGTCGCCAGATGATTCTTAGCGCCGCCACCATGGGAACCGAGATCAGCGCACCCACCACCCCGGCAATCTCTGCCCCAGCCAGCACTGCGAAGATCTGCATCAGCGGGTTGATCTCCAGAGACTCACCCATCACGCGAGGAGCGGTCACATAATCCTGCAACAATCGCCAGACGGCGAGAAAGACGATCAACCAGACCGGATGGGCATAACCTCCGAGGACAGAAATGACCACAACGGAAACCGCCGCGATCGCCGGCCCGACTACCGGGATAAATTCCAAAAATCCGGCCACTGGCCCAAGAACGAACGAATAGGGAACTCGCATCAGGCTGAGGACCAGCGTATACGCCACCAATGTCAAACCTGCCAGGATTATCTGCGACCGGATGTAGGTCCCCAGCATTACATTCACATCCTGCAGAAGTCCCTCGATCGTCTTTCGTTCTTCGATCGAGCGGCCTAGATTCTCTGCGCCCGCCGCAATCGCCTCGCCTTGCTTAAGAAAGAAAACGCTGAGAATCGGAATGAGGATCAACCACCAAAGTTTTTGTAACGGTTTGGCAAGTTTTGCTCCGGCTGTTTTCCCGTACTGAAGAATGTCATCGCGATGGTCCCTGATAAAAAGCTGAACCTGCTGAATCAGTCCCTGGCCCCAGTGAAAATGTTGCCCCAACGCGGCCACCAGCTGACCTGACGCGAGATTACCGGAAAGCGAAGGCAGACCGGCACCCAAGGCACGCGCTTCCTCGGCAACTTTTGGTCCGGCGATGACCCCCGCAGCGCCGAGGACAGCAGCGAGCACAAGGTACACCACGAGAATCGCTTTGCCCCTTCCCCTCAAGGGCTTCTCTAACATTCCAACCAAAGGAGCGAGAAAGTACGCGAACAGAATCGCGAAGAGGAAGAGCGTGAGCGTGTCTCGAGCACCCCACAGGAAAGCAAGAAAAAGAACAAAAATAAATGTCGTACTAAGCACCCGTGCGGTCTTCCCGTCCCACAACTCATCGAGAAAGGTACGGGAGGGAGGTGCAGTGGCTTGGTCCTTTGGGGTCACAAGGCATTCTACGGGATGTCAGGTTGAGGCCCGCCATATTATGAGATCGGGCGCTCGCTTAACCGGGCTATCTGGGTCAATAGATAGTTCTGCTCCGGAAGGCTGGTTGTCCGTTCAGCGGCCAGTCTGTAGTGAGCGATCGCGCCAGCTGAGTCGCCGGACATCTCCAGCAGGTAAGCACGCACTGCATCGAGCCGATGATGGCCGGCCAGCCGCCCATCCTGGTCTAAATCCATCAACAGCGTGAGACCTGCGGCCGGGCCCCTCACCATAGCCGCTGCGACGGCATGATTCAGCGCCACCATGGGGTTGCCGGACATTCGTTTCAGGAGCTCATAAAGGGTCAGGATCTGCGGCCAGTCCGTGTCCTCAACCCTGGCGGCTTCGGCGTGAACAGCCGCTATGGCAGCTTGCAGCTGGTAGGCGCTGATCGACCCCCTGGAGAGTGCTGCGGTGATGAGAGTGATCCCTTCGGAAATTTCGGACTGATCCCAGAGAGTTCGATCCTGCCTGTCCAGGGGAATCATCTCCTCGTTTGGCCCTGTTCTGGCCTTTCGCCGTGCGTTCGTCAGCAACATCAAAGCCAGCAGTCCACCTACCTCAGCGTTGTCAGGAAGACCACTGCGAAGGGCGCGCGTTATCCGGATTGCCTCGCCTGACAACTCGAGCCGTTGCACGTGTGGTCCCACACTGGCGACATAGCCTTCGTTGAAAATCAGGTAGAGCACATGCATCACCGCGCTGAGCCGTTGCGCTTGCTCCTGATCGGTGGGCAAGCGGAAAGGCGCTCCGGAAGCCTTGATGCTTTGTTTCGCCCGGCTGATTCGTTGTGCCATGGTTGCCTCCGGCACCAGGAAGGCGTTGGCGATCTCGGCCGTGGTCAGGCCACCCACTGCTCGCAAGGTAAGGGCGATTGCCGAGGACTGGCTCAGCGCCGGGTGACAGCACATGAAGAGCAGAATGAGTGTGTCATCCTGCCCCAGGCCAGTATCGATTTCAGACATTGGCGCCAATCGCTCAAGTTCTTCCGCGACGGTGGTTTCTCTTCGGCGGCGGGCCGACTCGCTTCTTATTTGATCGGTCATACGCCGGCAAGCGACCTGGAAAAGCCAACCACGAGGATTGTCGGGCACACCTTCCCTGGGCCATTGCACCGATGCTGCTAAGAGCGCTTCCTGAACGACGTCTTCCGCGTCAGCGAAGTCATGGAAACGGCGAATGACGGCTCCGAGCACCTGCGGCGCAAGCTCGCGCAACAGATGCTCGGAAACGGAGTGCAGCTGTTCGCTCACGGCTACTCCGCCGTCGCCCTGGTCATGATTTGGCGGACTTCGATGGGCAGGTTTACTTGTGTGCCCCCGGGGCCCGGCCCGGTCGAGAAGAGGGCCGCAATCTCGTAGGCTCGTTCCGCAGTGTCCACGTCGACGATCCAGTAACCCAGCACAAACTCCTTGGCTTCTGGAAACACGCCGTCGGTGATGGGGGTATGGTCCTTGCCCGCTCGCACCACCTTAGCCTGATGCGGCATGGCGAGGCCTTCGGTGGCTACGAACTCTCCGGATTTGGTCAGATCGTTCCTGATACTGGTCAGATAGGCGAAGTGGTTCTGAATGTCCTTCTCCGACCAGGCCTTGTAGGTATCGACACCCTGTTTGGTTCCGGTCATCAACAAAATGTATTTCATATCGTCTGCTCCTTTTCGCGCGGATTCTTGTTTGCGCTTTTGTAAGAGAGTCGGATCAAGCTTCCGTTTCTCGACATGGAAAAGCCATCAATTCACAAAAAATGTGCGGCCACCTCCCGGCCGTTGGAAAGATCTGGTGGAAAGATTAAGGATAGGCATGATCGTGCTCACACATCGCAGCCATCGACGATATGCTGATCATGGTTCGGAGCGTCATCCAGAATGCCATTGGACCTCGCAACCCTGCTGTCGCAGCCTCTGGTGGCGTTCACGATTGAGATTGACAACGAATACGCGCATCGGACGACTCACCGCACAACCCAGCAACGACGCATGGGCGGTGTGAACCGCGGCCCCTGGCTCACATCCTTTGCCATGTATGCGAACTGCCTTCAGTTTATTGGCGAAGCTCCGGTGCCGGTGCGGGACCTCGAAAAGTTAGCCCGAAGCTCAACCAATCTTGACGGAATGCGGCGTTGGGGCTACATCAAATTGAGTCCTCCCCCGGAAAAAGCGAACAGCAAGCGTCCAAACGAAGACTGGATGGTTGAGCTTACGCCCGCCGGTCGCATGTCCCGGGAAAGTTGGCGTCCCCTTCCGGAGGTCATCGAACAACGCTGGCGTGACCGGTTTGGTACGGACGAACTGAGTTCTCTTCGTGCCGTTCTTACGGAAGTCAATGCCGGTCTGGACGCGGCATACCCGGATTTCATGCCTATTCTCAAATATGGCCTGTTCACGCGGGGCCGAGGCCCGCGTACCGAACGGCCCATGCCGCCGGTTAGCGATGCTCCGTTAAGAACAGACTCGCCGCTCACGGCTCTGCTGTCTCGTCCGCTTTGTGCCTTCGCCTACGAGTTTGAAAGGTACTCGCCGCTTTCGTTGGCGATCAGCGCGAACCTTTTGCCCGTCCTCGACGAGTGTGGCATTCGCAACCGTGATCTTCCGCAGCGAACCGGTGTATCTAAGGAGTCGATTGCGATGGCCATGGGCATCCTCAAAAAGTCCGGGTTGATCGAGATTGACAGCGGAAGCAGCAAGACAGTACGGCTGACCCCTCGGGGCCTCGCGGCTCAGCGAGATGCTCTACAGTTGTTTAGCGAGGTTGAGAATCGCTGGGTCGATCATTTTGGCAAACCCACCATACAACGGCTTCGTGGAGTCCTGGAGCGTCTCGTCTATAAGTCGCACGACGGCTCTCCGCTGCTACTCCAGGGACTCAAGCCCTATCCGGGCACCTGGCGCGCTTCATTAGCTGAAGTCCAAACCTTGCCGCGTTTTCCAATGGTGCTCCACCGCGGCGGCCATCCTGATGGGAGCTAATGAGCCCGAGCGGAGGATTCTGCTTCGGGGTGCCTTTCGTCCGCCGGAATCTCATGGGGTGCATGCCATTTTCCACCCCGTGAACTGTCGTCTATTTTTTGGTGCATCAGGGGTACCGCTGCCATCTTCGCTAGGTTCGCCTTCTCCGCAGTCTTCTGTTGTTGTGATAAGCCCCGGATCTACCCCATACCAGGATGGCCGTTACCAGATGAATCCAGAACCACACGTCGAACCCATGATGCGCATGAATAAAGATCAACACCAGCACCCTGGGAAGAAAAACCCACAAAATAGCAGCAAATGGTTGAGGGACAAAAAACCACCACATGTGGATCCACCCGATAAATAGCGAAAGCCTGGGCAGAAACAAGCTTAAAACGAGAAACCAGATAGGGATCCCGTGGGTCAGCGTCAATATTGGCATTGGCAAGTTATTTGGCTCCCGCCAGAGTGTATCGTCGCCACCCATACAGCGGCAACCGTTACCGGGGTAAGGGGATAGCGGCCGGAAAAAGTGCACCCCCCCAAGTAAACGCCACGGGAAGTTACCGAAAACGTGACTTTTCAGGCGGTTGAGATGGGCCTCTAAAATCCCCCTTTGCCTACCCTGCATCAGTCACTTG
>CAZSUK010000380.1:0-7277 GCA_964609355.1 uncultured Acidobacteriaceae bacterium | reverse complement strand
TGGGGTGGCGCTGCACTACGATCCGACTGTTAAAACCGGAGTTTCTGCCAGCGGCGGCACTTCAAACCAAACGCAGCTGCAGCGTTACACCAACGGCACACTTGCCGCCTGCGCTGGAGGCCCTTGCGGCTGGACCCAAGGTATCAGCTACTACGGAGACGACCAGGACACTCACTACAACGCCCTGCAAACCAAATTTACCAAGACGTTTACGCAAGGTCTCAGCCTCAACTTGAACTACGCGTACCAGCGAGGTCTAGACACCGCAAGCAGCTTCGCTACCTGGGACAAGCAGGCCGTCATCGGGCCCGATTCAGCCATCCGTCGCAGTGCCTTCACGTCTTATGCCTTGTGGCAACTGCCGGTCGGCCGAAATCAGATGTTCGCCAGCAACGTCAACTCGTGGGTGAATGGGATAATCGGTGGCTGGGAGCTCAGCCCTACTTTCATCTGGCAGAGTGGACTACCCTTCTCCCTCAGCTATTCCGATTGCGGCGCTTCTATACCGGGTGACGCACCCTGTCAGCCGAACGGAAACGTGAAAAACATAAAATATCAGTTGCAAGGGACACCGGGAGTGGGTTCGGGCGTCCACCTGTTTTCTCCCGTCATTGGTGGGGCAGACCTGACCGCTGGAAATAACCTTTGCAACTCAGCCTCCGTCACCGGCGGATTCACTTGCCCTGGCTTGGATCAAATCGGGAACATTAGGCGCAATACAGCCTTTGGCTCGAACTTCATAAACAGCGACATGTCTCTCATGAAGAACGTTTCCATCTACGAGCGAGTGACGGCGCAGTTCCGCTTTGATGCCTTCAACGCGATTAACCACATCAATTTTGCTCCTCCGAATGGCGCTATTGATCAGACCAGCTCAGGCGCGATCACCAGCGGTCCATATCCGACAGGCACAGGTGGAACCACCAACCCACGTCAACTGCAGTTCACGCTCCATCTGCAGTTCTAACCAGCTACTCTCCAAAGATGGGAAGGGCTTTTGCCCTTCCCATTCTTTTTGTTTTCACATCGCGCGCGAATAATAAGTCCGGGTGCTTAATCCTGCGCGTCATTCTGCCAAGGGTGGTGAATGAGTCCACGCCAGCCATTTGACCTCGTAGCTGCCGCACGCCGCTCGATGACGGAGCGCGGGTTCGCGCCGGATTATCCACCGCAGGTTCTTGATGAGCTCGCAGCGCTCCAGGCACATCCGCCAAAGACAGATCCCGCGGCTGAAGATCTGCAACCTGTGCTTTGGTCTTCGATCGATAACGACACCTCGCGAGATCTGGATCAGATCGAATATTCCGAAGTGCTTCCGGACGGGCACACCCGCGTGCTGATCGGCATTGCGGATGTGGATCGGTATGTACAAAAGGGCTCGGCGATCGATCAGTATGCCGCCCAGGAAACGGTCACCATTTATACCGGCGTGAAGAATTTCTCCATGCTTCCGGAGGCACTCTCGACCGGGCTAACCTCTCTGCTTGAGGGTGAGGCTCGCGCCTGCATGGTGACCGAGTTCGTGCTTGATGCCGGCGAGTGCGCGACCGCGAGCTGCATCTCTTCGAGCCGCATCTACCCGGCGGTCGTCCGGAATAAGGCTCAACTGGCGTACCCAAGTGTCGGGGCATGGCTGGGAGGCAAAGCGGAGGCTCCGCCCAAGGTTGCCGCGTCTGCTGAATTGCAGGCGCAATTGAAGATGCAAAGCGGGATCGCTCAACGGTTACGCGCGGAACGATACAAGCAGGGGGCTCTCGAATTAGAAAGTATTGAAACTCAGGCTGTCGTGCAACAAGACGGAATCCAGTTGCAGGCGCAAGCAAAGAACCTGGCTACCCAGTTGATTGAAGATCTGATGATTGCGGCCAATGGCGTCGTCGCACGAACCCTGCGGGAGAATAAGATCGCCTCCATCCGCAGGATTGTAAGAACTCCGAAACGCTGGGACCGCATCGTCGAACTGGCAGCAGGCCTGGGAACCTCGTTGCCGGCTATCCCGGACTCGAAGGCGTTGAACGATTTCCTCTGCAAACGCAAGCAACAGGACCCGGACCACTTTCCCGATCTTTCCCTGGCTGTGGTGAAGTTGATGGGACCGGGGGAGTACGTAGTGGAGCGGCCGGGCGATCCGCCCGAAGGCCACTTTGGCCTGGCGGTAGAGGACTATACTCACTCGACCGCGCCCAATCG
This sequence comes from uncultured Acidobacteriaceae bacterium, assembly GCA_964609355.1. Classification (GTDB taxonomy): domain Bacteria; phylum Acidobacteriota; class Terriglobia; order Terriglobales; family Acidobacteriaceae; genus PALSA-350. The sequence continues at coordinate 5,087 of CAZSUK010000380.1, read as the reverse complement.
CCGTTATGCGGATCTCATCACGCAAAGATTGCTGAAAGCAATGGTGGCCGGCAAGCCTTCCCCATATTCCGAGGATGAACTTTCAGCTATCGCCGCCAACTGCACCGCAAAGTCTTCGGCGGAGCGCAAGCTGGAGCGCGAGATGCAGAAGCGGATTGCGGCCGTGGCGTTGGCAAATCGCATTGGTGACAAGTTCCGCGCAATAGTGACCGGAGTCAACGAACACGGAACCTTCGTGCGCACGCTGGCTCCCCATGTGGATGGCATGCTGGTACAAGGTCAAGGTGGCTTCGATGTCGGTGATGGGCTGAATGTGAAACTGGTCCGCACCGACCCCAGCCGGGGCTTCATTGATTTTGCGGCGGCCGGATGAGCAGAAACACGCAGGCCGTGGCGACGAGCGGCATAAGGCCCGCAGCCAGGAACGCCGGCGTGTAAGAAAACCGATCAACCATAATCCCCACGGCAAAGGTGAAGGCCACACTTACCAGGCCGGCGGCGAGTCCGCTGAGTCCAGTCACTGTGGCCACGACGTCGTGTGCCAATAGATCAGAGGGAAAGGTTAAGCCCATCGTCGACCAGGCGGCATATCCCCAGAGTGCAACGCAAATGAGCGCCAGCGCCAGGATGGCGCTATGAACGTGTGCGGCCGGGATGCCGGCGAGGATAGGCAGGCAGCTAATGGCGCAGACCCAAAGGCGCGCACGCACTACCGGCACTCCCCGGCGAATGCAATACCCCGAGATTAAGCCACCAGTAAAGTTACCAATATCGGCGGCGACGAAGGGCATCCAGGCAAACAGCGCAATGCGTTTGAGACTGAAACCGCGCGCATCGCTTAAATATTGTGGCAGCCAAAAGACATAAAACCACCAGATGGGATCGGTCAACGCCCGGCCGAGAACGATGCCCCAGACATTGCGATTCCTAAACAGGTCGATATAGCGTCGTATTCCGTGCTGTGTCGAAGTGCGAGGCGTATCCTGGCCGGCGCGGATCAATGCCGCCTCCTCCGTGGTAACGCGCGGATGGCGGTCCAGTGGATGGTAGACGCGCAGCCATATTGCCAGCCATACAAAGCCAAGCAGTCCAGAAAAAACAAAGGACCAACGCCAGCCAAACTCGATTGCAATCCAGGGAATCACGAAAGCGGCCAAAGCGCCGCCCACGCTCGACCCGCTATCGAAGATGGCCACAGCCACGCTGCGCTCCTGGCTGGGGAACCACTCAGCCACTGTCTTGCTGGCTGCCGGCCAATTAAAACCCTCACCGATGCCAAGCAGAAAGCGGAAGGATGCAAACCCAAAGACAGTGCTCGAAAATCCGGTAAAGATATTGACGACTGACCAGAAAACGACGGCCAGGGACAGGCCAAGTCGAGTACCCACCGCATCGAGGAAGATGCCGCCAAGAAGCCATGTGACTGCGTACGAAAATTGAAACGCGCCGACGATCTTGGCCAGGTCGGTGTGACTCAGGTGATACTGCGCCGCAATCATCGGCGAAAGAACAGAAAAAGTCTGACGGCTGATGTAATTCGTGACCGTCGAGAAAAACAGTGTCCAAACAATCCACCAACGCACATGGCCAGACCGCTTCATCGTCCATGAATGGTACGGGCTAAACGCTTCGTTCTGGCGAAAATAAATCCGCACTCCTCCAGATTCCGGGTGGCTGGCCCAGGTCTGGCTTCGGAGACTGGGTTTCTCCCCGCAGATGGGCCTAGGCGGAACACCCAGGCCCCTGTTCAGCCACGCCGTAGACCCGGAACCAAAGAGCGGCTTTACCGGCCGTTGAGGAGCTCTGTTTTGCATCAGGGCACTGCTTCAGCCGTGCCGCAATTGGTTGAGAGTCGCCGGGCTTTAGCCACTTGGGCGCTTTTTTTCCATTCGCCCCAAAAGGGACCCCGGGTGCCCCATATCTCGCTCGTTTTTTGCGAGATGTGGGATACCACGGCTCTTCGCCCAGGACTTTTTCCGCAGCTGAGACTTTTTCCGCAGCCTCCCTCAGCACCCGGCCTCGAGGCATTTCCGATCAGGGCTAACGACTATTCAGGCATTTAAAACCTAGACGTGATGAGGGGAGAACGTGCCAAAACCTTAGCGCAGCAGCGTCGCGAAACTCCCTTTTTGGTAGCGCCAAGGCTCTTACGTGAAAGAAGCACGTTATTTCATAATCCGAAAAGACGCTCGGCGTTGCTGTGTGCGATCCGTTCCCGGTCCGCGGTGCTGACCGGCAGTTGGTCCAAGAATGCGCGCGCCTGGGCCATAGATGCGTAGGGATAGTCAGCCGAGAACATAATCCGATCGACACCGACTTCAAGCATTAGGTCTAGAAATGTCGACGTGTAGTTAAAACCGCCGAACGTATAGTGGATATTTTCTCTTAGGTAAGAGCTAATTGGGCGGCTGAGTTTTGTCATTGCCGTGGGCATGACGTCAAGTCGTTGCAACATGAACGGAAGTGTCTCGCCCATGTGGCCGACCACGAGTTGCAATCTTGGATGCCGGTCAAATGTTCCACCCAGGATAATACGGATGACGTGGAGCGCCGTTTCGATGTGCCAACCCCAACCCGCGCCGGCGAACATATCCGTCACTATCGGCGTAAACCCACCATACGATGCCTGGATCACTGCCTTAGGAGGTTGGGTCGGATGGAGATAAATGGGGACATTGAGTGCTTCCGCACGCTCGAAAATAGGCCAGAAAAATTTGTCATCGAGATAACGGCCTTGGATATGACCATTGATGAGCGCTCCCTTGAAACCATAATCATGGATCGTTCGCTCTAGTTCGGCTGCCGCTGCATTGGGGTTTGCGGTCGGTAAAGTCGCAAATGCGCTGAAACGAGTCGGATGGCTCCGCACGGCACCCGCGAGGTAATCGTTCGTTTCCCTGGCGAACGCCGTCACCTCAGCAGGTTCGAGCTGCTCTGCGCCGGGGGAAGTAAGCGACAGTATTTGCATATCGATGTGAGCGGCATCCATTTCTGCAATCCTTTGGTCGCCAAGGTCACAGAGCTGTTCAAACAGCTTGGTAGCTAAACCGCCGAATTTTAAAGCTTGTGCTTTGAGTACTCGTCCAGGACCATCTAGGAATCCCGGACTCGCAAAATGTTCTTCAATGGTTATGATGCGCATAAGCGTTCAATTGTAGAAGAAGACGCACCGTCGGAAGTACCGTCATCCGTCTTAGTTTCTATCGCTTGCAGAAGTCTTCCCAAGTCTACTAACAATCCGTCTCGCGTGCGCCGACTGCATGGGGGCGCACCGACGGAGGCCTGATGATCGAAAATCGGAGACGTTGGGCTTCGCGGATCCGGAATCGGAACTACAATCACCAGCAAGCGGGGTGGGGAAATCCTAGGGACGCCCGCAAGCGTTCCCACCGGTCTACGCGTAAATCCTGGGGACAGATAAAACGTATCCTGACAATTCGTGATGTGGTCGCGGCGAGGCGGAATTCGAGCGCGGTCTCCATTCCTCGAAAATAAATCCTGGGCGGCACGCGATAAAAACACCTCAACCTGCATCTTTACTGCGTGAACCATTACAACGCCTACGCCAATCAGCCGGCACTTGGCCCCAGCCGGTGCTGCCGAATCCCACTGTCCATGACTGCCGGTAATGTCCTACGCTCAACATGCTTATCGAGCACGAATTCGTTTGCCACGCCGGGCATTCCCATCCGCAGCAAACGTAGCCCAATCCAGCTAAGTCACCTCCGCTCAGGATTGCCATTAGTTTCGCCCCCCGCACCAACGAGGAATCTATGCAGAAGCAGACTTAATTCGCTTAGTTCGCTTAGTTCGCACATTTCTACAGGGAAAAGGGAGTGAACGTTCTGCTGAGGAAACCACAAATGAGGAATCAACGGAAGCAGATCTTGAGCAATGAGGCTCCCGTCAAATCCGTGCCGACACAAGCGAACACTCAAGAGGGAGGAGAATCAGATCAGGGTGCGGCCGCTGGATGTCATCGACTGCCGAAAGGTAGAAGTTCAATTTGCCGGCATATGCCGGCTTGAAGGGTCCAGTCTTCAGTTCGATGACAAATCCACTGGTTTGACACGACGCCTCTCCTCGCTTAGCGTTTCTTAGACATGAAAACTCTAGAGGGCCGAACGGCTCTGGTTACGGGCGCTTCGCGGGGTCTGGGCGCAGCGATTGCCTTGGAACTTGGCGCCAGGGGCGCCAAGGTTGCCGTCAATTACTTTGCCAAGCGTGATCGTGCCGAGCAAGTCTGCGCGCAGATCAAGCAGCAGGGTGGGGAAGCAGCTGCCTTCTATGCGGATGTACGCCAGGAAGCGGACATCGCGAAAATGATCCAGTCCGTCAACCAGACGTATCAGCACATCGACATCGCGGTCATGAATGCCACTGGTCCGCAACCGTTTCTCACCATTGAAGAGCAAACCTGGGAACGGTACCTGGATCAGCTGGAGTTTTTTGTAAAATCGCCCCTGCTTATCCTGAAGCAGGTAATTGCCGGCATGAAGAGCCGCGGCTTCGGCAGAATCATTCAAATCGGGAGCGAAGTGTTCGAGATCGGCAATCCCATGTTTGCCAATTATGTGGCGGCCAAAGGCGCGCAGTTGGGGCAGACGCGATCCTGGGCCCGCGAACTGGCTCCAAACGGCATTACTGTGAACCTGGTCGCTCCAGGCTGGATCCCCACCGAGCGTCACCTGCACTCAACCGAGGCTGAGATGCATTCCTACACCGAAAGAGTGCCCATGAAGCACATGGGAACGCCCGAAGATGTGGCCAATACAGTCGCCTTTCTCGCCGGTGAGTCGGGGAGATTCATCACCGGGCAGAAGATCTCAGTCAACGGCGGCAACACCCTCGAGTGATTTCAACCGAGTGATTTTAATGCTGGGCTAACCATCAACAGAGCCTCCGTCGCCGCCTGCACCTCGGCAACGGAAACCCCGGGGGCAATTTCTTCTAGTACCAGGCCCTCAGGGGTTACGTTGATCCACGCCAACTCAGTTGCGATGGAATCGACTACACCCACCCCAGTCAGCGGCAATCTGCAGGCATTGAGGATTTTCGGGCGCCCGTCGCGCGTCGTATGCTCCATG
>CAZSUK010000379.1:0-24835 GCA_964609355.1 uncultured Acidobacteriaceae bacterium | reverse complement strand
GCCTCATGTTTTTTCATCTTACCTTCACACAAGGCTTTGTTCAATAGTTCATATTTTTTGAACTATTGAATCCTCGCGGCGCCGTTGCCCATCTTAACCTGCAGCCACGGGTCAGAAACCCGGCGCAAAGGAAGGTTCAAGAGGCAGGCATATGAGCAAACTTAAAGGTAAGGTAGCAGTGGTTACGGGCGCCTCCAAAGGTATTGGAGCCGCTATCGCTAAGTCTCTCGCCGCGGAAGGCGCGTCCGTGGTGGTAAATTACGCATCCAGCAAAGCTGGTGCGAGCGCGGTGGTCGACTCCATCAAGGCTGCCGGTGGCAAAGCTGTCGCTGTTGGAGGTGACGTCTCCAAAGCCGCCGAGGCACAGGGCATTATCGACGCCGCGATCAAGAACTACGGCCAGCTTGACATCCTGGTCAACAACTCTGGAGTCTACGAGTTCGGTCCGATTGAAGGCATCACGGAAGAGCAGTTTCACAGGATGTTCAACATCAATGTGCTGGGCTTGTTGCTGACCACCCAGGCAGCGCTGAAGCACATCCGTGAAGGCGGCAGCATTATCAATATCGGATCGGTCGTAAGCAGCCTCACTCCTCCTACCTCCTCTATCTACACCGCCACCAAGGGCGCTGTCGATGCGGTCACCGGGGTGCTGGCGAAGGAGCTTGGAGCGAAGAAGATTCGCGTCAACTCGATCAACCCCGGGATGGTTGAAACCGAAGGAACACAGACCGCCGGCGTGCTTGGCTCGGAATGGGAAACGGCGACCGTTGCCCAGACACCGCTCGGCCGGCTGGGTCAACCTGGCGACATCGCTTCGGTTGCCGTGTTCCTCGCTTCCGACGATGCTAAATGGCTCACCGGCGAACGTATTCTTGCCGGCGGCGGTCTCCGTTAACCAAATCTGCAGGAGCATGCAATGGGAAAGCTAGATGGAAAAGTGGCCGTCATTACGGCGGCCACTTCTGGCATGGCACTGGCCTCGGCAAAGTTGTTTGTGCAAGAGGGCGCGTACGTTTTTATCACCGGCCGGCGGAAGGACAAGCTGGATGAGGCGGTCAAAGCGATTGGACGAAATGTGACCGGCGTGCAGGGCGACGCATCGAACCTGGACGATCTGGATAGGCTCTACGATACGGTCAAGAAGACCAAGGGGAAGATCGACGTGCTGTTTGCCAGCGCTGGTATGGGCGAACTGGTAAAGCTCGAAGATGTTACTCCGGAGCACTTCGATAAGACCTTCGATCTGAATGTGCGAGGCACGCTGTTTACGGTGCAGAAGGCGCTGCCGCTATTCAACGATGGCGGATCGATTTTTATGAACGGATCGATCGCCAGCATTAAGGGCTTCCCAGCGTTTGGTGTTTACAGCGCGAGCAAGGCAGCAGTACGGTCGTTTGCCCGGACGTGGCTGCTCGAGCTAAAGGAGCGGAAGATACGGGTCAACGTGCTCAGCCCGGGCACGATCGATACGCCGATTCTGGATCCGCTGGGACCCGATGCAAAAGAGTTTTTCAAGTCGCAGATTCCGCGCGGTGAAATCGGCCGTCCGGAAGAAATAGCGTCCGTGGCACTGTTCCTGGCGTCAAGCGATTCCAGTTTCGTGAATGGCGTTGAGTTGTTCGTGGATGGGGGCGTTGCGCAAATCTAAAGCATGCGGAATCAAGGGGCTCGTTTATGACGAGGCCCCTTTTGTTTTTGTATCAGCTGTGGGACGGCGCTTTGGTAATAGTGATTCCCAGCTTCGTGTAGGCGGCCAGCAGTTTGGATTTTGTGTCTGCGGCAACGATCATCCCCGTTATTTCGGAGATGGGCGCAATTACATAAGGCGAAACTGCATTCAGCTTTTCAGAGGAACCCAGAACAATGGTCTCTGCTGCGCTCGAGCTTAAGGCTCTCTTTACGTGCGCCTCTTCAAAGTCTCCCGTGGTCAACCCAAATTTTGGATGGATGCCAGTCACCCCCATGAAATAGGTGTCGGCGTGGATGCGGCTGATGGCTTCGATCGCGGGCGCCCCGACAGAAACAACGGAATGCTTGAATAGCTTGCCGCCGATGAGGATCACTTCGATGTTGCGATGCTGCAGCAGTTCGAGCGCTATGCTCGGGCTGTGAGTTACCACGGTGGCCTTCAACTCCAGCGGGAGATTTCGTGCAATCTGCGCTGCGGTTGTTCCCCCGTCAAGGATGACGACCTGATTGGGCTGGACCATTCTGGCCGCCGCTTTCCCGATCGTGCTTTTCTCGTCCGTGGCTACGTGGAGCCGGGCGGCGAAATCTCCCACAGCGGGGGATGCGGGCAGCGCACCTCCATGTACTCGCTGCAGCAGGCCGTCGGCTGCAAGCTCTCGCAGATCACGCCGGATAGTGTCCTCGGAGAGATTGAGTTCATGGCTGAGGTCTTTAGCAACCACCTGCCCGTCTCGGCGCAGTAGGTCCAGGATTTGTTGTTTGCGCTGACTGGTGAGCACAAAGACACTATCGCACGATTAAACGTTTTGCACGAATATGCACGAGATTGCATGTTTTTTCCTGTTTGGCTATGATGACTGCAGGAGCAACCCATGAACGAAAGCAAACCGCTCATCATCCTTATCGCCGGACCGTATCGCTCCGGCACAAACGACGATCCCACACTGATTGCAAAGAATCTCGATCGGCTGGAGTCTTTCGCGTTGCCGATTTATCAGGCGGGACATATTCCCATGATCGGGGAGTGGGTCGCGCTGCCCATCATGAAGCAGGCAGGATCGACTTCTTTGGGGGATCCGATCGCGGAGCAGTACCTGTACCCGGTGGCAAGCCGGCTCATCGACCGCTGCGACGCAGTGTTTCGCATTGAAGGGGCATCGAAAGGCGCGGATGAAGACGTGCGGCTGGCTCATCAGCGCGGCTTGCCGGTCTACCGCCGGGTCGAAGAGATCCCGGTGCGGAGTCGACCGTCAGTGACCGCCTGAGGCTTCGCCGCCAGGTCGAAAGTTTTTTGTGGCGAGGGCTAGCGGGATGCCGATCAGGGCCACGATGGCCATCATGCGGAAGCAATCCATAAAGCCGATCAGGCTTGCCTGCTGGTTGAGCTGGTTGTAGAGCATGCCTCGGGCGTGTTGGGTGGCGTCGTAGTGAGAAAGACCCAGGTGTTCGAAGGTTTTGCTGAGCGAACTAATGCGCGATTGAAACAATGGTGAGCTGAAATCCGCATTTCGCGCCAGCCGGTCGGTATGCAAATCCGTGCGCCGCTCGTGTACGGTGGTGATGAAGGCGACCCCGAAGCTTCCGCCCCAGTTTCGGGCCAGGTTGGTGAGGCTGGAGCCCTTGTTATTTTTTCCCGGCGGCAAATAAGAATAAGCAAGCACGCTGACGGGGACGAACAAAAACGCATAGCCGAATCCCTGGAGTGCACGGGCCAGCGCGTAGTGGGCGTAATTTGTCTGCAGGTTAAACGAACTGTAGTACAGCATCGATACGGAAACCACCGCGAAACTGAAGGCGATGAGCCATTTCGGGCTCACTTTGCCTTTTTGCGTCAGCATGGCGACTATGGGCGCGAGCACGGTGATCACCGCGGCCCCCGGCCCTAACACAAGACCCGCATCGGTGGCGGTGTAACCGTAGAGACTCTGCAGTATTTCCGGAATCATCGTGGTGCTGCCAAAGAGCACAAATCCGAAGAGAAAGTAGAAGATGCTGGCGAAGGCGAAATTTCTTTCCCGTAGCAGGCCGAGCTCTACGACCGGATCGGGTACGCGGAGTTCCCACCACACTGCTAATACTAGGCAGACCATGGCAGCGACAAACATCGCCGTGATCAACCTACTGCCAAACCAGTCGTCAATCTGGCCACGATCGAGTACAAATTCCAAGAAGGCGAACCCCAGCGCGATCAGGGTTATGCCGATGTAATCGATGCGCAGCTTGCCGAGCCGTTTGGCTTCCGCTACCTCCGCCTTAAACGCTGGCGGGTCGCTTACCAGCCGGTTGCTGAGGAATAGAGAGATTAGCCCGATGGGCACATTGATAAAGAAAACCCATCGCCAGGAGAAGCTGTCAGTAATCCATCCACCTAAGGGCGGACCAATCGCGGGCGCGGTCACAATGGCCACGCTGTAAAGTGCGAAGGCTGCGGCGCGTTTGTTGGCGGGAAATGTATCGACGAGGATGGCCTGCTCCACCGGAGCCAGGCCGCCACCGCCAATTCCCTGCAGCACTCGAAAAATGACCAGGAAGTTCAGGCTGGGCGCGATGCCGCATAAGAAAGAAGTTGCGGTGAACAACCCTACGCTGATCATGTAGTAACGTTTTCGTCCCAAAGCCCGGCTTAGCCAGGCGCTCATCGGCAACACGACTGCATTGGCCACCAGGTAAGAGGTCAGAACCCAGGTGGTTTCATCGAAGCTGCGCCCCAGGCCGCCGGCGATGTGGGGAAGGGATACGTTGGCAATCGACGTATCCAGCAGTTCCATGAACGTTGCCAGCGTGACGGTGAGGGCTACCGCCCACGGATTCACTCCCCTGGCGCCGATTGCTGCGGGTGTGGGCTTGAGTTCCGCAGTCGCTGTTGCCACGTTCACTCCTGTGATGGATAGAACTCAGATGTATACTGAGACCGATCGGTCGCAATTAAATGGCTGCCCGGGAAACTAAAATTACGCGCGGGAACGCTACCCGCCGACGCATCGTGGAGCAATCGGCCGCCGTGTTCAACAGGCACGGCTATTCGGGCACCTCCATGTCTGCGTTGATGGCCGTGACTGGCCTGGAGAAGGGCGGCCTCTATCGCCATTTCGAAAGCAAGGAAGAGCTTGCTGCCGCTGCTTTCGACTACGCGTGGGAAACGGTCACCGAACCACGCCGCCGCGGTCTCAAGGATTGCGCTACCTCGTTGGAGAAGCTTTTACTGCTGGTGAGAAATTTCGTTGAGCCTCCGGCCCGGGCGTTGCCTGGAGGTTGTCCGCTGCTCAACACGGCGATCGAGAATGACGATGGAAACCCGGTGCTGCGGGAGAAAGCTCGTGGAGCACTCGATGAGTGGCGCTCCGTTATTGCTGAAATTGTGCGCGAAGGGCAGCGGGGTCGAGAGTTGCGCAAGGATGTGGATCCGGTTGCCGTGGCGACGATCGTCATCTCCAGCCTGGAGGGAGCGATTATGTTTTCACGATTGGAAAAGACGCGTGAAGCGTTGTTTACGGTCGGCAAGCACCTGGAAGGTTATTTGCGCAGCTTGAGCCGGCCCGCTTGAGAGTAAGGATACAGAAAGCATTGGGTGGGTGAAGGCGTTTCTGTGAGGCGGCTCCCATTTGCCCCGTACGGTTCTTCCCTGCCATCCTAGAGCATGGCTATTCGTACTCTTTCTACCCGCGAGATCTATCGAAACCCCTGGCTAACCTTGCGTGAAGACGCTATTCAGCGCAGCAATGGTGCAGAGGGGATATACAGCGTGGTGGATAAGCAGGATTGCGCGGTGATCGTGCCCATTGACGGCGATCACATCTGGTTGGTGGAGCAGTTTCGCTACACCATCGGCGAACGGGCGCTTGAGCTTCCACAGGGCGGATGGGAACAAGACAATGTCCATCCCGAGGAGCTGGCCCGAGGCGAACTGCGCGAGGAGACCGGCCTAACCGCGGGGCGAATGACGGAGTTGCCCTGGATGTGGATCGCCTACGGGTTCACTCGCCAACGGCAGCATGTTTTTGTTGCCGAAGAGTTGGTTCCCGGCGGTCATCAGCGTGACCCGGAAGAGTCAGATATGGAGATCGTGCGGATGCCCATTCCCGCCTTCGAGCAGAAGCTAAGAGAAGGTGAGATTCGCGACGTCTGTACGCTTGCGGCGTGGGGCAGCTACCGGCTTTGGCGGGATTTGTGAGGTCCGCCAAGGCTTGAGTGAGGGCAGGACCTGCGGTATCCCACATCTCGCGAAAAACGAGCGAGATGTCCCGAATTTCCTGTACGCAGCTCTCGAAAGGACCGCGTGTGCGCCTTTCTTTAAGGAAAGGCGCATCAAGTTCAGGGAACCCACGAAACTACACAGGAAATCGGGGGTGTGGGGCACCCGGCGATTGACTAGGGGATAGAGCAAAGCGCGATCAGTGCGCGGGAAAGGATACGATGAGTTGGTCGAGTGGCATTGATCGCTTGACGGCTTGCGGCGGATTGAACGGGGTAACCGCGAGCGGCGTTCCGTTCGTCTCTGCTTCATCGAAGGCCTTCGTGCCTGGCGTTTTGCCGGTCACCTCGAACTCAGTGATCTCGTAAGGAAGCCCGTTGGACGCGGCCCCTGAGGGCCCGTCAGTCACCTGAAAGTGCAGATGAGGCACGATCGAGTTGCCGGTATCTCCTACCAAACCGATTACCTGACCGGGATGGACATGTTCACCGCGGTGAACTTTGATGCTTCCCGGCTGCATGTGGGCATAGAGGGCATAGTGCCGGTTGCCGAGATCGAGAATTACAGAGTTGCCGTCCGCCTCTTCGATCGAAATGTTTGTGGGGTATTTGCCGGGAGTTTGCTCTGGCTGCCCGTCGATAACGTTGACAACGACTGCATTGGCAACCGCTAGAACGGGCTGGCCAAAGATCGCGTAACTCTCAAGCTTGTCTTGCGGACCAGTGTAGATCCGGCCGCCGGCATTCAATTGCTCCCAGTCCACTGCGTAGCGTTGGGCTATCCACACGCGGCCGTTTACAGGCAGAGCTGCGCGGGTATGCCGGGTGGCATCACAGCAGGAATCCGCTGAGATGTAGCCCTCCCCACGTAGCGGCGGGCTTATGAGCGCTACGGGTTGCCGGTCCACTGTGATCGTGCCTCCGGTTTCGTTGAGTTCCTGATGACCTGGGGGTGCGGCGCTCACCCGCAGCGCAAGGCGATGCGATAGCTCAGAGGGAACTTTGGCGCCCGGCGGAAGGACGAGGTGAAGAAAGAGATTCGCCTGCGTGCCGGCAGCGAGAGTACCCGCTGATTCGCGCTGTCCGGCGGGTTGCAGACGTTCCGTAACCGCAGCGGTGTCGAGCGTCTCGAGGATCACTCCGTCACCCATCACTTCGACTTTTTCAACGGCAATGGGGGCGCTCGAGAAGTTGGTCATTCCCAGTTCATAAACCAGGTGAGTCCTGCCGTCCGATCCGGTGAAGGGGATGGGAGCATCCTGCACTGCGAGCAGGAGAGGCGTCATGGTCTCTGTGGCCTGGATCGAACCTGAAACCGCCGAAGCGAGAAACAGGAACACGGATAACGCGGCAGAAGCGATTCCAGCGATCTTCATATTTCCTGGTTCCGTGGCGTGAACGGATTTGGAGAATTGTATCGCAGTAAAATCAACGATCATGCAACTCGGCTTTATGAGCGCCATCGTCCCCGAACTTTCACTGGAAGAAGTATTCGCGCTGGGCAACAGTATCGGTTATAGGTGTGTGGAGTTGATGTGTTGGCCGCCAGGTAAAGCGGATCGCCGATACGCGGGGGTTACCCACGTCGACGTATCCAACTTCAACAGTGCGGACGCTTCCTGGGTGTCAGATCTTGCCAAAGCTCACGGCATGGAGATCAGCGGCCTGGGGTATTATCCGAATCTGCTTTCGCCGGACAAGGAAGGAGCTAAAGTTGCGAACTTGCACCTAAGACGTGTGGTGGCCGCAGCGAAGACGCTGGGACTGACGACCGTGAGCACATTTGTGGGGCGCGACTGGACCCGGTCTGTTGAAGAGAACTGGCCCAGCTTCCTCGCTTTGTGGAAGGACTTGGTCTCCTATGCGGAGGATCAGAACGTTCGTATCGCCATTGAAAACTGCCCCATGCTTTTTACCGCCGACGAGTGGCCTGGGGGGAAGAACCTGGCCGCGAGTCCCGCGATTTGGCGGCGCATGTTTGAGGATATCCCCAGCTCCCGTTTCGGGCTTAACTACGATCCGTCGCATATGGTGTGGCAGCAAATGGACTATATCGCTCCGGTGAAGGAATTTGCCTCTCGCATATTCCGGGTTCATCTGAAGGATGTAGCGGTCGACCGGCAACGATTGAACCAGGTTGGCATCCTGGCTTACCCATTGCAGTTCCATAGTCCCAAGCTTCCGGGACGTGGGGATATCGACTGGGGGGCGTTTCTCAAGGCGCTGGGGAATTCCGGTTATGACGGACCGGTCTGTGTGGAAGTCGAAGACCGGGAGTTTGAAGAGAATTTTGAGAAGCGGAAGCAAGCACTTACTATCAGCTATCAATACTTGCGGCCGTTGATCAGTACATAATCCAGCCTCCGTCTACGTTGAGGGTTTGGCCGGTCATGGCGTCGCTCAGCTCACTTGATAAAAACAAGCAGACGCGGGCTACGTCCAATGGGGTTATGCGGCGCTTCAGGCTCTGTTGTGCCATAAAAACATCCGTTTCCTTCTTGGTGAGAAGCTTGCGTTCTCCTTCGGTTTCAATGGCTCCCGGGGTAACGCAGTTGATGCGAATATTGTGTTCCCCCATCTCTCTTGCCAGGCCGCGGGTGAAGCCGATGATGGCTGCCTTGGAGGCAATGTAGTGGGTCAGGTTCTGCAAACCGGTGAAGAAGGTGACCGAGGAGATATTGACCACCGCGCCGGCCCGTTGTCGAACCATATGGGGCATGACGAGCTTGGTGCAGTGGAAGACACTCTTCATATTGATGTTCTGCATGGTGTCCCACTGCTCCTCTGTCATTTCGAGGAAGGGATGCCGAGGATAGATTCCGGCGTTGTTGATCAGCACGTCGATGCGGCCAAAGCGCTTTACCGCATCCTCTACCACGTTTGCCATAGCATCGCGACTGCCCGCGTTGGCTTCAAAGGCAAAGGCAGAGCCGCCGTCCGCTTGAAGAGTAGCTGCGGTTTTTTTGACTCCTTCTCCGTCCAGGTCGGCTAGAAATACATGGGCGCCGCGCTCGGTAAATAGCTTCGCCACTCCGGCGCCGATGCCGGCTGCCGCACCGGTCACGATAACGACCTTATCCTTAAGCATTTCCATCGGCTGATGTTATCAAAGCCGGTTATCGGCTGGGCCCACTTCCAGCCCGAAGCGCGACAAGTCGCGCTTCTGCAGGTGGTAGTCAATCACAAAGCCAATGCCCACCGCCAGCGGCATCAGGCCGACCGCGGCGCCGGCCAGCACATCACGCTCACTCAAGATGTACGCGAGCAGGATAAAAAACAGCGCCAATCCGATACCACTCGAAATCAGCACGATCGCCGTCCGGCGGGCGTTAGCCAGACTCTGGATCGGATCTTTGACCGGCTTACTGTCAACAATCGCCTTGGTTAACAACTTGTCAATGTCGTCAGCAGGCATTCCGCGGGCAACCATCGCCATCCGCTGCTCGGCCGTCAGCCTCTGCCTGCTCGCTTCCGACACAGCGCCAGAGACGATGGCCACAATGGCCACCGCAAATGCTCCTAACGGTACCGCCCATACGTCAAAATGCATAAGCTTTACCTTCCTTTCTGCCCGCCTTAGACTGTCATCCTCGGTGAGAGTTTCAAATCCGGCATGAAACTTTTTGCTGGATTCTCAGTCTGACCCTCTTTGCACGCCGCCGACACCAGCTTCGAGCAGATCGTCCGAGACCATCAGACGATGGTCTTCAGCACCCTCATCCGGCTCACCGGCAGCCGCGAGCACGTCGACGATCTCGCCCAGGAGGTGTTTCTTCGGCTCTATCGCGCGCTTCCCGCGTTTCGTGGCGAGGCGCTGCTGAGCACCTATCTTTATCGCATCGTCGCCAACGTGGCCCAGGATGAGTGGAAGCGGCGCCGCCGCGACGACCGCCCCCTGGTCTCCTTTTCTGAGGAGGAGTCGGACTGGGAAGATCGCCTCGCGCACCCTGGGCCGGATGCAGAGCAGCAATTGGCGGAGAAGCAGTTCCGGTATTCTGTAGAGCAGCAGTTGCAACTGCTGAGCCCTATCGAGAGGACCATTTTGGTGCTCTACCATCAGGAGGAGCGGAGTTACGAACAGATTGCCTTGTCGCTGAAATTGCCCATCGGGACGGTGCGCACCCATTTGCATCGCGGACGGAAGAAACTACGCGAAGGCATTCAGCGGCAGCAGGAGATGGAAAGGGGAACCGCATGGCAGAAGACAAGATGAAACCCGTTTCGGATTTTGCTTTGGATTTGCTGGAAACAAGGATCCTTCTCGCGCTAGAGACCGCGCCTGAACCCGAGATCCCGGCTGATTTCGCAGCCCGGGTTGCGCGGCAACTGCCTTCGCGTCCCGCGGTCGTTCTCACACCCAAACGAAATGGCCAGCGTGCGGCCGTGGCGTGCCTGGTGGTGCTGCTGGGCTTGATGCTGGCCTTCGCTCATCGGGCGACTGGAACATCACTTTATTGGTTTTCTCTGGAATCGATTTTCTGCGCTCAGTTCGCGCTTTTGGCTGTCTGGCTGGTAGCGAGCAGATATAAATTCATCCCGCAGCGGAGTCATTGATGACGATCAGGATTACCCGTAGCGATCCGCGCTATGCCTTGTTGCAACGGAGCCGCAATCTTCGTTGGGACGAGAATCCAGCGGAAGCAGCGGCCGAGATTGAACTGTGCGAGACCGCCGAGCAGGCGGCGGAAGCCCTGCAGCGAGTGGTGAACGCTGGTGCGCGTCCAACGGTTCGCAGCGGCGGCCACTGCTATGAAGATTTTGTGGTCAACAATCCTGGTGGAACGATCCTGGATCTGAGCCTGCTTAAAAGCGATGCGTTGCCTGGTGACGGAAACCGCTTGCGCATCAGCGCCGGGCAAGTGCTGGGCGAAGCATACATTAGCTTGTACAAGCGGCACGGGGTGACGATTCCCGGGGGTAGCTGCTTCGAGGTGGGCGCCGGCGGCCATATCACCGGGGGCGGCTACGGCGTGCTCTCGCGCCTGCACGGGCTGACCATCGACTGGGTATCGGCCATCGAGATCCTCACCGTCGACAAGAAAGGACATGTTGCCCTGCGGACCATTGACGAGAAGCATGAGCCTGATCTTTTTCGCGCCTGCCGCGGCGGAGGCGGAGGAAACTTCGGCATCGTCACCGGCTTTCTCTTTGACCGCTTGCCGGTGGCGCCCGTCGAGGTCGCGAATGCTCACCTTTCGTTCGACTGGCACAGCATGACCGAGGACAAATTTACTGCCCTGCTGCTGGCGTTTGGGGACTACTGCGCGACACGGGGCTGCGAACACGAGGAGTGGGGATTGTATGCCGCGATTGGACTGACGCACATTTCTTCGGGCCATATTGGACTATCGCTGCAATTTTGCAACCCGGATGGACGGTGCGACGACCTGAAGCCGCTGGATGAATTTCTCGATCGCTTTGAGGAATTTAGTGGCACGGCGAGACGCGCGGCCACGCCCGGAGAACGGCGCTTTTCACCGCGCAGCCCGGCTGCTCGCCAGCAATCGGAAAAATATGATATTGACCGGCTGATGTGGCTCGATGCAACGGTTGGCGACAGTGGAAGCGGGCACAGCGGCCGCGCTGCGTATAAATCCTGCTACATGAAAAAGAACTTCACGCCAGCAGAGGCAAAGTGTATCTACAAGCACCTCACGCGGGTGATACCGGGGGTGGATTTGCGCGGCTCGGTCATGGCGGTGGACGCCTACGGTGGCGCCGTCAATCGGAAAGGAATGGCCGAGAGCACTTCGGTGTGGCAGCGCTCCTCGATCATGAAGCTCCAGTTTCAGCAATATTGGGAGTATGCGGACGAGGATGCTGGCCGCCTTGCCTGGATGCGAGAGTTCTACACCGATCTGTACTCGCAGCAGGTGGATCCGCGGTACGCGGGTACTCCCTTCCCTAACGACTATTACGAGGGCTGCTACATTAACTATCCCGATGCCGATATGCTCGCGTATGCCTTTTGGCCGCAGCTCTATTACGGTACGGGAGATCTGTATCCATTCCTGCAACAAGTGAAACGGCGCTATGACCCGAACAACATCTTCCACCACAAGATGTCGATCCGTGCTTAATCCAAACAACGGCTGGACACGGAGAGAATTTCTACGCGGCGCCGCGGGTGTGGTGGCGGTCAACAAACTTCCCAAGGCAATTGGGACGACGCAATTTGCCTATGTGGGTTGCGGAGATGATTCGCTTCGTGTGTTTCGCTTGCAAGGCGAGGTTTGGACGCAAATACAGCGGGTACCGAGCCGTGCGCCCGCTTGCGTGCTGCTCTCTCCTGTACAGCAGACGCTGTACGTCGCCAATGAAATCAATGAGCACGAGGGACTGCCGCGCGGAACAGTCGAGGCGTTCCATATCCGTCCCGAGGATGGGCGTCTGACGCTGTTGAGCCGGACAGCGCTTTCGTTATCTGCGACCCGGCCGCGGCACATGGCTGTCTCCCCGGATGGAAAGCTGCTTGCCGCGGCGGCGTATGGCGGGGGAATTTACAACCTGATTGCGATTGCACAGGACGGAAGCCTGGGACAGGTCAGCAGTATTTTTAAGGACGCCGGCTGCGGACCCAATGTGCAATTGCAGGCCTCGGCGCACCCCCATACGCTTTTGTTCGATGCGGTGGGACGCCATCTGCTTTCGTCCGATTTTGGCGGTGACAGGCTGAGCGTGTTTGCGCTCGAAGACGGCGGACTGCGGCGACGCGTGCAGCGCTCCACCGGCGAGGGGAGCGGCCCCAGCGACTGCGTAATTCATCCATCGGGATCGTTCGTGTACAGCTGGCATGGTCTCGAGGACACGCTGGTTTGCTACCGGTACGAGGGTGGGAGCCTGGGTGAGGAGATCCAGCGCGTACCGTTGTCAGCGGGTGGGCTGGCGGTGCATCCTTCAGGCCGGATGCTGTACACCGCGGACGGTGCCTGGCGAATCGACGCAACGCGTGGCAGGTTGTCGCGCGGACAACAGCTGACAGCCGCGAGCCAGATCGCTGTCTCACATGATGGGACGAGCGTTTACTTTCTGGACGGCGTTAGGGGATCGATCGATCAAGCAACCGCAGACAACCGGACGGGTGAGGTACACTGCAGAACGAATGCCGCCGTCGTGGATAAGCCAAGCAGTATCGCTCTCAAAACAGCCTAGAGGATGAAAAGGCCGCATTTCGCGACGGGCGGCACTGCGGGCCTTTTTCATTTCTAATTAATGATTCAATTGAAAGGGGTAAGTAGATGGGGACTCAGTCCAGAAGAGGTCTGCTCAAGAGTGCGGCGCAAGCAGCCGCAGTCGCAACCGGTGGCGCCATGCTCGGCAAGGGCGCGGAGGCACAGAAGACGGGCAAGCTGGAAAAGAAAGCCTATTCCTGCGAAAAGCCTGCGGATAATACTCCCGGAGCTCCGCCGCTGTTTTCGAGCGCTGTGTCTTATGGGAATTTGCTCTTCCTCGCGGGTGTAGGGGCACACTTCGAGGGCACGATTGAGGAGCACACCAAACATGTTCTCGACGAACTGGAGAAGAACCTGACGTGCGCCGGATCTTCGATGGACAAAGTGCTCAAGGTGAACGTCTACCTCAACGACATCAAAGACTGGGGAAGGATGAATACAGTATATGCGGGGCGGTGGGGTAAGGTGCCTCCTGTGCGGACCACGATTGCTCCAGCCGGCGGCATCCCCGGAAACTCCCTGATCGAGATCGATCTCATCGCATATATCTGACGAGCGAAATCGGGCACGGAAGGGAGCCTTGCAGAGCTGCAAAGCATGGGGCTCCCGAATAGAAGTGGGAGACATGCACATTAGAAAAACCTTGCATTCAGCGATCCTGCTGGCGTTTGCCTGCGCAAGCGGATTTGCCCAACAGGCAGCACCCGCCTACGATTTGCTGCTCCGCGGCGGCCATGTGCTTGACGACAAGAACCATATTGACGGGTTGATGGACGTAGCCATCAAAGACGGCAAGATCGCCCGGGTAGCCGCGCATATTCCCCCCTCGTCTGCGCTCAAGACGGTCGAGGTGAAGGGGTTGTACGTGACGCCGGGACTGATCGACATTCACGTGCACGTGTACGCGGGCACCGGGGAGCGCGGCTCCTATGCCGGTGATCTCAGCGTGCCTCCGGATGGCTTTACCTTCCGGGTTGGGGTCACCACGGTGGTCGATGCGGGCTGCTCAGGCTGGCGGAATTTTGAGGACTTCAAGGACCGCATCATCGATCGTTCGAAGACTCGGGTGTTCGCTATGCTCAACATCGTCGGCTCGGGCATGCGCGGCGCGAGGTACGAGCAGAACATGGCTGACATGGACGGCTTCGCTACGGCCGCGATGGCGCTCAAATATCCCCAGACCATCGTCGGCATCAAAACTGCGCACTTTGCAGGCCCGGAGTGGACGCCTGTGGAACAGGCTGTGATCGCCGGAACCAAGGCCAATATTCCTGTGATGGTTGACTTCGGTGTGGATCGTCCCACGCGGCCACTTTACGATCTGCTAACCCAGAAGCTGCGGCCCGGCGACATCTACACCCACATGTATTCCGGACTTCGTCAAGAGCAGGATCCGGTTACGCTTGGCCCAAGCAAGGCTTTCATCGAGGGCCGAAAGCGCGGTATTTACTTTGACGTCGGCCAGGGCGGGGGCAGCTTCAAGTGGTCGCTCGCCGTACCCATGATCAAGGCGGGTTTCATTCCTGACTCAATTTCTACTGATTTGCATGTCGACAGCATGAACGCCGCGATGAAGGATGAGCTGAACGTCGCCGACAAGATCATGGCGGTTGGCGTTCCTCTGAAACAGGTCGTTGCGGAGATGACATCGCATCCGGCGCATGAGATCAAACATGAAGAACTGGGCAATCTTTCCGAGGGCTCGATCGCGGATGTCGCTGTGCTTCGGGTGGAGAACGGCTCGTTTGGGTTTACTGACATGCTCGACAAGCGGCTGAACGGCAAGCAGAAGCTGCTCTGCGAACTTACGATCAAGGACGGAAGGATCGTGTACGACCTGAATGGGATCAGCGCTAATTTGTGGACTGCGCCACCGGATCCACATGCCGACGATGCGCATAAGTGGACGACCTTCGCTCCCCCGACTCATCATTAGACCGGAACACCCAGGTCTCAAAAGCGAGACCTGGGCCACCCACTTAGTATTCGTCCGCGCCATTTTCGTCTCTTAGGTGGGCCGCAGGCCCGTCGACATCTGCAAGAAAAACATTTCCAAGAACGAGCATCCACACAGAGATCTCTCCACTGCGCTCTCCCGGATTTCCTGTCGAGAGCAGTGGCGTTGATCATCTTCATGCGGTTTCCTTTACGGGAAACCGCACCCGTGGCCCTGGCGGCTGCCGCGAAGTAGAAAATCCGGGTACGCTCCGGTCGAGATGACAAAGGGGAGGGTCGTCGTGGCCCGGAACACCGGTAAAAGGGAAGACAAACCGCAGGTCCCGCTCCGGTCGGGATGGCAAAGGGGAGGGTCGCCATGGCCCGGAACACCGGTCAAGGGAAGACAAACCGCAGGTCCCGCTCCGGTCGAAAGGCCCCTCCTGTGTTATTGTTTTAGTGTGACTTCTGTCGCAAATCACTGCCTGTGTTGTTGCCGCGCATCCCTCGCGCCGGCCGGCTGTTGTTGTTCGCGATAACAGCTCCCCAGCATTACCCTTTTCTCAAGTAAAAAACTCAGGAAACCTGATTTGAGCGCCGCCCTCCATCTACGCTGTTCCTTCTCTCATTGCTGCCTCTGCTCTTGTTGTTGCCGCTAGCCCGGTCCAGTCCTCCCTCTTAAGAATTCCCAGGAGCTTGATTATGCGTACATTGCGGCTTATCTCCCTATGTTTCCTTTTCCTCATCGCGGTTACACCCCCAGCCAGGGCACAGATGGTGGGGGGTACGATTTCTGGTGCAGTGGTCGATGCCGCCGGCGCAGCCGTGTCGGGCGCTGAGGTGCGCATCCGCAATGATGAGACTGGCAGCGAACGCAGGGTTCTCACTGCGGAAAGCGGTACCTTCTCCGCGCCCTCCGTTGCTGTGGGCGTTTACACGGTATCTGTTTCCCGGGATGGCTTTGCGCCCCTGGAGCGGACCGGCATAGCAGTCACCGTCGGCCAGAACGTTCAGCTGCATCTTGCGCTCACCGTTGGCAGCGTGCAAGAAACAGTTTCGGTGGCAGATACGCCCGCACTCGTCGATACTACAACCCTGCAAGTACAGGGCCTGGTTGACGAGCGGCAAGTGAAAGAGCTGCCCCTCAATGGCCGGAGCTTCGACCAGCTTATTCAACTAAACCCGGCGTCGGTCAGCTACACCACGCAGCGCTCCGGCGGGGTGGGCACGTCCAACTCATCGGTCGGCAATATGTACTCCGTCTCCGGACGACGGCCGCAGGACAATCTCTTCCTGCTGAATGGCATTGAGTACACAGGTGCATCTCTCATCAACGTGACCCCCGGGGGCACCAGTGGGCAGTTGCTGGGCGTGGACGCGGTCCGCGAGTTCAACGTGGTCAGTGACACCTATGGCGCAAATTATGGCAAGCGCACCGGCGCCCAGGTATCCATCATTACCGCTTCCGGCGGAAACAAGCTTCACGGCTCGGCGTATGAATTCCTGCGCAACAGCGCGCTGGACGCACGCAATTATTTCGACCAGGCAAACATCCCGGAGTTCCAGCGCAACGACTTCGGCGCCGCGTTAGGCGGGGCGCTGCGCCGCGACAAACTATTTGGATTTGGCAACTATGAAGGTTACCGGCAACATCTTGGTCTCAGCGCGGTGAGTTTTGTTCCGGATAACGCTTCGCGCGCGGCTGCCTCCTCGAGTGTGCGACCGCTGCTGGCATTGTGGCCGGTGGCCAATGGCCCCGAACTCCTGAACCCTAATGGGACGGCAAGCGGCATCGCAGAAGCCTTTGCCAATCCGCCACAGCACGTGCGCGAGGATTTTGGGACAACACGGATCGATGCCAATCTGAGCCCCAACGATCCGCTCTTTGGGGTTTATACCGTGGATGACAGCGATGCGAGTACTCCGTCGCAGAACCCGTATTCGACCATCTACGAGCGACTGCGGGAGCAGGTGTTGAGCGCCCAGGAGCAGCACGTTTTTTCGCCTAACCTGCTTAATACTCTGCGCGTCGGCTATTCGCGCGCAGCGTATTACTTTAACGGCGAGGTGCCAGTGTCAGTGCCTGGCTGGGTTGCCGGCGGCCCCATCGGCGCCATCGTGATCTCAGGCAGCACGGCCTCGAATGGCGCCTCCCAGGTCACCCTAGCGGGCGCAAATACCGGCAGCAATAACCAGGCGGTTCGTAACCTCTTTACTGTAGATGAACATGTTTTCTGGACCCACGGGCGGCACCAGCTTGAGGCGGGCGTGTGGCTGCAGCGGCTGCAATCCAATGACAACCTGGCGCAGAACCAGTATGGACAGGCGTCTTTCTCCACCCTCAGCGCGTTCCTCAAGGGAACTGTAGCGACCTTTACCGTTGTACCTTCACCCACGGAGCTTGGCTGGCGGTCGCTTTTCGGAGCGGGCTTCATCGAGGACGCCTGGAAGGTGACGCCCCGCCTCGAGCTTCGCGGCGGCTTCCGTTTCGAATCAACGAATGGCTGGAATGAGGCCCACAACCGGGCCTCGAATTATGGTTTTACCGACGGCGTAATCAATACGAATCCCACGATCGGCGGCTCGGCTCTGGCGCAGAATAAAGCGACATTTATGCCGGAACCGCGTATTGGCGTGGCCTACGATCTTTTCGGAAATGGCAAGACCGCTTTGCGGGCGAACTTTGGAGTCCATCGCGCGCTGCTGGATGCGCTGGATTACCGGCTTGACCAGACCGCCCCGTTCAATACCACGTTGTCGTTCAGTAACACTACGGTGGAGAAGCTGAGTTCCCTGGCAAGCGGAACGGCCACCACCGGGAGCGGCCAGATCTCGCCCAGCAACGTGCAGACGAATATTGCCACACCCACGGTGCTCGCCTGGACGTTCAAGATTGAACAGCAGGTTGCCCCGGCAACTTCGGTCACTCTCGGCTATGTCGGGTCGCACGGATACCATCAGATTCTCTCGGAAGACCAGAACACGCCCGCGACGGTGATCTGCCCCGCTCCGGGGTGCCCTGGGTCGCTCGCGTCGGGGACGGTGTTCTATCCCTCAACTACCAAAGCTAACCCTAACGTGGCCAACACTACGTCGTGGGTGTCGCAGGGAGTCAGCAACTATAACGCGTTGGAGGTCGATGTGCGCCGTCAGTTAGCGCACGGGCTGCAGTTGCGCGGCGTTTATACATTTGCCAGCAACCTGGATGACGGCTCGGCCTGGAACACCAGCGTCTCAGCAAATACACCAGCGTTCGTCATGTACCCGGGCAATCCCGGACTCGACTATGGTCCGGCGGCGACGAATATCCGCCACGCGGGCGCGATCAACGGAACATGGCAGCTGCCATTTGGCCACGGGTTGATCAATGGATGGTCGCTGAGTGGGATCGCAACCTTGCAGAGCGGTTTCCCGCTCTCGCCGCAGCTGGGCTACAATCCGACCGGCAATGGGGATACCCGCAATCCTGTGCGTCCGAACCGTGCTCCCGGTTTTCAAGGGCCGCTTTATTCGAAGACGGTGAAGCAGTGGTTCAATCCTGCTGCCTTCACTGCGCCCTACCCAGGTACCTTTGGCGACCTGGGGCGGGACACGCTAACTGGTCCCGGGCTGAGCGAATTGGATCTCTCCGTGGCCAAGAGCACCACCATCCGTGAGGGGCTGCGCGCACAGTTCAGGGCGGAGTTCTTTAATGTGTTGAACCACTCGAATTTCACCACGCCGAATCCGGTTGTTTATAGCTCGGGGCCAACACCGAAGACTCCTACGGCGGAAGCTCAAGCGTCGCCGACGGCGGGGGTAGTCAGTGCAACGGCTACGACGTCGCGGCAGATTCAGTTCGGATTGAAGCTGCTTTTCTAGAGGGGTCGTCCCTTATAGGGGCAGGTGTGTGGTCTTGTTGAGAGTGTTGTCCTGCCCACGAAACAGGTGAAGGCTGCGGGCTTGATCAGCTGCGGAAAATTCGGGACCGGGCGGGTGCCGCAGGGGCTAAAGCCCGACTCATTGGGAACGAATTTACGGCCCGACTAAAGTCGTGCCCTGATACAAAGCCCGGTGCTCATGCAGACTCTAACGCCTGTTTTATTTAGGAAGCCGCCCTCAGCGGCCAAAGCCGGATTCACCTCAAAGCAGTGATGCACGGCCTGAAGGCCGTACCCTTCATTTTGGTGGTTGGGATCCGCCATACAGTCAAAAGCGGCCGCGCTCCTCGATCAGTAGATCTGCACCTGGTAAACGGCGGTCTCCAAATAGCGTCTTGACCCGACCTGCGAAATCAGGCCAATCCTTCGCTTCGGCATGAACTGGCTCAGGCACGATACGGGCAATCAGGCAATTGCGTTCGTGAAGCTCGACCGTCTTGCCAGACCGAAGCCACGACCTCAACTGGCGGTTGTCTCGAAGCTCCCGAAGATTAATCTTGGGCGCGGATAAGCGGGTCACTTTACGTCACCATCTCACCCTATTCTAAGCGTGACGCCTTGAAAGAGTGCAAGAATGCGGGCTGCTGCACGCGCAAGCTGGGCAAAATCGACAGGAAGCAAAATTTGTTCGTAGTTTTTTGGCTTTCTTGTAGGCTGGCTCTCTATGAAATTTCTAGCGCCAGTGTTGCTTCTTTGTTTCGCCGTAGTCGCTGCTCAGGCGGATATTGTTGTTCTGCACGATGGCACCAGCTACTCCGGCCACTATACGCCTGCGGGCAAAACGCTTTCGTTTACTGACAACCAGGGCATTCACTATGACCTGCCCGTCGGCGACGTGCAATCGTTGGTCTTCTCGAATGCAGCCGACCACCTCACCTTACGCAATGGCAGAACCTATTCCGGCCAATTGAACGGCAACGAAATGATCTCGTTTCAAGGTAACGGGGGCATCGACTACCAGTTTCCCGTGCGCGACGTCAGCTCGCTCATCCTGACTGGATCGCCAGCACCGGTTACGCCCCACCACATCCCGACACTGGTTATCCCCGAGGGCACAAATATCGTCATTCGCACGGAGGACTCCATTCGATCCGGACAGGAATCCTCTGGTCAGCTCTACCCCGTAACGGTTGAACAGGATGTCTACGGCAGCTCAGGCAGCGTCGCGATCCCCGCAGGAACCAGTGCGAAGCTGGTCGTGAGCAACGTACGTAGTGGAGGCGCGGTGCACAGTCCGGAATTGGTGCTGGACCTGTACTCCGTCGACGTGCACGGCGAACAATACCGCGTCGATACCTCCTCGGTGACGGAAAGCAATAAGAGCGGCCTCGGCGCTAACCGTCGCACGGCGGAGTACGCCGGCGGAGGGGCAGGGGTAGGCGCTCTGTTGGGAGCTGTTTTCGGCGGTGGCAAAGGAGCCGGTATTGGTGCGCTGGCGGGAGCGGGCGGCGGCGCGCTGACCCAACTCTTTACCCGGGGCAAAGAGATCAGCGTGCCCGCGGAAACTGCCATGACCTTCCGTTTGGAGCGAACCCTGGTACTGCACCCCTAGGGAGCGCGTGGAAGAATCTCTTCTTCCCAAGGCAAAAACGTTTCCGTAAGCGGAACCTGGAACTTTTTCTGTTGTGCCAGCGTTAAACATAAGATGCGATACTCCGTCAGCGCTTTCAAGACAACGGGCTGGAAGTTACTTTGAAAAGCAAGAAAGCAACTGACAACAACGGACGCGTGACCTTGCGCACACTGGCCACCCATCTTGGGCTGTCGCTTACCACTGTGTCCGTGGTCGTCAGCGATTCGCCGGCTGCCCAGGCAATCCCGCAAGCCACCAGGAAACGAATACTCGCAGCAGCCAGCGAGCTGCACTATCGGCCCAACTATTTTGCGCGCTCTCTGCGTAAGAAGAGCAGTATGTCGGTCGGTGTGCTGGTATCTGAAATGAGCGAAGGATACTTCACGCTGGTAATGAATGGCGTGGAAGAGTACCTGGTGGCAGCGAAATATTCCTACCTGTTGGCGGCGCATTACTGGAAGCCGGAGCTGATAGAGGAGTACCCCCAAATGTTGCTGGAACGGTCGGTGGATGGGCTGCTGCTGGTGAACACGCCAACGCCGGCGCGGGTGCATGTGCCTATTGTGTCCATATCCGGTCACCAATCGGTGGCCGGCGCCACGAATATTCAACTGAACCACAAGCTGGCGGCCCGTCTGGCACTGAAACATCTGGCTGATCTGGGGCACCGTAGAGTGGCGTTCATGAAGGGCCAGGAGCAGACGGTCGATTCGGATCCCCGCTGGGAGGAGATCATGGAAGCAGCCCGTGCCTACCGCATGGAGCTTCACCCGGAATTGATGATCAGATTGACCGAGAACAGCTGGTCGCCGGCGCTGGGGTATGGGCCGGTGAAGGCTCTGCTGTCGCGCACAAAAGATTTCACTGCGCTGTTTGCGTTTAACGATATTGCAGCCTTTGGTGCGATTCGGGCTCTTCACGAAGCTGGATTGCGGGTGCCTCACGACGTATCGGTGATTGGCTTCGACGACGTACTCAGCGCCCCGTATGGGATTCCCAGCCTGACGACCATTCGGCAACCGCTTCGCGATATGGGGAAAATGGGTGCTGAGTGTTTGCTCCATCGCATCGATCATCCCAACGCATCTTATTCCCGGCAGGTGATCGTGCAGCCGGAACTGGTTGTACGGGAATCGACCGGTCCAGCCAGAAATACGCCACAGAAACTGAACCGGCCAGCATCGCGAATCCGTAAGTCAGGGTCAAGATAAGGACCTGGGGAGAGAGCCAATGTCGAATTCGCTGCCATGCACAATTGCACCCTGGTTATCGGTCAGAAAGAGCGCGCAAGCCGTTGCTTTCTACAAGGCAGCATTTGGTGCGACCGAGGTCTTTCGTCTTGACGGGCCTGATGGGAGCGTGGTGGCGAGACTTTCGGTAGAGGGTGCCGAGTTCTGGCTGGGCGACGAGTCTCCCGAGCATCAAAATTTCAGCCCCGAGACTCTCGGCGGTAGTTCGGTCCGGCTGATTCTTACGGTTGCGGATCCGGATGCTGTGTTTCGAAGAGCGCTGGCGGCCGGCGCGTCTGAAGTTTACCCGGTCGGGGAAGAGCACGGCTGGAGATTGGGGCGTGTAGTTGATCCCTTTGGGCACCACTGGGAGATTGGTCGCCAGCTCGATCAATAGCAAAAGACTCCCCGCTCAACGAACAAGTGTCTGTAAGTCATGTGAATCTGGGCGACCGCAGCAACCGCAAGTCCTTCCTGCTGGCTTCGCGCCGATCCGCAGGCCGCGTGAGGCGCGGGCGGCGCCCCCTCCCGTTTGTTCTTCTGGAGCCTCCAGCAGGAGGCCCGCGTAATCCGCACACTTGCGAGTATGTTTTCTTTCCCGTTATGCTTTCAATCGGCGCATGGGGCGCATCCGGTCTGCGGAAAGGACAGAGGTCCACCCATGAACCTCTCAATTCGACTGAACTGACTTTCAGCCCGTTTTTATGCGGACCTCGGGTAAACGAAAGGAAGTTCTCTGTGCCGACTAAACAGCTCCCCGCAAATCCCAGTCTCGACCACCTTAAGCATCAGGCAAAAGATCTAATCCGCCAGCACGCGTTGAGAGAACCGAGCAGCGCACAGCGCCTCCGCGAATTCCATCCTAGCCTGCGCCTCGCCACGGACCAGGAAATCTTCTCAACCCACCTCACCCTCGGTGGCGCGCAGCTCGCCATCGCACGCGAATACGGGTTTGCAACCTGGGCACGCCTCAAGCACCATATCGAGACGCCCGACCTGAGCGACAACCTCGCACTTCCGCACCACGAGCGAATCGAAGACGCCGTTTTCCGTCACGCAGTCAACCTCATCGACGCCGGCGACGTTTCCGGCTTATCGCTCCTTCTCAAGGCGAATCCCAGCCTCATCCACCAGCGCGTTCTCTTCGAGGGAGGCAACTATTTCCGCAATCCCGGCCTACTGGAATTCATTGCAGAGAATCCGGTCCGGCATGGCACCTTGCCTCCGAACATTGTCGATGTTGCGGTGATTCTCCTCGAAGCCGGCCTGGAACACAGATCCGTCAACGATACCCTCGGTCTCGTTGTATCGGGCCGTGTGCCCCGCGAACGCAAGGTTCAGATACCGCTCATAGACGCCTTGTGCAAATACGGCGCCGACCCGAATTCCCCGCTTCAGACGGCCGTTCTTCACGGAGAATTCGAGGCGGTGTATCAGTTGATCCGATGGGGCGCGAACCCCGATCTACCAATTCTCGCGGCTCTCGGCAAGACGGAGGAGTTTCTCAGGCATCTCCCGTTATCGGATTCCGGTCAGCGTCATTTAGCGTTGTCACTTGCTGCTCAGTATGGTCACCCTGAAATCGTGCGCGCCCTGCTAGACGCGGGTGAAGATCCCAACCACTACAACCCGCCTGGATCACACTCCCATTCCACTCCTCTTCATCAGGCAGCGCTGGCCGGACACCTTGGTGTCGTCAAATTGCTGGTTGAACGTGGAGCGAGGCTCGATACGAAAGATGTGATCTGGCAAGCCACGCCAGCAGATTGGGCTCAACACGACGGGAGGACGGAAGTGGAATCTTATTTGCGAGAACTCTTCGCAGCAGGTCAAACGGGCAGGAAGGACAACGCTTGCTAAGATCAGCTCTCCGCCTCACGCGGCCTGCGCGTCGGCGCGAAGCCCGCGGAAAGACTTGCAATTTGCCCAGATTCCACATAATGAGCGAGTCCGCCCTTAGACGTTCGATTTGCTGCTTACGCTTTGGAGTGCGGAATGGCACTCCCGCCCCAGAAGCGCCAGTAGCTGGTCCATGTGTTCGGTGCGGGTGCGAAAGTTGAGCGGACTCATCCGGAAATAAGTTTTGCCTTTCAGCTCGGTGGTCGAAATCCAGAATTTGCCACTTTGTTCGATTCGCTTCGCGACCCCGGCATGTAGATCTTTCAATTGGACAGAGTCGAGCCCCGCGGCTCGATAGCGAATACAGATCGCTGACAACGGTGGCTCACAAGCGGCCTCGAAGTCAGGATGGTTCGCTACCAGCGAATAAAGATGCTTCGCCTGGCGTACGTTGTTGTCTACCCATTCCCCGATTTGATTCGCCCCGTATCGCTTGAAGCTCATCCACACCTTAAGGCCGCGGAAACGCCGCGACTGCTCGAAGCTGTCCACGTAATACTGATAGCGCTCATGCGCTCGATCGAATTCGTCTGTAAGATACGCGGGCTTGAGACCAAAAGAAGCGGTGAAGCGGCGATCATCCTTTGCCAGGATCGCGCCTGCATCGAGCGGCGCGTAAAACCACTTGTGGGGATCAATGGTGACCGAATCCGCGAGCTCCAGCCCCTGGCCAGCCATCGGCCATTCATGGGAGAGCAGCATGCCGCCACCGTATGCGGCGTCCATGTGCAGCCACATACCTTCGCGATTGGCGACCTTTCTTAGTTCGCGCACGGGATCAATTGCGCCAGTGTTTGTGGTCCCGAAAATACCAACAACGCACATGGGCCGTATGCCGCGCCTACGATCTTCCGCAATGGCTGCATCCAATGCATCCAGGCGCACTCGAAATTCAGAATCGGTAGGCAGCGGGCGCAGCGCGTCTCGTCCCAGGCCCACTGCGTCTACTGCCTTATCTACCGAGACGTGCCGTTCCTCTGACGTGTACACGGCCCAACGGTCCTGAACGCCCTGGCTCTG
The DNA here is from genome assembly GCA_964609355.1 of uncultured Acidobacteriaceae bacterium. GTDB lineage: Bacteria > Acidobacteriota > Terriglobia > Terriglobales > Acidobacteriaceae > PALSA-350. Next base: position 204 of record CAZSUK010000379.1, on the reverse strand, counting down.
GATTCGGTCGCCGGAAACGAAATCCCGGGCCAGCTTGATGCCGACAAAGTTTGCCATCATGCCGCCGCTGGTCAGATTGCCACCCGCATGCTCATCGTAGCCAACCAGATCAGCGAGCCAACGAACCGTGCGTCGCTCCATGGCGACGGCCGCGGGCCCAAGGGAGTAGGTTCCGACGTTTTGATTGAGCGCGGAGCAGATGAA
>CAZSUK010000378.1:0-8125 GCA_964609355.1 uncultured Acidobacteriaceae bacterium | reverse complement strand
CCGCCTTCCAACGACGCCAGATCTCGGTCTTCTGTGCCGAAGAAAGACCATACCGTCTTCCTATTCTCATAAACACCACCTCTCAAACAAATGATCTCTGTCAGATGGTGTTGCATCCACCGGTTGAGCTGGCACGACTTTTCAGGCAGTACGAAAGAACAAGGCGGGAACGGGCTTCTAGCGCGCTAGCGGCTGGCTGGGCGTTCCAGAGGCATCGCGTTCAACAGGCCTATCAACGCACAGTTCGTGGATCCCGAGTGGACGTTGGGCCTGAGCCCTAGAGTACTCGTTGTCCGCAGGATCGACAGGCCCGGTCTGAGCTTTCATCGCAAGGACGATGTAGACATCCGGAGTGTCATGGTGGAGCTTTGATATGAGAGATACAACCTCACCGTAGGCAAGGTGATCATCTGCTGCTATCCACACGAGTTTCTCAGCTCTGGTGCTCAAAGCCTCCTGCACCTTCGAGCGCACGACGCTCTCGCGGAGAAGCCGGCCATTCAACCAGAGCCTTCCACCAGGAAGATCACGGACAACCACGTCCCGTCGAATGAATTCATCGCCAGGGGCACAGCGCTTCGAGAGGAGAACACGGACTCCCATCGTCGGTCTAGGATCAGCGTTGACGCGTCCAACGATAAGGGTAGCAACGCAGAGAAGAGCTGCGAGGTAGTGGAAGGGTGTCTCCATGAGTTCTTAGACACCGTCCCGAGCGGACGCGGTTCCGAAGATACTACTGACTCAGGATGTGCAGGCCGGTCGGGCCGCTTTCTTACAGGCAGGTGATTACCGTGGACCCCTGAACCATTCCTGACCATGATCCGGGGAGTGGGGCGTTTGCATTCGGCGGAGCATACGCGACAATCGGAATTAGTCCCGAAGAAGTTTGTTCCGAACCACCGCAGTCGAACGCGAAGGGCTGATTAGTGAGCGTGTACTGAGGGGGCGGCGGAGCCATGAGCTGAACGGGCCACTCCACAGGGATCGAAGCTACCGTGACTGGCGGATTGGAAAAATGGCCTGTCGCGACGAATTCAATCTGCTTGCCGTTCGCAGTCTGAGTGATGGTGATGGATTGAAGCTCCCGATTACTGTCGCTTCCGCTCCCGCAGGACAGAGTTAAGGAAGTTACGAGCGGAAGGAGAATGAGGGTGCACAACCGGTTCATGACGATCTGCGAATTATAGTGCTACCCCGTGCAATTCCATTCCCTCCGGCATTCGCTCCTCGCCGTCATGGAGCGAAATAGCCGGAGATGTCGAGGATCAGATTACCCGTGTCGGGGGGGGGAACATACGCATCTATCGTACCGGTATTGGTCGGAACGATTGCCATGTTAGACGTAACCGTTCCGTCGTATGCATTGAGCGTGGAGACGCCGGGCCGCGATTGTCCAGAAGGCCAGAGAGTTAGGAACTGAATCGGTCCACCGGGAGGGCCCCCCGTAGGTACGACAGTCGCATTCAAAACATAGGCTGCCGCGCTAGTGGGCTGGGGACAAGGATCTGCCTCTACCACGACGGTAAATTCTCCCGGAAAGGGTCCCGTAAAGGGCGGCGGGAAGATGTTGCGTGTATCGATAACCCGGCACGGTGCAGTCGTGTACAGGTATATTCCACCCACTCCCGGAGGCGCGAAATAGCCGTTTATGTCCAGGAGCAGGTCGGTCGCGCTATCAGTAAACACTGAGACGGCTCCGCCCGTCCCCGCGGGAACAATGGCGGCGTTGGCCGTGGGCGTCCCCGTGGGTGCATTCAAAGTAGACGTACCAGGTTGTTTCTGCCCTGTGGGAAATAACACCAGGAAGCCGAGGTTTGCCCCATTGGGTGGCATCGCCGTAGCATTCAACGAGTAGGCCTGCGCATTCGAAGGGATATTGCACGTGCCAGACTGGAGCGGAAACGAGCGGGTCTGCTTGGCGGCAAGAGATGGTCCGGTCAGCGGTCCAGGGGGGGGACCGGGTCGAGTATCCACCAGGCGGCATGGCGTAATCGGGTAGAAGGCCAAGCTGGAGGAAGTAGAAGGTACAAAGTATCCATCGATGTCTAGAATCACGTTGGTGTAAGTAGGAGTGCTGGCGAAAACATTGATCGATCCCGATGTTCCTGCCGCCACAATTGCAGCATTTGCTTTCACTCTGCCGTCGTAGGAGTTCATCAGCGAGATCGTGGGCCTTGTCAGCCCGGTCGGCCACACCGTCAGAAAGTCGAGGGGCCCATTCGGCGAGACGGTCACATTAAGTGAATAGGCAACGGCTGTCGATGGAATGCCGCACGCGCTCTGTGGTATGGGAAAGCTGCGCGTCTGATTGTTGGCGATGGCGGGACCGCTGAAGGGTCCAGGAGGAGTAGGAGGCCGCGTGTCTGCTATCCGGCAAGGAGTCACGGGTACGAAGCTCAATCCTTGTCCTGCTGCAGCCGCCGAAACAGTCTGTCCGAAGGCTACCGACGTCGACCCCGCGTTGTTGGCATCGCCTGAATAGGTAGCCGTGATCTGGTAGTCTCCTGCGTTCGGGAAGGCGGTGCTCGCCGTAGCCGTCCCGTTGCTCCCCAGCGTCTCCGGAACCGGACTTACGCCGCTGCCAAAGAAAAAGTTGACCGTTCCTGTGGGTGTGCTCGCCCCGTTGCCCGCTACGGTCGCCGTGTAGGTAAGATACTCGCCGACTTCCGCCGGATTCACTGACGTAGCCACGGTTATCGTTGTCGGAGACAGGCCCAGCGCTGCTTGCACCGCCACGCTGACCTTTGCGGACGAGTTCGCATTATTGGGGTCACCCGTGTATGTGGCAACGACTACGTACGTTCCGACAGTATTGAACGGAATGGCCGTCGTAGCGACCCCGTTGACCAAGCCAAGGCCCGGAGTAAAGTTGCCGTTAATGCTCAAGTCTACAAAGCCGGTAAGGGGCGACGAGCCGGTGGTCTGCACAGTCACGGTGAAAGTCACTTGCTTGCCAGTGATAATCGGGTTTGGCGAGGCAGCCAGCGTTGTTGTCGTGGTTGCCTGCGCTGCAGCCTGGGGCGCGGTCACTGAAAGCATCACCAAAGCAGCTAGGAGAGAGGTAATGGAAAGCAACGGTTTCATACGCCTAATCCTTGAGAGCAATTGAACTCCACGGGGCCCTTTGGATATAGGAACGTCAATAGCTAGGAATCAGCGTAGCGGGACGGATTCCGCCGATAGGGCTGAATGACGAGCCAAAAATGGAACGATCCCTAGTCGCCAGAATGAGCAACCCTGGTGAACTCCCGCCGAGCGCGTTCGGCTGCCAAGGTCTTGCCGTCCACAGCTGGAAATATTACGCGGCTCCAATGAGAAGTTCAATGGAGAGTCGAATGAGGAGATCCGTCCGTTGTGTGGACCGAGCGAATTGGCATGATGGCATGCCTCCGACGGAGCCATCGTAGCAGGAGGAGCCATCGTAGCAGGAACCATAAAAGTTGACTCCGGCCATCTGAATCCATCCGTCTATACCGCGACAAGCGGACGCTTACTTCCATCATGACCGCCAACTACTGTTTCGGCACGAATTCTCCGTCTGATAGCAGGGGGGATGCGCGACAGACGAAATAACCCCTAAATGAATTAGAACTACGGTGCGAATCATGTGTTGAGCTGTTGAACCGCCGATGATCGAACCTGTGTGTGGAAGGTTCAGTGCTTGCAAGCAGCCTTGCATAACATCGGCAGAAACTTTAGAGTTCAACCAACTTAGTTGGAACGAACATCTAATCCCCCCTTGAGCACAAGCAAAACTCATACTACTTTTAAGGCAATGATAAGAAATCCGAACATGGGCTCCCACCGTGCTTCACGGAGCTCAGAGACCTCTGCGCGCAGCTTCTCTCTCGCAGCCTTACGACTTCCCGACAAACGGAGCCACTTATGCCCAAAAATCAAGTCAGCGACATCCTTACTGACCAGGAAATAACCTTTGCCCACCTGGTTCTCTCTGGAACTATGACCGACCGTCAAGCCGCCGGTCTCAACCCCGACACCGCCGCCTACACCAAAGCCAAACCCCGGGTCCGCGCCTACAAGCTCGAGCACCGGGCCGCCATGCACGATCGCCTCCTGCAGCAAGAATCTGAGGAGCAGCGCCGGCTGAAGCTGGGCCGCGAGCGAGTCCTGGCCCGCCTCTGGGAAATCGCCGATTTGGACCCCGACATGACTCGAAACAGCATGTCCGCCCAGATGAAGGCCCTCTCCATGATCGTCGCCATCGAAGGCCTGATCCCTAATTCCCACGACAACCGTCGCGCCGGCTCCGCCCAGAACAAATCTGCCCCTCCACCTGTTCCCCCGCCAATCGATACCGCCGCCTGGCTTCGCGAGCAACAGGGGAAAACCACCGGCCCTCAGCCTGGCCCCGACCCTGCCCGAGACGAAGATATGCTTGGCGTTCCCCATCCCCAGCCCGGCGAGGCGGCAGACGCGTCTTCGCACCTTCGTTCCACTCCCGGCCCAGACTTTGACTCCAGCCAATCCATCTTCGCCCGCCCCTCTAGCCCCTCGGAAGCGACCCCGTCGGCGCCTCATGCTCCCATGTCCGCTTCTGCTCCGGACAACGGGGTCCCTTCCTCTATGGAAAAGAAACCCGATACCTGGCGCCTGAGGCTCTAAAGAAAACGCGCGCTCCCAATGCTCTAAAAAGACCAAAAAGGATCGAATTTTATCGAATTTTACAAAAAACGACGACCCAAAGAACCTTGAAGCGGCTGGTTCGTGCGGCGCTACGATGGGCAAAGGCGACACGCAAGGCATCGAGGCAGGCAGTCCTCAGTTGCAATGAAGATGCACTTTCCTGAAGCAGCTCGGTCTATCGGGCTCACCACCACGATTGCCATCCTCTATCATCGCCAGCGCCCTAGCTAGTGAACCGTAACAGCTGATTCAGTAGTAGAACCAAACCTGCGTGATGCGCAACTCTTGTATGGCTCGCGGCTCTTGTGCTTTGTATCAGGGCACGACTTTAGTCGGGCCGCAAAGGGCTGAGAGAGAACTGGGGCTTTAGCCCCCGAGGGCTACTCGCAACAACAATTTTTCCGTAGCCTCTTTAGTTCCGGCGGAGCGGATAGGTGCCAGCCCCGGACTTTTAGTCCGGGGAGAGCGGGTTTTCAAACCCGCGAAAACGTTCCTATAAATTGAGGACTTTAGCCCTGGTGGCCTCTTCTGAAACGGTTAGCCACCTTTCCGCGGTCTCTTTAGCCCCTGCGGCTCTCCTGAATCAGCTGTAACAGTGTTACAGTCCACTAGGCCTGCGGATTCAGTCCGCTCCCACTAAATGACTGGGTGGATAGCCGATTTTCCCGCTACACTGGTGCGTGAGCCCGTGGCCCAAGCGTCCTCTTTTCGCTTTTCCAGGTCGAAAACCGCTACCCTTTCTATCCTTGCGGTAGCCGCGCTTGCAGTTTGGCCGATCAGCTCTCTCTTCCGTAGGACCCCACACAATACTGTGGAATTCAGCCGGGACATCCGTCCCATCCTGAACCAGAATTGCGTCGCCTGCCACGGAGGGGTGCGCCAGAAAAACGGCGTCTCCTTCATATTCCGCGAGGAGGCGCTGGGTACGGGTAAGTCGGGACGGACCACCATTGTGCCGGGCAACCCCGATGCCTCCGAGTTCATGGCCCGCCTCACTTCTTCGGATCCCGAGACGCGCATGCCCTACCACGCGCCGCCGCTGCCGCCGCAGCAGATCGCCCTGCTCCGCCAGTGGATCAAGGAGGGAGCCAAGTGGGAGGACTATTGGGCGTTTGTCCCCCCGGCGCAACAGCCAGTCCCTCAGGTAAAGCATCCCGATTGGCCCCGCCAGCCGATGGACCGCTTTGTTCTGGCACGGTTGGAGAAGGAAGGCCTAGCACCTGCTCCGGAATCCGATAAGGCCACCCTCTTGCGGCGGGTGTCTTTCGACCTTACGGGCCTGCCGCCCACCCCTGAGGAGGAGGCCGCCTACCTGGCGGATTCCTCGCCCCTCGCCTACGAAATACAGGTGGATCGCTTGCTGGCCTCGCCTCACTTTGGCGAGCGCTGGGCTTCCATGTGGCTGGACTTGGCGCGCTATGCGGATAGCAAAGGCTACGAGGCGGACTACGATCGTCCCGGCGTCTGGCCCTATCGTGACTGGGTGATCGATGCTTTCAATCGCAACTTACCCTACGACCAGTTCGTGATCAAGCAACTGGCCGGCGATTTGCTGCCCCATGCCGCCTTCGAGGACCGCATCGCCACCTCCTTCCATCGTCAGACTCCCAACAACGACGAAGGCGGCACCGACGATGAGGAATTCCGCATGGTTGCGGTGATGGATCGCGTGGCTACAACCTGGTCGGTACTGAACGGCCTCACCATGAATTGCGTGCAGTGCCACTCCCATCCTTACGATCCCATTCGCCACACTGACTACTACAAATCGATGTCGTTCTTCAATACCCAGCGCGATGCGGACCTCATGGATGACTCCCCGACGCTGAGGGTTCCAAAGGAAAAAGCCCGCTACGCCGAAGCGGCACAGATACAGCAACAGATCGCCGGCCTGCTGCAGCCGATGGAAGCCTCAGACCGCCAGCTGGTAGCCCAGGCGCAATGGAAGCCGTTGCTGATACAAAACGCCGCCGCCAACGAGGTCTTGGCCCTGGAGCCGATGCTTCCGGAAATGGAGAGCAATCTGGTCAAACTGCAAAAAGACCCAAAGCTCGCTCCGGGCAAAAAACAAGAGGAGTTGAAAGCTCTCCGCAAATCCATCAGTGACACCAGGGAAAGGCTTGCCCACGCCAAGGCTGCCGGCGGTCCCGCGCGAACGTTCACGCTCCACGATGGAGAGGCGCTGGCCAATGCAGACACCCCACCCCAATCTTTTTATGAGCTCACTGCGAACGCCAGCCTCCCCGTTCTGACGGCAATCCGTATCGAGGTGCCGCCGCTCGACCCGGAAATGGCGCGGCACACGCCGGAGAACGGCTTCATCGTGGATAAGGTGCAGGCCTGGGTAATTTTGCCCGGAGGCGAAAAACGCAAAATCGCCGTTCGCTATTTCCTTCAGGATTCGGACAGGAATCTACAAGCTGCATTGCTCCCCAATCCGGAGAAAGAGGACCCCGACAAAAAAGCAAAGGTCGCCGATCCGGTCCCGAGTGCATTTGCCGCTCTTCCCAAACTCTTTCGTACCCGCTGGATTGTCGCCGTTCTCGACGAGCCGCTGCACCTGGCTGAGGGGAGCCGGATCCAGGTCGACCTGAAGCAGCAAAAGCTCATCGACTCCAAGCCCGCTCTCATCCAGCGCGTGCGGCTCGCTGCCAGCGGGGATGCCGCCTGGACGTCCTTGAGCCAGGACCCTGCCCGCGCCCAGAGTCTCGCTCGCCTTCACGAGCTCAATCAGGAGCTGAGCAAAATCCCTACCGTTGCGCTTCCGGTGATGGTGGAAGAGCAACCCTATGAGCGAAGGTCTACGCTCGAGTTTGAGCGCGGTAATTTTCTAACCAAGATCGGTCCCGACCTCGCGCCGGATGTACCCGGGATTTTCCCCAAGCTTCCCGAGGGAGCGCCGCGCAACCGGCTCACCCTGGCAAAGTGGTTCTTTTCCCCAGGGCAGCCACTCACCGCGCGCGTCGCCGTTAACCGCTACTGGGAAGAGCTCTTTGGAACAGGCATTGTCGAGACCCTGGAAAACTTTGGCAGCGTAGGCGAGGAGCCCAGCCACCGCGAGCTTCTGGATTGGCTTGCTCTCCACTATCAGAACGACCTCCACTGGGACACCAAAGCACTGCTGCGTGAACTGGTGACGAGTGCAACCTACCGCCAGAGCGCGGCGACCACTCCGGCGCTTCAGGCGAAAGATCCTCGCAATCGCCTGCTGGCTCATGGGCCCCAGCTGCGGCTGAACGCAGAAATGGTGCGCGATCAAGCCTTGTTGGCCAGCGGCCTGTTGAATATGACTATGGGAGGGCCACCGGTCATGCCTCCCCAGCCGGCGGGAATTTGGAATTCCGTCTATAACGACTCCAAGTGGACGGACGCCACCGGACCTGACCGCTATCGCCGGGCCATCTATACCTTTGTGAAGCGCACCGCCGGCTACCCGAGTTCGCTCATCTTCGATGCTTCCGATCGCGATACCAGCCTCCCA
>CAZSUK010000377.1:0-3729 GCA_964609355.1 uncultured Acidobacteriaceae bacterium | reverse complement strand
CCGGCCAATGGGACCTGGCAGCGTTCAGCCAGCGCCATGAAGCCGTGGAAGAAGCGCTCCATCCACTCTCCGGTGAGTTCTTCGGGAAGCGCGAGCGAGAGAAAAGCTGCTTCGGGGCGCGCCCCCATGGCCGCCAGGTCGCTCAAACCGCGCGCCAGACAACGGTGGCCCACACTTTCCGGCGGATGCCATTCACGGCGAAAATGTACATTTTCAAGCGAGAGGTCGGTGGTGACGACTACCTCCTGATGCCTCCGCGGCCGGAGTATTGCGCAGTCATCGCCAATGCCAAGAGATAGAATTCCCCGCTTGCGCCGGCCCTTCAGCAGGGCCCGTTTTCGGATTGCTGCGATCAGTTCGTGCTCGCCAACCATGCCGCCAGAATACCGGCTAGTTATCAAAGCAGCAGACGCAGTCCCACTTTCCGGGTTTGACCCAGTAGATTCACTCTGTTAGCTTCAAGACTCGACCTTTGTGCAAAGTGCCAGTAAACCGCGGTGGGCGCTGTGCTTTGGGCTTAGGTTATTTCCCCTTTAGAGTGACTGCGTTGCGCAAGCGTTACTACATCATTTTTGTAGCCCGTCAAGAAGACGGTGAACTGCGCAAGATCCCCATCCCCTTGCACTATGCCTATATTTTTGTTGCGGCGGCAGTGATCGGTCTTTTTACTATCACCGGGATGGCCGGATCGTATAGTCGCATGCTGCTTAAAACAGCGCGTTTTAACCAGATCCGCACTGAGCGCGAGACGATTCGCCACGACTATCTTCAGATGGAACAAGTGGCGCACGAGAAAGATGTTCAAGCTGCTTCGCTCGGTTCTCTGGCCAGTGAAGTCAGCGCGCTTTACGGTCTGCGGCAAAACCGGGTCGGTAAAGCGCCCTTGCATCTCTCAGCCACAGCTAACCCGAGCGTGAGCGACGAAATCAGCGATCAACAGTACAACCAGTCACTCGACCAGCTCCTGGCTCTTCGCTCTTCCGCGATGTCAGGAGAAATCATGCACGGCCTCGACTTCTCCAACCGGTTCCCCTCCGGCTTCGGCGGCCCGGTGAACGTGGCTTACGCGCCGTCGATTTGGCCGGTGCAGGGAATCGTGACCAGCTCCTTCGGTGCCCGTATGGATCCCTTCAAGGGGGAAGGGGCCTTCCATACCGGAATCGATATTTCGGCTAACAAAGGCGATGCCGTACGCGCACCCGCTGACGGTACAGTGATCAAGGCCGGCATGGGGACCGGGTATGGACGCGAGGTAGTTGTCGACCACGGGCACGGGATGCAAACCCTCTACGCCCATCTCTCCGGATTCGCGGTCATCGCCGGCCAGGACGTTCGCCGCGGCGACATCCTCGGATATGTCGGGTCTTCGGGGCACAGTACCGGTCCCCACCTGCACTACGAGGTCAGGATCCACGATACCCCGGTGAATCCTTCGAAATACCTGCATGCCGCCCCAGCGCGGCAATTAGCGAGCACCCCATCAGCACCCACGCCTACCACGTCGGGCGGCGCAGACTAAAGACGCGCTGGGCCCTGCTATGTTTCTGCCTGGCACCCCTTTGCCTGGCGCAGGCGAGTTCACATTCCGCAGGCTTTGATAAGAACGACTACCCCGGAGACAAGCTCCTGCCGGAGTTACACCGTACTTTCGCTTACAGCGGATACTGGCTGAACAATCCGCCGGGGGAGAACGGTAATACCTGGACGGGCAAGCGCGAAACACTCAAGCGAAACGGTTTTGGCTTCATGATCCTGTACAACGGACGCCTGGATGCCGAGCTCAAAGGTAAGGACGCGGCGGCACTGGGCCGCTCCGACGCGGCGGCGGCGATGGCCGGCGCTCAACGGGAGGGTTTTCCTCCAGGTGCGATTGTGTTTCTCGATCAGGAGGAGGGCGGACGGCTCTTGCCGGAGCAGAGCGCTTATCTATTTTCCTGGATTCAAGCGATACGAGCTTCGCGATACAAGCCTGGGGTTTATTGCAACGGGATATTGGTGCCGGACGGCTCTAGCAAAATCAGTACTGCGCAGGACATTCTGAGCCATGATCATGACGTGGCACTGTGGGTGGTCAACGACCAGTGCCCACCATCGCCGGGCTGCGTTCTCCCTCACAAGTCGATCGGGCCGGGCTCTAGCGGAGTTTCTCAGGCGCTGGTTTGGCAGTATTCGCGGTCGCCCAAGACTGAATACGCTCGTCAGTGCCCGGGGTATGCGGCGGATACACAATGCTACGTGCCTGGTTTAGCGCACAGCCCGCAGACGTTTGTGGATTTGAATGTGTCTTCTTCGGCAGACCCGTCTCACGGACGTTAGATAGGGTCTGAGTGAGAACTCGGCAGTGTGCCGTCCCTCCCGGACTCGCCTCAATTGCTTTCATTACCCGGCACTGACGTGCCGGGCTACAGTCTGTTCCGTCCCAGCGGGACTGGCAGCAAATGCGATTCAACGAGCCCTTCTATCGAGAGACATTTCCAAGAATGGACCACTGAAACCGCAGATCCCTTCGCTGCGCTTCGGTCGAGATGACAAAGGAGAGGGCGGTGTTTCCAGCAGAGAGTAGTTGCTGAACAGGAAAAGGCTGTCGAAGGGCTTCGCCCATCGTTTTCGGCCCGTACGCGGGTGCGAACGTAGGGCACCGGTGTGGAGCTTTCGACCCCGCGGCAGGCTCGAGGGGAAGGCCTGCGGTATCCCACATCTCGCGAAATATGGGGCACCCGGTGATTGGTTAGGGAATAGAGCCTAAAGCCTTAGCCTTCTTGCAGCATGCTGGGCTCTTCGGGAGCGCGCAGCCGGACCAGCCGGTCGATGGCATACGGGGCACGGTGGGATGAGGTGTGATAATGCCTCACCTGCAATTCACCCAGTAGTCCAATGGCCAACATCTGAATGCCCGCCAGGATCAAAACACCCGCCACGGCAAAGAGCGGCCCGTGGGTATCCATTACGGCCTGATGGGTAAAGATCTTCAGCCCGGCCAGCATCAAGGAAATCGCGCCACCGAGAAAAATGCCGAGCGCGCCAAACGTTCCGAAGAAATGGAGCGGACGGGTCATGTACTTCAGCAAAAAGCGGATGGTCAAAAGATCGAAAAAGACGCGCACAGTGCGCGAAATCCCATAGTGGGATTTTCCCCGCTCCCGGTTCACATTCTTAATCGGAATTTCACAAATACTGGCGCCATACCAGGAAGCCAGCGCAGGAATAAAACGATGCATCTCACCATACAGCGGGATGTTGTGGATCACCTCACGGCGATAAGCCTTGAACGTGGTGCCAAAATCGTGAATGTCGACGCCGGAAAGTTTAGCCATAAGCCAGTTGGCGCAACGTGAAGGAATCCTACGCATCACAAAATTGTCGATGCGCGCCTTACGCCATCCGCTGACCACGTCGTAACCCTCTTCCAGCTTGGCAACGAACTCGGGGATCTCGGAGGGATCATGCTGCAGATCGCCATCCATGGCCAAGATGTAGTCACCCTGGGAATGATCAAAGCCGGCGGCAAGCGCGGAGGTCTGGCCAAAATTGCGCCTTAGCTTGACCACCAGGACCCTGCTATCTACGGCTGCAATCTCTTCCAGCAGCTTGTAGGTGCGGTCACTCGAGCCGTCGTCCACAAGCACCAGTTCAAAGCTGTCGCCAATCTGCTCCATAACCGCCTTCAGGCGGTCATACAAAGCAGTAACGTTCTCTTCCTCGTTATGGAAGGGCACGACGATCGAATAT
>CAZSUK010000376.1:0-7607 GCA_964609355.1 uncultured Acidobacteriaceae bacterium | reverse complement strand
GCGTTGGCATCTGTTTGTTGTTGCAGGTTGAGGGCGACGTCATCGAGGCAAGCCTTCGCCTCGTTGTCCACGCGAGCCGGGCGCCTCTTATCCCGATCGAAGGTGATCGAGCAAAGCGTCTTGGTCTTGGGAGCAGGCGGTGGCGGCGGCGCTTCTACATTGACCGAAGTCGAAGAAGTAGCCGTTTGTCCCTTGTCGTCCTGCACGTTGCAAGTGACGGTGATCGTCCCAGCAGGCGCACCAGTGGTGCTCAGCGTGGCGGTGTTGCCGCTGCCGCTGATCTGGCCGGCCGACGCACTGTACGTATAAGTCAGTGGCCGGTTCTGCGGGCTTACACCCTGGGCAGTGATGGTTGCCGTTCCACCTGGTTGCACGGTGGTCGGATTAGCCGAGCAGCTAATGGTCGGCGGATCGTACTGCTTGACGGTGAAGTTAGCCGTGCAGTCTGCGAATTGGCCGGGCTTCTGGCCTTCCGAGACGTGGCCGGTTACGGTGTAGTTGCCAGGAGCCAGGCTGCCGGTATCTATCTGTCCGACATTGCTGTCGCCGGTAACCTTGACGCCCTCGCCACCCGTCCAGCTATAGGCCGCTGTCTTCTTGGGATTCAGATTAGACGCCGTGCCGGTAACTGTAATGGGATCGCCGGGAAACGCCGGTGACGGCGCCGCGGTGCAGGTATAGGCCACGGGAGGCGGAGGAACGATGCTTCCCATGTGATAGATCAGACCGGTGCTCAGGCGCGCAATCTTGAGATTGGCCCGGCCGCCGGTAGGATATGGCGGTTGGGGACCAAAGTTGGTGTGGAAGTACTGGTAGTCCGCCTGGAACAGGCGCAGGCCAAGATGGCCACCGAGGAACGGCAGATTGTAGTCCATACCGCCGCCGACGGTCAGCGCAGGGCCAAAGGTGTAGGGCTCGTGAACCGGGCCACCCAAACGGTTGAAGCCGGCATCAGCGTGCACAAAAGGGGTGATCTCCGCAGTCGGATAGCGGAAGACCATGCCCAATTCTCCACTAGAGGCACCGTCATTGTTTCCAGAGGGATGGTTTGCGTACTCAACCTGTCCACCTACGTAGCGGTTGAAGTAGTAGGTAACGCTCCCTATGGCACCGTAATTAATTGCCGAATAGGTAACGGGGCCATTGACACCGATCGTGGCTCCGCCCGGTACGGTAAGTGAGCCGTGTGGCGCCCAATACGAATAGCCGGCAAAGATGTCGATTCGGGAGGCCGGCGTCTCCGTGGGAGCCGTCGGTTTCGGGGCTGTACTGGTCGAATCCTGGGCCAAGAGACTCACAGAACCGAGTCCCACAACGCCAGCTGCTAACAGAATTCGGCCCAGTGAAGACAAGGGGCGAGAGTGCATGCGTCTATCCTCCGCAACCACTGGAAAGTCATTCAAAAAGCTGAAAGTCATTCAAACAAAGCTAACGAGCCAAATTGGACGTGGCTCGACTCAACATCACTTTCATGTCACCCAATTCAGAACCTTGGATGCAAAACAGATGCAAAACAGCCACATCCGGTAATCTACAGCATATTTATTATCACGACTACCTTAATTTTCAACATCTTAACGACGGCGGCGCGCAGGGAGTAAGGGGTTAGTTACTCCTTTCGCCAACAAATATGTCGGGAATACGCAAAAAAGAACCGTCCAGCAAAGTTATTACAATTGCACAATTATTGGAAGTTTAACGCGCGTTTTGCGCTTCCCCGCTCGCGCAGAATTTTTTCCTGCAGCAGGGTTATCGCGTACATCAACTGTTCGGGGCGCGGCGGGCACCCGGGCACGTACACATCCACGGGAATAACCTGGTTCACTCCCTGGACCAGCGCGTAGTTATTGAAGACTCCGCCGGACGTAGCGCAAGCGCCCATCGAAATCACCCACTTCGGCTCCGGCATTTGCTCGTAGAGCCGGCGAATCACCGGGGCCATCTTTTGCGAGACCCGGCCGGCGATCACCATCAAGTCTGACTGGCGCGGGGAAGGACGAAAAACTTCGGCGCCGAAACGCGCAATGTCAAAGCGGGCGCCCCCCATCGACATCATTTCGATCGCACAGCACGCTAAACCAAAGGTCATGGGCCAAACGGAGCTTTTGCGGATCCAGTTGACGGCAAAATCCAGAGAGGTCAAGACCACCCCATCAGGCTGCTCGTACCCGAAATTTACTTCGCGGACCTTTTCCTGGTTCTTGGCGCTCGATTCCAGATTGCCGAAAAGATACCGATCGTTGGCCGGTGTACTCATAGCTACCACTATAAGGCATCGATTATTCGGGCGGAAAACCCATGCCGTAAAAATCCGGACCCGGGCACCCACGATATATCGCGTCATTTCCCCCATCTCGCAGTGTGTAGGATCGTTCCCCGGCGGATGCGGCTATACTCTGGAAATCAGATTATGCAAAAGATAGAAGCTGTCATTCAGCCGTCAAAACTCGACGCCGTCAAAGATGCCCTGCTCGCCATCGGAGTCGAGGGCATGACCATCCTTGAAGCACGCGGCCACGGACGCCAGAAGGGCCATACCGAGTTCTACCGCGGACGCGAATACACGGTCGACCTTCTGCCCAAGATCAAGATCGAAACCGTGGTCCCGGACGAACTGCTGGAGAAGGCCGTCCAGGCCATCATCACCGCAACTCGAACCGGAAAGATTGGGGACGGCAAGATCTTCGTCTCCGCAATCAACGAGGCTATCCGCATTCGCAACGGCGATCGTGGTGTAGCCGCGCTCTAGACTTCAGGCCGCGGAAAAACTCTGTTTTGTGTCAGGGCACGACGTTGGTCGGGCCCTAAACGATGAGAATACGTCGGGCAACCTCGCCGCAGCGAGCATTAGCCCTGTACTTCTTTCATCCCCGGTCCCAGTTTTTCCGCAGCCTCTATAGCAGTCCTCATTCGCGGTCGACATGAAAACTGCATTCACGTCTCACCAGCAGTTGCGCGAGTACTACCAGGCCGAGATGGCGGGCATGCGCCAGTCGTTCGAGCGCTCCGGAAACGGCGTGCTCTGCATCCGCCGCCGCGCCCTGATCGTCGATTGTCTGCTGGAACCACTGTGGCGCTTCGAAAGCGATGGACCGATCCCCCCAGGGCTGGCGCTGATCGCCATAGGTGGTTTCGGCCGCAAAGAACTGTTTCCTTCCTCCGACGTCGATCTGCTTTATCTGTGTGCCGACGAGCGGGTGGAGGATCAGCTTCGCGAGACTATTCGCAACTGCAATCAGGCTATGTGGGATCTCGGCTTGCGCGCCAGTCCGATGATCCGCGTCTTGAAAGAATGTAGCCGCTACGATCCCGACAACATCGAATTCACGCTCTCTCTGCTCGATCGCCGTTTCATCGCCGGTGACCACAGCCTGTACCAGGTTTTGCAGATGCAAACGCTGCCTGAAATGGCACTGCGGGAGTGGAGCGGCATCGTCCACAAATTGGCCGACCTGGCCCGCGCCCGCCACCAGAAGTACGGCAACACCATCTTCCATCTCGAACCGAATATCAAGGAATGTCCCGGCGGCCTGCGCGATCACCAACTGGCCCACTGGCTGAATCTGATGCACCACGTGCGTGAAAACAAAGCCTGGCCCAACAACTCTGGAAATTCCCTTTATTCGGTACACAACGACGCTGCCTCGGCGTTTGAATTTCTCAGCGCTACGCGATGTTTTCTACACCTGCGCAGCGGCCGCGATGACAACAGCCTCGATTGGCATGCGCAGGACGAAGCGGCGGCGCAGAGTATTGGCCTCGAGACCAAGGGCACGTCCGACCCTGCTTACTGGATGCGGACCTATTATCGCCACGCCCGCACGGTCTACCGCCGCGCCATCCTGGCCATGGAAGCACTCCCCCCGGCGAGGCAGTCCTTTTACCGCACGCAACGGCGCAAGCGCGTTCCCATTCCAGGAACTGATTTCGTGATCCAGGACGGCCGCGTCGATGTTTCCGAAGCTGCCCTGCTCACAGGTCCCGAGGGTATCTTGCGGGTTTTTGCGCTGATTGCCGCCCACGGCTACCGGCTGACACAGAATGCGGAAGATCGCCTGGCAGACGCCCTCCCGGTGCTCGATGTACACATCCCTGAAGGCCCATTCCTGTGGAATGGCCTACGCGAAATTCTGCTCGGACCGCATGCTGCGCATGCGCTGCGCACAATGCATGCTCTCGGCATTCTGGAGTTGCTGATCCCTGAGTTTCATGGCATTGACGCCTTGGTAATTCGCGACTCGTACCATCGCTACACCGTCGATGAACATACTTTTCTCGTCATCGACAATGTGCACGCGTTGCGCCAGCCGCACCTGGCCTGGGAGCGCCGGTTTTCCACGTTGTTGGGAGAGATCGATCGCCTCGATCTCTTTTTTCTTGGAGTGTTGATGCACGACACCGGCAAAGCCCGGCGCACCGGCGACCACACGGTGCAAAGCGTGGAGTTGGCAGATAGCCTGCTCGCGCGGTTGGAGCTGGACGCCGAAGAGCGGGACCAGGTGCGACGTCTGATCCGAAATCACCTGGAAATGTCGATGACGTTACGACGCGATATTTTCGACGCCGAAACCATCCGCGCATTTGCCGAAAAGGTGGCTTCACAGACCCATCTGAAAATGCTGTGCCTGATGACTTACGCGGACATCAAAGCGGTCAACCCCGACGCCCTGACACCGTGGAAGGCGGATAGCCTATGGCAACTTTATATCGCCACTTCGAACTTCATGGACCGCAGTGTTGACCAGGAACGCTATCGCGCCGATGTAGACCCTACCCTGCTGAAGCGCATCCTCACCCTTGCTCCGGAGAGCGCCCAGGAACTGCGCAGCTTCCTTGAGGGTTTCCCCCAGCGCTACCTGCATACGCGCATGCCGGAGCAGATTCGCGATCATTTTCAGATGGCCTTGCGACTTTCGCAATCGCCGGTGCAGATCAACCTGCGCAGCCAACGCCAGCTCTGGGAGCTCACCGTGATCACGCGCGACCGGCCGCTACTGTTTGCAGACATGGCCGGAGCACTTTCCTCGTGGGGCATGAACATTGTCAAGGCCGAGGCGTTTTCCGACGATGCAGGAATTATTGTCGACACTTTTCAGTTTTCCGACCCGTTCCGCACCCTTGAGCTCAACCCGTCTGAAGTAGACCGGTTCCGCGCAAGTCTCCTGGACGTGATCTCACTGAAGACGCCGATCGAAGTGCTTTTGCGTCGCCGCCAGGCGGTGCGTACTCCCATCATGGTGAGGGTAGCGACCCGTTTGGATTTCGATAACACTGCATCCACCCACAGCACCCTGCTGCAAGTGGTGGCTCAGGACGGCCCCGGGTTGCTGCGTCAAATCGCTACCACCCTGGCGGCTCACGATTGCAACATTGAGGTGGCCTTGATTGATACCGAAGGAGAGATCGCGATCGACGTCTTCTATCTCACCATTCGGGGCTCTAAGCTTGACCAGCAGACCCAGGAACAGCTCCAGGCGGCGCTTCTGCTCGCCGTCGAGGAACTGCGCCCGGCGCACGCGACTTAGCCTTGCTGGACTCCGTCTTACTGACCAATAGCTTAAGAGAGCGGTGGCGAGCTACCATCCAGAGAGCGCCCAAGTGAAACTGCGACGGACCATTCGCAAATACTTCCGTCTGCGCCGGCATTCGCGGCAGCGGCCCGCGTTCTCACGCGCCAAGGATGAGCTGCGCGCGCGGACGAAAGCCTTCAATGCTTCCGTCACCCTGGAAACGCAAACCTCTACCTTTGCCCGCCTCTTTCATACCATCTGGACCGGCTCCAGCGAACGCGCCTTCAATGTCCGGCTGTTGTGCTGGATTCGCATGCTGGAGCATGACGATCTGCTTCGCCTGGACTTTCAGGAAGCCTTGCAATCCATGCTTTCCCAGCTCGACTCCGTGGCCCTGCTGGCCGAGGCAGGATTGCCCCGGCACCACGCCGTGTTCTCCGAAGGGATACGCCGGCTGTTTAACCGCTTTTTACCTTCGGCGATGGCGGTCACTGATAGCTCACGGTTGATGATTTCGCTGTTCGCGCACTCGCGTCATGTGGAGCGGTTCCTGGAGCTGCCGCAATCGCTCTTTGAGCGCCTCAGTGTGATTGTGTCCCCGCCTCCCACCGGGGGTGGGCCGCGCTCTTCTCCTCGCTTGCAGAGCGATTTGCGACAGGCACTCTGCCTCATCGCCACCCGCATTGCCGGCCGCGGTGTCACCGCCGCCATGCGCGAGCGAGGTGGCCGTGCCGAGGTACAGAACTCACCCTTTTACCATCTGATTTTCGCTACTCAGGAGTTGGTTGCAGCCCCCGACGCACCGGCCGCCGCTCCCCGCTTTGAGGTCTGGAAAACGGCCATCAGCAGTTGCCGCAAAGAGCTCGGGCAAGTGCGTTTGGGAATGGAGACAACCGGGGTCAGCGCTGACCTGGTCCTCGATCTGCGAAGCATTGAACTGGCCTTGATGCGCATGCACGGGCTGGCCCGGATTCTTACCTTCGGCACGGTGCCGGTACCTGGGGTCACCGACAGCCTGGCGGCCGCCCGAAACCTGCTCAACCAGCTCATCGAAGGCCGTCTGGAAGACAAACGGGTCTCCGCCCTGCTCAAGCAAAACCTGAATCTACTAGCGCGTAAGACGGTGGAACGCACCGGCCACAGCGGCGAACATTACATTGCCCAGACCCGCAGGGAGTATTGGCAAATGTGGCTTGCCGCCGTGGGCGGTGGACTGCTGACGGTGCTGACGGCTGCCTTCAAGATGCGGATCGTGGAGCAGAATTACCCACTGTTTGTGGAAGGCTTTCTTGCCGGGACCAATTACGCGATCAGCTTTATTCTGCTGCAGGTTTTTGGACTGGCGCTGGCGACCAAGCAACCGTCCGCCACCGCCGCTACCTTTGCCGGCATTGTGCGCACCAATCCGGGCAATGCCAGCTGGAGCAAGATCGCTGACTTCACCGCGCGTATCAGCCGCACCCAACTGGCTGCGGCCATCGGAAATGTAATCGCGGTGTGCATCGGCTCGGTAGCTCTTGAGCGTCTGTGGCGGGTCATGTTTTCCGAGCACTACCTGCCTGCGGAGAGCGCCCGGCACGTGTATGAGGCGCTTCATCCTTTTGCCTCCGGAACCATCATTTATGCGGCCGGCACGGGGGTGATCTTATGGCTGGCAGCGCTCATCGGAGGCTGGTGTGAAAATTTTGCGGTGTTTCACCGCCTCACCGAAGCGGTCTCCCAGCATCCGTTTGGCTTGCGCATTGGACATAACCGGATGACGCGCCTGGCGGGCTGGATTGAGCTTAACCTTGCCGGCTGGAGCACCAGCATCGCGCTCGGATACCTGCTGGGTTTTGTACCCGTGATTGCACGTTTCTTCGGCATCCCTTTTGATGTGCGCCACGTGACACTCTCGACCGGCACGTTGGCCCTGGCGGCCGCCCGGTTTGGTACCAGTTCCTTTGGCCACGACTGGTTCTACTACGCCATGGCAGGTATCGGGGTCACGTTTGTACTGAACCTGGGCGTCAGTTTCTCCATCGCGTCTTTTGTAGCCTTGCGTGCTTACGATGTTCACGCCCGTGAACAGTTCTTGCTGCTACGCTATCTGTTGCG
>CAZSUK010000375.1:0-21389 GCA_964609355.1 uncultured Acidobacteriaceae bacterium | reverse complement strand
CGTAGCTGCCAATCGCAATTGATGGCGGAGGCTGCCGGCAAACCAATCCCGATCGGACATGAGGCCGCTGTTGTGGCGCGCAAACAGGTGGGCAACCCGCGGGTGGCCTGGTTCCAATACCAACCACTGTGGGACCTGATCGTGCGCGAGCAGCCCGATCTGCTCGACTAGAGCATTTTTCCTATTTGCGTCCTATTGAGGATCGCTAAGCGCCGTTTTTCTTGACGGAAAAGCGGCGCAGGACGCCTCTCTCCCGCCGACGCCTATAGGAAAATGCTCTAACCCAGCCACTGCGGGTTGTTGAAGGTGCCGTCGTAAATGTGCGACGACTTGTATGCTTCAAACTTCCCTGCATCCCCAACCGGTGCGGTCTTTTGCAGAATAGCCATCTTCTGCTGCTGATCGAGCGGCTTGAAGTTTCGTGCCACCCCCAGCGCCTGTTGCAGCACAGACATTGAGTCGCAACCGGTAATTGTCACCGTGACCGGCACACTCATGGCGTAGTGCAGCGCTTCGACCGCCGTGACGGTATTCGTCTTCGGAATCGCGCCGTTAGCTAATGGCTTCATGCCCAAAACGGCCATGCCATGCTTTTGCGCTACGGGAATGACTTTCTGGCCGAAGCTGTCATAGTGCTCGTCGAGCGCGTTCACCGGCATCTGCACCGTGTCGAAGGTGAACCCGTTCTTGTCAGCGGTCTCAATCATGTGGAGATGGATCTCCGGGCTCTTGTGTCCGGTGAATCCGATGAAGCGAATCTTGCCTTCCTGCCGTGCCTGCTTCAGCACTTCGATCACATTTCCTGGCTGAAATGCTTGTTCGGGATCCCCCGGGCGAATGACTTCATGAATCTGCAGCAGATCGATGTGATCGGTCTTCAACCGTTGCAAGGATTCTTCCAATTGCTGGCGGGCCGAGGCTCCGGTGCGGCCATCTATTTTGGTCATCAGGAAGGCCTTCTCGCGGTAGCCATCCTGGAGCGCCTTGCCCATCCGCACTTCACTGGCGCCGTCGTTGTAGTCCCAGCAGTTGTCCAGGAAGTTGATACCCTGATCCAGCGCTGTTCTCACAATGCGAATGGCGTCGGCTTCAGAGACGCCGGAGAGGCCGATATGATATCCGCCGATGCCGAGGATCGAGACCTCGGCGTCTGCCCGTCCGAGCTTCCTTCGCCCGATTCCATTTACTGTCGTGACCGCGGGCAAAGGTGTATGTGCCGCCGCCCCATCAAGCTTTGCCTGCGCCATTAGCCGTTGCCCGGTGGTACTTTTTAGCCCGGCGAGCACGGCCGCCGCTTGCTTTAGAAAACTACGCCGCTCCATCTCAACCGACCTTTCTGGCCATCCTGTCGGCCTATGGTTAAAATTCTACCGGAACTCAATCGCGGCCGGAGAGGTAACCAACTTTCGTGAAGATTGCTGACATACTTTTGCAGGACTTTGACGTTGAAATCTCAAACACCCGCCGCACACTCGAACGTGTGCCGGAAGACAAACCAGACTGGGTGCCGCACGGCAAGTCAATGAAGATGGGTACGCTGGCGGTCCATTGTGCGTCGTTGCCGATGTTTGGCTACTACATCCTCGAGGACGACGGAATGGATATGGCTAACAGGAAACGCCCTAAAACCGATCTTACGTTTACCACGCGTGAAGCTTGCCTGCAGCGTCTGGATGAATCTTCCGCCAAGTGCCGGGCCTCCATTGCGGGTGCCAGCGATGAGCACCTCTCCGCACTTTTCAAATTCAGTTTTGGTGAGCAGGTCATCTCCAATAGGCCGCGCTCGATGACCTTCCGCCTGCTGTGCTTCGATCACTTGATTCACCATACGGCGCAGTTGGGCGTTTATCTCAGGCTCAACGACATTCCGGTTCCTGGGCTTTACGGTCCCTCAGCCGACGAAGAATGGAAGCCGAAATAGCTCCAAAGCGCCACGATGCAGGATTCGAGAGGCTCCGATATGGGGTGGCATCGAGATTTACCGCCAACCTGTCGTGTATGACATAATTATGTCATGGCGGTTCGGACTACTGTTGACATTCCGGAGCCACTCCACGACCGGTTGCGAAATCGGGCGGAGAAGTCCGGCGCATCCATCCGTTCGTTGATCGTGCACGCGATCGAGCAGGCCTACCCTGACGCGAACAAGAGCGGCGACTATCTAACCCGGCCACCCATTCAGGGATCGGGGAAGCTTGGCCCTGCGTTTCCCGAGGATGAGAATCCGCATGACTTCGTTTTTTCCTGACCTGAATGTTTGGCTGGCGCTCTCGGTTGCCGGCCACTCCCATAGCGCGGATGCCTGGCAGTGGGCGAATCTCCTGCCTCGGGAAACCAGGCTCATCTTTTGCCGCTATACCCAAATCGGCCTGCTCCGTTTGATAACCAATCAGGTGGTTATGGGGGAGCAGACGTTGACGCTCCGGAAAGCGTGGAGCGTGTATGACCGGTGGCTCGCCGATCCGAGGGTGGAATTTTATCCAGAGCCGCGAGGCGTTGACGCGGAGTTCCGTGAGGCTACGGAGCCGTTTGCCAGCAAGCCGGCATCGAAATGGATCGGCGACTGTTGGCTGCTCGCATCGGCGAACGGCATCAAGGCCACTCTTGTTACCTTCGATCGGGCGCTGTATCAGCACGCCCGCAAGCAAGGCCATTCCGTCGTGATACCGGGTTGAGACCAGCGCCTCACGGTCCCCGCTTCTGGACCCTATATCAAATCGCCCTGGTCAATACCAATCCGCTGGAGAGCGTCGGCTACCACCTTCTGGGTGCGGCGCTCACGGGCCTCGGGGCTTTGGTAGTAAAAGATTCCCAGTAGATGATTGCGGCGCTGTAACTTCGTCATGGCCTCCCATCCCTTGCGTGCAAGGGGTGCCTCGCGAAAGGCCACCTGCAAGATGGGTGGCAGAGTCTGTTCGCCCTCCATGGCAAGCATCATGCATTCGGCGAACTTTTCGGCTCGCCGGCGTCGCGCTTCGGGGCTTTTGGGCTGGCACACGGAATCACAGAAGTATTTGCGCATGTGAGAGCTCAGCGTCTCAAACCAGCGAGCGAGAGCACGGTCCTGCTTCATCAGTTTGGCAAGTTCGGGGGGGACCGTGGCAGAAGGTCGCTCGAGATCCGGTTCGAGCACGAACTCCGCCATCTTGCCGGAATAAGCGTGAGCACACTTCTGGAGTGTTTTGTTCACCACCAGTCCATATCCCTTTGCCGCGGAGCCGAACAGTGACGTGCGAAAGGGTACGCCGTTGATGGTACCTTTGACCCGTTTGCCGGGGCGGTTCTTCCATACTTTCTCGGGTTCAAACGGCAGGCGCGCGATGACAAACCTGGGGCCGGAGCCAGCCGTCTCCAGCAGGGCGCGGAAGCGCTGATGCGTGCTCATGCGGATTAGGGTAACCCGAGCTAGTTTGTTTTTTCGCTGCTTTCCTTTGGCAGCTCAAGGTAGACGAGTCCGAAACGGGTGGCTCCGGGATGAGAATCGTCAATACCGACAATCCGGAACTGATTGGGAGAACCAGCACGAAGTTCGTGATTGGTGGAGGAGTTGGCGTTGCCATTGCCTTCTGCCTGGCCGCACGTCAGCCCGCTGCGGGTGACTTTGAGGGCGCCGACAGGGTTGCCCTGATTGCACTCAAGCACCTCACCGTAGCGAGACAGCGGTTTGCGATAGAAGGCCAACACTTTTTCCGGCGAATCACTGGTCACGTAATTTGCGGCCAAGAGGCTGAAGTGGAACTCATTGATGGTGAGGCCGAGGTCGGCTGCGGAGTCGTTGTCAGCATCCTTGTAAAAAGTGGCACCAGGATAGGCGGGCAGGCCGATCTTCACGGCGCTGGCGTTGGAGTTGGCATGGAGCGCAAGATCAACGCCCGAGTTCTGTGCCAGGGATGTTTCGCCGGCGGAGAAGAAGACAATGGCGCCTAACAGCGCCAACAATGGTGATAACGGTAGGGGGCGAATGGGCAGCGACATAAGAGGTCCTTTCCAGCCTGGAGATGTGGAGAGATACGCTGGCGGAAGGACCAAAGTTCCGCGGATCTAAGGTTTTCCCACGGAATCACGTGATAGCAGATCCTGGACGAGAGCGACGGTTTCGCTGCGTAGCTCGTCATTGTCCTTCCCAGCGGCGGGTCCTGAGTAACCGGTGTGGATCGCCTTTACGGTCCCATCTCTTCCGATGAAGAACGTTGTCGGCCAGCAGTTGAGATTTGCGACCCTGGGGAACTTTTCGTTGAGCTGGTCCGGGGTCCCCGCCAGCAGCACTTGATAGGTGATGCCGTAACGGCGAATAACGGCCTTCAATCGCGCAGGATTTTTCAACTGCGATTCTTCCTCGAAGCTTACCTCGACGATCTCCAGGCCTTGCAAGTGAAACCTTTGATACAGGGTTTCGAGAAAAGGAGCTTCGTCCTGACAGTTTGGGCACCAGCTTCCACCGATGGAGACAATGACCGCCTTTCCACGGAATTCCTGGTCTGTATTGGAAACCCGCTTTCCATTCAGATCCGGAAAACTGAATGCCAGAGGCTCCGTAGGATTCTTCAGCAAAGTATGTTGTAGAGGATCGTCGGCCGCTTCCAGCTTCCCGGATTTCCCGGCCTCGACCCGACGGGCCGGCAGCGTCAGCAATCCTCCCCCATGCGCGAATGTCACAAGTTGCAATGTGCCGGCCGGTTGCGGGAGCAACTCGGCGTACGACGGACCGGCAGCGGTAAAGTGGCTCACAGTGAATTTTCCCTCGTCCCATTGTCCGTACAGGTTGCCGGTGTCGCCATCAATGCGTTCAATCACGGTCACGATACTTGCCCCTGATTGATGGACGCGGAGTTTCCAGGCGTGTTCTCCTTTAGGGCCTTGAACAGCTACGCTCCAATCTCCGGAAATGTTGGGAGCACCTGCGGAGGGCGCAGGGGTTTTTTCGTTTAAATGAGCAGTGATCGGTATGTCAGGCGAATGGCCGCCGAATGTGCCGTTGAGAGTTCCATCGCTCAGTGTCGCGTCCAACGTGTTGGCGTAGTAATCAAAATGCAAAACCAGATGATGATTGGAGAGGCTTCCGCTCGACGAGCGAGAGCTCTCTGTGCCGTTGACCAGAATTCCCTGAACGCTCTCTCCTATTCCTCGAAGCTCGAGCCGAAACGGCACCTGCTTTCCATTGACTTTCGCAGCGCCTACCCAGGTGCCGGCCGGAGAGGCGCCCAGCAATGCGGGTGGGATCGCACTGAGACGCGCTGCGAAGAGTATGCAAAACAACAACCGGAGGCTTCGGGGCTTCATGGTCAATCCTTTGGTTGCAGTATCGGTCCCAATTTTGACGTGGGCTGGAGGTTCGTAACTGGTCAGTCGCCTGATGCAACTTTTGCCGGGCCGCGCTCAACGACCATTCGCGAATGGAGACTCGAGAACGCTCAACAACAAGGGTGGAACTTCTGGCCGGGGACCGCACTCGGGTGCAGACAAAGACTGGCCGCCTTGTGGAGCAACAACATGGGTCGACTTTAAATCAAAGGACTGAACCTCGCAATCCAATCGTTGCCAGCATCATTTGGGGGACAAATCCGGCTTGACAAAAACCGGGTCTAACTGCATCATCGGTCCAGCGGCGCTACTTCTGGTCGCAACACTTGACCCTATGCAAACCTATCGGTTGCTGAACATTTCGTCTCTTATTGGTTGTTGTTGCCCGTCTCAGCGGGTAGCGAGACAGATGTGTCGTGGGCAAGTTCTACTGAATATTCAAGCCTAAGAACCCGACCCTCCTGATCCTGCCTCACACCCAAAACAAAACACTTTCGTGCCCGAGGTAAGTACTGCGTTTAAAGCTACTTGCCTTCCGATGTGTGACCTATGCGGATTGCGGATTTTAGTTTGTTGTTGCGAAAAATTGCTGTCGGAGCCGCGGTAACCCTGGTGCCCCTGTTGATCCTTGCCGGGGGGCTATGGATTACGCAAAGGCTGCTGGGTCAGTAGCTGCACCAGCGAGAGAGGAATTGCGAGCAGATTATGAAGATGGATCCCACTGTTCAACGCAGGATGATAAGGAACGCAGCTCTCAGCTTATTCATCTATGCGTTGCCCGTGCTGCTGATGTTTCTTACGCTGTACCTAAGCGGCAGCAAGCCTTGGGAGAATGCGCGGTCCGCTACAGGGAGCGCCTCAGGCATCCACCATGCCTCTTCAGACCATACACATGGCTACTGGTTCATGCTCTTCATCATCGTTCTTGGTGTGGTTGAGTTTTCATTTGGGCTCTATGGTCGCGAGTGGACCCGCAATGAAAAGGCACTTGATCTCGCGTCCTTCGCGATTCCAAAACTGGTCTTTGCCCCATTCTTTGCCTGGTTCAGCCTGACGGCGCTTCCCCTTCTATTTCCACGCCAAGACAATGTCTTTGGCTGGGTTTCGTTCTTCTGGGGCGTTCTCATTCTCTGCATTGCGGACGATCTTACCCAGTACTGGTACCACCGGGTGCATCACGAGATTCCATGGCTGTGGAGATTTCATCGGACGCACCACTCGGCTCCCTACATGGGTATGTCGATGGCCGGACGTCAAAATGCCATTTACTCTATATTTTTCTCGCAGACCTATCTCACCAGCAGCCTTGTGTATCTTGGGTTTGGACCAGCCGCGGTCGTCGTACTCGGCGTGAAGTCCACCATTACCACGCTGGCCCATTCCAGTATTCCCTGGGACAAGCCGCTCTACCGATATCCGGCGCTTCACCCGATTGCCTGGGCGGTCGAGCGAGTCATCTCGACACCGGCGACGCATCATGCGCATCATGCCTCGAGCACAGATGATGGAATCGGTTTCTACAAGGGTAACTTCGGCAACATGTTTTTTCTGTGGGACGTGATCTTTGGAACTGCCCACATCTCCCGCCAATATCCCCGAGAGTATGGCATCTCGCACTACGAGGGGGATCCTTGGTACGCCCAGCTCTTGTGGCCAATTTTCAAATCGAATATTGCGGGCAGTGAGTTAGCCGCCGACGGTCCGGTGGTAAAAACCGATATCAATTCAACAGAATCCATCCAGGAATTGGAACTCGGTAAGCTGCCCATACAGGTTTAGCAACCTACGATCTTGATCGACATGGAACGTACGTCACAACCCGCAACACACTACGGCACGGCCAAGCGATGTTGTTCGCTGTGCCGGGCCTCCTGCCTGGCAATTTTTCCATTTTGCTAATGCATCTTCACTGATAGTGAAGATGTCCAACGAGCCCTCGGCCCCTGCCCAGGCTCGCCCGCCGGTTATCAGTCTGGGCTATCAACACAGGCTTGAACCCGAGGTTCGCCGGTGGTCCTCGTCCCTGACGACAAAGAAAGGCGTCGCCATGTCTCTCCGCTCTTTGCAAACATATTCGCTTTCTTTCATCCAATATACTTTCCTAATCAGCGGTTTGGCGGTTCTGCTCGGCTCCTGCTCCGCTTTTGCACAAACTTCTCAAGTTTCAGGCCAGGTGCTGGATACAAGCAAAGCGGTGGTTCCGAACGCACAGTTGACGCTCACCCGTGTGGAAAGCGGTGATACCCGGCAACAGCATTCGACTAACGAAGGCTACTACTCTTTTCCTCTCCTCTTGCCGGGACATTACGATCTAAAGGTCAAGAAGGACGGCTACGAAACACAGGATCAAAAAGGGATTATCGTCGAAACGGGAGTCGTCAGCACCGTCAACGTGACTCTGGCTGTGGGTGCAATCACCCAGACCGTAAGTGCCGATGCTACCGTTCCCCTCTTGCAATCGCAGTCCTCAGCGGTAGAAGACGTGGTCGAGAACCAGACCATCACGAATATGCCGCTGATTGACCGCCGATCTTCCCAGCTGCAGCGTTTAAGCGGGTTTGTTGTCGGCAACGGCACGGGATCGAGCGCAACCTTTGCGGTGGGAGGCGGCCGCGGAAATAACGCCAACTACCTGGTGGACGGGGGAAACGTCCAAAATCTTCTGCTCGGCGTTCCCACGCTCATGTTTGACCCACCAATCGAGTCGGTGCAGGAGTTCAATCTCTCCATCAGCGATTACGCGGCGGAGCTGGGCCGCAGTGGCGGCGCGGTGATCGAGATGACGACCAAGTCAGGGACCAATCAATTCCACGGGGCAGCATACGAATACTTCCGAAACGACGACTTGCAGGCCAGACCCTACTTTTCCAAGACCAACCCGGAACTTCGCTACAACCTATTCGGCGCCAGCCTCGGGGGGCCTATCAAGAAGGACAAAACACAGTTTTTCTTCAACTATGAGGGCCGCCGGCAAACCTCGAGCGTCACTCAGATTATCAACGTACCGACCCCCGCCGAAATCACAGGCGACTTCTCAGCCTTCTCCACACCGGTCATTGATCCGAACACCGGAAAGCAGGCGGCGTACAACGGGAGGTTGAACGTTCTGCCGCCGGATGAACTCGACCCGGTGGCGCTGAAGTTGGTGCAGTTGTATCCTGCACCGAATGTCGCCGGCGCGGCGCCAAACATCTCCAACTTCCGCGCCAATGATCCAACCCAGGGTATATACGACGTCTACGTTGCAAGGATTGATCATGTATTCGGCGAGAAGGATCGCATCTTTGGCCGATTCTTAGCACAAACCGATCATGAGCCCACCGCCTCGATTTACCCGACTCCGGGAACCGACAATTTTGGCGTGCTGGCGCACAACTACTATTACAATCCTTCGGGCACGTGGTACCACAACTTCACACCGACGTTGATCAACGAATTTCGTTTCACATACTCGCGCAGGCAGGCTTTGAGCATCTCCGCCGGAGCCAACACAACCCTGGCCTCTCAGATTGGCATCCAGGGAACCAACGCAGCCTTTTTCCCCACAGTTACTCTTTCCGGGCTCGCAGGTTTCGGCAATACAACCCAGCAGGAAAGGCTGCAGACACCGATTAACAGCAACCAGTATGTGGATAACATTTCTCTGCAGAGAGGCAACCACCAATTCAAATTCGGCGGAGAACTGCGCACATCGAATAACACCGACAACTACTTCCCCACCGCGGGTGGCTCCTTTGCATTCACCAATACGGGTATCAGCACTAATCCAGCTTTGGGTAGCCTGGCCAATCTCCTGCTTGGCAGGGTGAATTCTGCCACCCTGCAACAGGCGGAAACATTGCTCACGACATCATATTCATGGGGATTTTATGCGCAGGATGACTGGCGTGTGACACCTAGACTTACTTTGAACGTCGGCATCCGTTACGATCTCGACGCGCCGCGCGCGGAAGAACACAACCGCCAGAACTCGTTTGACCCGACAACCATCAATCCGGTATCCGGCACCCCTGGAATTATCCAATTCTCCGGGCTGAACGGCGTGAGCAAGTATGCGAATAATTGGGATTACCACAATATCGGCCCCCATCTCGGCTTCGCGTATACGGCCAGCCAAAGCACGGTCGTGCGCGGGGGCGCCGCGATTCTCTATCCTGGTGAATATGATCAGGCCACCCCGATCGTCGCCTATACCGGATTTGCTAAGCAGATCAGCCTTTCCTCTCCCAATGCCGGTACGGGGACACCCGCATTTGTATTGAAGAACAACGCAACCGAAGGCACGGGAACGGCGGCCATTCCCACTCCGGCGCAATTAACCCCCGCCTACGGCGCCGTGCCCGTGGGCCAAAAGGTCGTCCAGGCTCCGCAATACTTTCAGCGCGATCGGGTAAGTGGCTATCTGTACCAGGGAAGCCTTAACATCGAGCAGCAGGTAGGCAATCAGGTGTTGCTGACCCTCGGTTACCTGGGAACTTTTGGCCATCATTTGTCTGCCACCAACGCGGAAAACACCAACCAGGTCTCGCCCGCCAACATGGCCCTGCTGCCAACGACCAAGAACACGCAAACGCTTCGCCCATTCCCGCAATTCGGGAACGTCAGCATCATTGCGGCGGACGTGGGGCAATCCGGCTACAACGCGTTTAATGCGGGCATAAAAAAGCGCTACGCGGGCGGTTTCCAGTATGCGTTGAACTATACCTGGTCAAAGTTCATTGACAACCAGGAGTCGAGAAATGAGCTCGCGAACTACAACGCAGGATATTCGGGAACCAACGATGCATTCACCGATTACTACAACCCGCGGGACCGGTTTGGGCTTTCAGGGAACGATATTCGCAATCGCGTGATTGGGAGTGCACTCTATGAGCTTCCGATAGGGCCGGGAAAATGGATTCATCCCAGCTCCTTTCTAGTGAACGCGCTCGCTGCTGGTTGGACAGTCGGGGCGATCTCAGAGCTCCACTCTGGAACAGCGCTTGGCGTCCTCGACTCCACCAATAACACAGGAACATACTCCGATGGAGTTCGGCCAAACCTGGTCGGTAATCCAAATGATCTTTCTGGCTCACGCCCCAGGGCACAGAAGACACACGAGTGGTTTGATACTTCCGCATTTGCACAAAATCCTGCGTTTACCTTCGGTAATGCTCGCCGCACATTCGGGAGAGGACCGGCGCTGGCCGCTACAGATGCATCCCTGTTGAAAGATTTCAAGGTTGCTGAAATAACCACGCTACAGTTCCGGGCCGAGGCTCTGAATGTCTTTAACCACGCCAACCTGGCAAACCCTAACACCCTGTATGGCAACGGCGCTTTTGGCCAGGTGACCGGGCTACAAACGGGCAACCAGTCCCGAATTCTGCAGTTGGCCCTGCATCTCGCGTTCTGATTTCTTTCTCGACGGCAACGCTGGCTCGCAGTTTTGCAAGCCAGCGTTGCACTTTTTCACGCAGTTAGATCCGAGGAGCTAACGCGGGCGATGGAAATTCAAAATAAGAAAACAAATATTTGCGCTCATTGCGCGATAAGGATGTTATTCTCTTCAAAAGTTTTGACTTACGGTTTACTCCTCATCCATCATTGTCATCGGAGACGCGTATCCCTTATGCGAATTGAACTTCAAAGGCCCCACGCTCTCCGGCTGCGCATTGAGCAGGCTCCTCCTCATTGTTGTTGTTGACCTTCATTCTCAGTTTCCCCTTTTAGATCTTTAGACGCCTTTCCCGATGTGTCCCCAATGCTTAACGTTGGGCGGGAAGGTTTCTTTCCCCACGTGAATCCCTGTTCAAAGCCGCCTGACGCCCCAGCGTGCAGCGCGTTGCCATGGAGCTTTTTGTGAAGAAGACTTTGCTGGCCTTACTGGGTTATTTCCCACTCGCTCTTAGCATCTCTTTGCATGCACAAAGCACGGTCTCGTATCGTGTGCTGTTTGGCGTAACGGATACTGCACCAACCCGGTGGGATGGAACCTTCTCCGGAGAGCGAGTCGGTAAGATTACGGCCAACGAGTGGAAGTTCGCTGCCGGCGATAATATCGACGGACAGTTGTTCCATCTCTCCACCCATCCAGATATCCGTTTCATCGGCTCTTCCGGTGGCAGCGGCGCGCCCATTGTTCCCAATGGATTAATTTTGACGGTGGAGCGAGTGACCGAGAGCAGTGAGTTCTCTTTCACCACCGCACAGGGAGATTTCAAATTCCGCGCTTCTGATCTCTCTTACGGTAAGGGCATTTACCGTCTGGGAGAGAGGGTTTATATCGATCGAGTGCCGGCCGCCTACCGCCTGACCAGCACGCCCGAGGAGGAAGATTATCCATCGATTGCAAGAGATAAGAACGGGGACGCCTGGCTGGCCTATGTCGAGTTCCACCATAGCCCCGACCATGTGAAGTTAGCCGCGCCTCTGCACGAGCCGCTGAAAGATTTTTTCCCACTTCGGCAACCTGTAGGTGGAGACCAGATCTGGCTGCAAAAGTACTCAAGCGGAGCGTGGCAGCCGCCCGTCGCCGTAACGAAAGCAGGCAAAGATCAATACCGGACAGCGGTCGCGGTCGATGGGAGCGGGCGCCCCTGGGTCTTTTGGTCGGAAAATCGAGGTGGCAACTTCGATATTTTCGCTGGCCTGGTTGACCAGTCAGGACCACAGGGAGAAATCCAGATTTCCAAAGAAAGCGGATCGGATATTGATCCAGTCGCAGTGACCGATTCGAACGGCAAAGTCTGGGTCGCGTGGCAGGGATGGCGCGACGGACGGGCGGCCATCTTTACCGCACATCAGGATGGAAAGGCGTTTAGCTCGCCGGAGAAGATCTCGAACTCCGACAAGAATGAGTGGGACCCGGCAATTGCGGCGGACAAGGCGGGGCGCGTCGCTGTGGCCTGGGACTCGTACCGCAATGGCAACTATGACGTCTATGCGCGCATCTGGTCCAACTCGTGGGAGGCGGAGGTTCCCATCGCTGCCTCGGCTCGTTATGAAGCTTATCCGTCGA
This sequence comes from uncultured Acidobacteriaceae bacterium, assembly GCA_964609355.1. Lineage (GTDB taxonomy): Bacteria > Acidobacteriota > Terriglobia > Terriglobales > Acidobacteriaceae > PALSA-350. The sequence goes on along the minus strand of CAZSUK010000375.1, from coordinate 9,088 downwards.
TAGCCTTCGATCCCAAGGGCCGTCTCTGGGTCGCCTATGAAGAAGGCGGCGAAGGATGGGGTCAGGACTTCGGCGCCTACTCGAGCCCGGGGATTGCACTCTATAAAGGCCGCGCGATTCGCTTGCGCGCGCTCGAGCCGGATGGACGGCTGGTCACCATTCAGTCGTCGATCGATAAGAATCTCATCGGCGTACCCACTGCACGCCCGGATGCCACCGGCAGCCAGCTGGACGGAGAACCGCGCGACCCCGACACGCAAAGCGCAGTGACCCGTAAGCCCGACCAGGCTCCCGAGGGGGGCGTGCAAACCACTGCGAAGAACACCCTGCCCCGTCTGGCCATCGACGACTCCGGGCGCGTATCCATCGCCTTCCGTACCGCTCATCCCGTTTGGTGGAGTCCTATCGGCACGGTGTGGTCGGAGTATGTGATCTCCTTCGATGGCAAGCAATGGTCCAAGCCCATTTATCTCGATCACTCTGACAACCTGCTTGATAATCGTCCGGCAGTGCTTTCGACTGGAGCCGGGCGATTGCTGATCGTCGACTCGTCGGACGGTCGCCGCAAATTCGTGCCCGCAAGCTCGATCATGGGCGAGCGTGAAGGAACGAAGGATCCCTACAACAACGACCTATGGAGCCAGGAACTGGATCTTGGCCCGGGTGACCAGGTGCTCCCCGTCGTCGCGCTTTCCCAGTCGGAGAGAAATCCCTCCGCGTCCACATGGGAGAGCGTCGAAGTGGCCGGGAAAAAGGCGATTCGCGAATATAAGGCAGGGCCTGACGGCTCCTATCACATCGTGCGCGGCGAATTCCATCGTCACAGCGAGGTATCTATGGACGGCGGTGGAGACGGCACACTGCTCGACCAATGGCGCTACGTACTCGATGCCGCGGACATGGACTGGATTGGCTGCTGCGACCATGACAATGGTGCCGGCCGTGAATACTCCTGGTGGATTATTCAGAAGTTGACCGACGTGTTTTACGCGCCGGGTAAGTTCACACCACTGTTCGCTTACGAACGCAGTGTTCCCTATCCGGAAGGACACCGTAACGTGCTCTTTGCGCAGCGCGGTATCCGGCCGCTGCCCCGGCTGCCGCTCTCTTCGGAGAACGACTTCGCGCATGCACCCGATACGCAGATGCTCTATGCGTATCTGCATCAGTTCGACGGCGTCTCGGCCTCACACACCAGCGCAACCTCGATGGGCACCGATTGGCGCGACAACGACCCTAAAGTCGAACCGGTTGTCGAAATCTATCAGGGCATGCGACAGAACTACGAAATCCCTGATGGGCCGCGGGCGAACAGCGAGAAGGATTCTATCGGCGGATGGCGCCCCAAAGGATTCATCAGCCTGGCTCTCGACAAAGGCTACCGCCTCGGCTTTGAATCGAGCTCTGATCACGTGTCCACGCACATCAGCTACGCAAACATTGTGGTGAAGGGGGATGTGACCCGCGAATCGCTGATCGACGGTTTCCGCAAGCGCCACGTGTACGCCGCCACGGATGAGATTCTTGCCGACGTCAGAAGCGGGGACTACCTGGCAGGCGACGAATTCTCCACCACCACGCTACCGACGCTGAACATCAAGCTGGAAGGGACTTCGAAGTTTGCCAAGGTGGTGATCATTCGTGACGGAAAGTATGTGTACTCCAATGCGCCAGATACGCAGAACGTCCAATTTACCTGGCGTGACAACCAACCGAACAAGGGTAAAAACAGCTACTACTACGTGCGCGGTGAGCAGGACAACGGAGAGATTGTTTGGGTCTCTCCATTCTGGATCACCTACAAAGGAGACTGATGCGAGCGATCTGATGGTAGAGGCGAGTATTTCTTGCCCTGCCACAAAGGACCGGGTGCCCCATCCTTTGTGGTAGGGCAAGAAGTACGGTTGTCGGCCTCCTGCGGCAATTGCCAAGGCGGCAGTCCTGGGAAAAAGGAGTCATTAGCGCAATGAGCGACGAGCGGCGGCAACGAATTCTCTACTACTCCTATGCGGCAGGCGTGGGCATTCTGCTGCTGCTCAACTGGCTCGGGATCTTCAGGACCGTGTTCGGAGTGAACACGGCGATCATTATTACGTTGCTCGCCGGGTACAAGACCTTCTACGGTTCCATCCAGGCGCTTCTGGAAAAGCGGATCTCCGCCGACATTGCTCTTTGCGTGGCCGTAGTCGCCGCCCTGCTGGTGGGTGAATACCTGGCGGCTGCCGAGGCTATGTTTATCGTGCTCGTCGGCGAAGGATTGGAGTCGTATGCGGCGGAACGAACCACCGCGGCCATCGAACGCTTCGTCGAGCAGATGCCGCGATCAGCGACCCTGCTTCGTGACGGAAATGAACAGACCGTATCGACGGAACAGCTGCACCCTGGCGATACGATTCTGGTACGCAGCGGGGAGCGCATTCCTGCCGATGGCGTGATCGAAAGCGGCTTCTCTACCGTTGATGAGAGTTCGATCAACGGTGAGCCGTTGCCTCAGGATAAGAAACCGGGCGATGAGGTTTTTTCGGGAACGCTGAATCAGAATGTGTTGCTTCGCATTCGTGTTACCCGCAGCGGCTCAGATACGACACTTGCCCAGGTGGTCGAACTGGTTAAGCAGGCCAGCGAGCGGCGCTCTCCGGTGGAGCGGACTGCCGATCGCTACGCCAAGTACTTTCTTCCCGCGCTGCTGCTCTCCGCTGCTCTGACCTACGGCCTCACCCGCGACTGGCTGCGAACTGTGTCTGTGCTGATTGTCGCCTGCCCCTGCGCATTGATTCTGGCGACGCCCACAGCGATGGTCGCCGCGATTGGCGGGTTGGCGCGGCGCGGGATCCTGGTGCGAGGCGGCGACGTTCTTGAACGCGCTGCCAAGACGGACGTGCTCGTTTTCGACAAGACAGGCACCGTCACCGAGGGCAAGGTACAAATCTCCCAGGTGCTTTCCGCTGGAGTGACATCAGAGGAGCTTCTCTCCCTGGCAGTTTCGGCCGAACATGCTTCCTCACACCCGCTGGCGCGAGCCATTGTGAGTGAGGCTGATCGGCGGCGTATCACTCCGCGCGCTCCGCAAAGCGCTGAGATTATCCCTGGGCGCGGCGCGTTCTGCTACCTGGATGGGCGTCAGATTCTCGCCGGCAATGCGGAGTTCCTGCGGGAAAACGGCGTCACCGGGCTCGAATCATTTATCAACGATGCCGACGAACAGGGGGCCACACCTGTGCTTGTGGCCGATGGGGGAGTGTTTCGTGGCGCAATTCTCTTTCGCGACCACATGCGTGAAGGAGCTCGCGAAGCACTTTCCACGCTGCGCGACTTTGGCCTGACCGATCAAAGGATCTTTACCGGGGATCGAAAGCGAGCGGCAGAGTTGATCGCCCAGCAACTGGGGATTTCTCATCTCGAGGCCGGGCTGCTCCCGGCGCAGAAGGTGGAATTGCTGGAGAAGCTCCGCTCACAAGGCCACAGACCTGCCATGGCGGGCGATGGCCTGAACGATGCAGCGGCTCTGGCTACGGCCTATGTCGGGATTGCCATGGCCGGAGCCAGCGACGTCACTGCGGAAGCGGCCGACGTCGTCTACCTTCCTCATTCGTTGGAGCGGCTACCGGAGTTCTTCCGCGTCAGCCGGAGCGCGGTCCGCACCGCCTGGCAAAACATATTTCTCTTCGCCGGCCTTTTTAATGCAACCGCTGTTCTGTGCGCAGCAACCGGCAAGATTGGTCCGGTAGGCGCCGCTGTCACCCACCAGCTTTCTTCCTTCCTGGTGATGATGAACTCGCTGCGCTTGCTCCATGTTTCCTCGGCCGGGGAATGGAAACAACGGCTGGCCGCGAAATGGGAGCGGCTCCCCTTCGGCCAACGGATCGGCCAGGGCATTCATTGGATCAATGACCGGATTGAACATTTTGAGTTCAGCTCGCTTGCCACCCGCTTCGTAGCGCTATGGCCGCGTATCCGCAAACCGCTTCTCTACAAGGCGATCGCTCTGTACGCACTGAGCGGCATTTACATGCTCAGCACAGATGAGGTCGGCGTTATTCAGCGCTTTGGACGGAAACTGCCGTCCGATCGCCAGGCCGGCCTGCACTATAAGCTGCCCTGGCCTATCGACACGTTGATCCGCGTACGAGCGCAGCGGGTGCGCGTGGTGGAGATTGGATTTCGATCGAATGCCAGCGGAAATGGCGTGGGTGAACCGGCGGCCTACGAATGGAACGTGCAGCACCGCAGTGGCCGTTTTCAGAACATTCCGGAAGAGTCCTTGATGCTCTCCGGCGATCAGAACATGCTTGAACTCAATGCCACGGTGCACTACATCCCCGAGCACCCCGACGATTTTCTCTTTCGGCAGGTCGACGCAGATCTTACCGTAAGGTCCGCCGCGGAAGCGGTGATGCAGAGCGTTGTGACCTCATCGTCGCTCGACGATGTGATGACCCGGAACCGGCGCGGGATTGAGGCCGCCGCGCGGCAGGAATTGCAGGACCGCCTTAGCCGGTACGGCGCGGGCGTTCGCGTGCTGCAGGTGAAGTTGGAGGATGTTCACCCCTCGATTGAAGTGGTCGATGCCTTCCGGGAAGTGTCCGATGCCTTTGAGGAGAAGAGCCGTCTGATCAACGAGGCAGAGGGGTATAGCAACGAACAGATTGCCCTTGCTCGCGGCAACGCGGCCGCAATGCTCGAAAATGCCAAAGCATTCCAGGTGGGGCGCACGTCGCGCGCCAGCGGCGATGCCAGCCGCTTTGAGTCTGCCGCCGACGCCTATCGGCTGGCTCCGGACGTAACGGCATCACGACTCTACCTAGAAACAGTCGAGCAGGTACTTCCCGGCCGGAACAAGTTGATCGTCGACAAAACTACCAGCAAACGTCAACTGTACCTGTTGCAGAACGGTGTCCAACTGCCGAATGGAATTCGGCCACTACCCTCGGAGTAAACCGGTATGACACGCAACAAAACGCTGTTGATTGCTGCTGGCCTGGGCGTGGTGCTCGCCTCGCTGTCGCTTTACACCGTCAGCGAAACGGAATTCGCCCTGATCACGCAATTTGGCCGGCCGGTGCGGACGGTTACGCAAGCCGGACTTCACGTGAAATGGTTCTTCCAGTCCGCTCTCCGCTTCGACAAGCGCCTGAGAATCTACAATCCTGCGCCATCGGAGTTTCTTACGCGTGACAAGAAAAACCTGGTCATCGAGAACTATGTTGCCTGGCGCATTGAAGATCCCAGCCGTTTTCTGCAGAGCGTAGGAGATGTTCCCTCTGCGGAAATGCGCCTGCACGACATCATCTGGTCCGGCCTCTCCGCCGCCTTTGGCAATGAGGATCTAGATGCCCTGGTTTCGACGGACAAGGATAAGCTGCAGAGTGCCTCGATACTGCAGAGCATTACTGCCAGCAGCGATCGCGCCGCCTTACAGCAGTACGGCCTCAGCATTGAGGATGTACGCATCAAGCGGCTTAATTTGCCGGAGCAGAACAAACAGAACGTCTTTGCCCGCATGCGGGCAGAGCGCGGCCGGATTGCCATGCAGTATCGCGCAGAAGGTGAAGAGCAAGCGTTGGCCATTCGCGCCAATGCAGATCGCGAGAAGGAAGGGATCCTCTCCGCAGCGTACAAGGAGGCGGAAACGATCCGTGGCAAGGGCGACGCAGAAGCGACCCGCATTTATGGTGAGGCGTATTCCAGGAATCCACAGTTCTACAAGTTGACCCGGACGCTTGAGTCGTACAAGAAGATCCTCGATGACAAAACCACCATTATTCTCAGCTCTGACTCTGACCTGCTGAAGATCCTGACGAAAGGGCAGGCAGCCTCGAAATGAGCATACTCATTTCTCCACCTGTGCCGGCTGCAATTCCGGCGGACACACCGACACCCCCCAGGGGCCGGCGATATCGTCACATCCTGTGGTATCTCCTCGCTGCCTGGTTGCTTTCGGGAATCTATATCGTTCAGACCGACCAACAGGGATTGGTTACGCAATGGGGTAAAGTCGTTGAGCCGCGTGTCTTCCCCGGCATTCACTATGCTTTGCCGTGGCCAATCGACACCGTTTACAAGCTCAAGGTGCGTGAGTTGCGGCGCAGGGTCGTAGGAGGAGAGATCCCAGACAGCATCCTTGGCCGAACCCAGACGGCCAACTCCGAGTTCTTCAGCGGGGATCAGAATCTATTGAATATTCGGGTCGTCATCCAGTACTCCGTCAGCAACCCGAGAGATTTTCTGTTTCAAGCGCAAAATGCCGATCGGACCGTCGGTTTGGCGGTTGAATCTGAGCTCGTTCGACGCATCGCCCACACCACGGTCGACGACATTTTAACCACGCAGAAACTAGCCATACAAAGTGATGTACTGAAGTCGGCACAGACAATCATCGATGGCTACCGTACGGGAGCCCTGCTCTCCAGTATCAACATTGAAAGCGTATCGCCGCCGCCTGAGACTGCGGAGGCATTCCGCGGCGTCGCCGGGGCGCGTTCCGACGCCTTCCGCATCGTGAATGAGGCCGACGGCTATACCAATGACCTTCTGCCCCGAGCCCGCGGTGAGGCGGACCAGCTGCTCGATCAGGCTCACTCGTATTCCGATGGAAAAATCAAGCGAGCTCAAGGAGACGCCGCACGGTTTACCGCCGTCGCCGCGGAATACGGCAAGACTCCGCAAGTGACGAGCACGCGGGTGTATCTCGAGGCGATGGAATTGATCCTTCCTAAATTGAAGAAGCTGATTGTCGATGCCAATAGCAACCTTGATCTAAGTGTGATTGGACGGCAAGAGAGCTCCACGCCAACCCCTCCGGCTAATGCTGATGGAGCATCGCAGAGATGAATCTCGTCAAACGCCCCGCGCTATTGACCGGATGGTTTCTGTTGATCCTGTTTAGCCTGGTCTACCTTCGTAGCCATGGCTGGCGAGTGCCAGGGACAGTGAGCGCGCTGTTCTCTCACTCACGAGCGAGGGCCGCGAGTCCGGAGGACACGGTCTACGGCATGCTTGATGCCGCCCGCGCCGGTGACACAGCCGTCTATGTCGATACATTCTCGGGACCGCTCCAGCAGCAGATCCAGCAGGTGATTCGAGAGAATGGGAAAACACAGTTTGCCACTTATTTGACTGCGCAAAGTTCTTCGTTTCAAAGCGTCGCACTTTCTGTCGCCGATCAGCCCAGTGATGTGGAGGCGCGCCTCAGGATCGAATATGTCTATGCCAATCGAAATGAGGTACAAACCCTTCATCTCAGCAAGAGCGATGGGCGCTGGAAGATTATTGGCATCTCGGGAACAGATCAGATCAAGACTTTGATCCCATATGGTACAGCCGTTACAGATGACTAACGTTCAAGAGAAGGATAAACAAGGATGTCGTTGAGCACTCTGGATCTTGCATTTGTTTCGGCGGGTATATTGGGTTTCCGTCATGGATTTGACTACGACCATATCGCGGCCATCTCAGACATCACGAGCATGGAGCCTTCCAAAAGGTCGGCTATGCAGATGGGGTTCGTTTACATACTTGGCCACGCCGTCACCTTAGGCGCCCTTGGCGGCGCCGTCATTCTGTTTCAACATTCGCTACCCAGACAGATCGATCGTTGGGCAGAGCGTGCGGTCGGAGCGACATTAGTCCTGCTTGGAATTTACGTACTGGGAAGCCTGTTGCGGAAAAAGGAGGATGGGCTGCTGCCCCGTTCGCGGGCGGCCATCCTGATTAGCATTATCCAATGGGTTACCTGGAAGCTGCAGCGCCTCTTCGATCGCGGCCCTATCGAGATGCCTAAGCGAGAGCGAGAACCCTACAATCCATCTATCGTGTTTCTGATTGGTGTTATCCATGGGCTTGGCGCAGAGACCCCGAGCCAGTTGCTTATCTTCTTGCTGGCTGCCAATCTTGGCGGAGCATCCCTCGGGCTGGTGGGCTTAGGGGTCTTTCTCGCAGGGCTGATTACGATGAACCTGCTGATGACTGCTTCTATCGTCGGTGTTCTGAGTTTTAGCGCCAACAAGCCAATACTGCTGCAGTGGGTAGTGGGGGAGACTGCTACCTACAGCGTGGTGGTTGGAGTGATTTTCTTTATGGGCGGGGCCGCCCTGCTGCCCGCCCTCGGCGGTTGAGGATGGCCTCGAAGGTCCGTATTGCGGCAGCTCGCACAGCATCGGAGAAGGTTGAACGGGCGCTCACTCTTCCCCGATCTATTGTCATTCCATGGATTGCCAGCAGTTGTTGCGCTTCTGTGTGAATGGTCTTACTCGCCGGAGTGCGTGCTATCGCCAAACTGCAGCGTGGCGTTCTTAAGCTGGAGTGCGGTCAAGAACGTTTTGTTGTCCTTGACGTTCGTCAACTCAGCTTCGAGATTGTTCCGCCCTTCGACGATGTGTGCCGGAACAGTTTTGGTCCAGGCACCGTTGGTGAACGTTACCTGTACATTTGGATCGGTTCCAGTCCACACGACCTTGTAGGTCCCCTTGGGCAGTTCGGTGGCTCCTACCGTTACAGTGCTGTCGAGTACGACGTGGGCAGAGTTTTGGGCGGCGTTGGCAGCGAATGGAAGGAAAGCGAAGATGAAGGTAAAGGCCAGGGCTCGTTTCGTCATGTCTATCTCCTTGATTTGCTTCCGATCTCGGCCGACTTGAGAAGCATTCTCTTGATTAGAAACGCGCCGTCGCGCACTCAATCTTAATAATTCTTAAGCTCGTGATACCCTCGCTGATCACCGAATTGCGCCTGGCTCATAAAAAATTCGCCGAGGCGGAAACTCCGCCTCAGCACAGGAACTGATCGACTAGACGGAGATGGGCTTATTCAGGGTCTGCATCGCCACCTTCTCTGTGGAGGGTAGGCGCGGCAGCACGATCTGCACCTTAAGACCCGGCTTTGCGTTTTCAGCTGTGATGGTGCCTTGATGTACCTGAACAGCCCGCATCGCGATCGACAGCCCAAGCCCAATGCCACCGCTGTTAATATCTCGCGATTCTTCGGCGCGGAAGAACGGCTTGAATATCTGGGAGAGCAGCTCTTCGGGAACACCGGGCCCATGATCGCGAATTTCGACGATCGCGGTATCGGCAGTTTCCGCCAGCCTTACTTC
>CAZSUK010000374.1:0-2673 GCA_964609355.1 uncultured Acidobacteriaceae bacterium | reverse complement strand
AGACTCTGAAAGTAGTCTTCGTAAAATATTTCCTGCTTCGAGCGTGCGCCGTACCAGAAGCTCACCTTGCGCGCGGTCTGCTCGGTCTCGAGAAGGTGCGAGAGATGGGCGCGGAGTGGAGCCATACCAGCTCCCCCGCCGATGTAAACCATTTCCCGCTGAGTGGGTTTGACGTGGAAATCGCCGAAGGGCCCGATGGCGGAGACGATGTTGCCGGGTTTGAGGTTAAAGACGTAACTGGAACCAACACCGGGAGCACAATCCTGGCCGGGCGGCGGCGTCGCGATGCGGACGTTGAAACGTAGTGTGCGCTCGGTCTGCTGATTGCTGGCGAAGGAGTAGTTGTTGCGGCGGCCGGTCTCCGGGTTTCGCGCGACGAAATCGAAGACGTGCTGGTTCTCCCAAACCGTGGCAAAGGGTTCTGGAATGTCAAACTCACGAAAGGGAATCGCGTCGTAAGCCGGGATGTCAAGCTGCAGATAATCACCCGGCGTAAAGGCGATTCTTTCGTTCGTATCCAAAGGTTCGAGAACGAGTTCCTTGATGAAGGTGGCGACGTTCAGATTGCTGACGACCCGAAATCTGGAGGCCCTCTGCGTACGGGCGCCGGCGCCGCCGGCTCGGATGACGTTGAGGCGGAGCCGGCCGTTGCGCTCTTCGACCGGATACGTGGTGAGGCCGCGGCAGACAGGGGCGCGGGCGGGCGAGCCGTCGAGCAGGTTGAAGCGACCGTTGTGCTTGGAACACTCGATGATCTTTCCCTTCACCAGGCCCTCGGAAAGGTGGGTGTTGCCATGGGTGCACACTCCGTCGGTGGAGTAGAGCTGGCCCTCCTCATCACGATAGAGCGCATAGGTTTTCTTCCCTTGATCGAAGCGGACGACGTCGGCAGGACGCAGATCGGCCGCACCGCAAACTTCAACCCAGCCTTCCGCGTCGGGCTCCGCAGCCGAGCAATAGAAGCCTTCCTTCAACCGCGGCCTGGGCTCAGGGAGTCGCCGTTTGACGTGATACGCGGGATCCTTGACCTGGCGAAGAATAGTAGGAGCGATTTCACGCCACGCGGAAACGAGGCTGGGATACGGTGTAGGGCAATCGTCCTTCACGGCAGCATGCAACTTCGGCAGCGCATGGTAAGGCACCAGGGGAAACATGTGGTGCTCCACGTGGTAGTTCATATTCCAGTACAGATACCGGTGGATCGGGTTCATGTACACCGTGCGGCAATTAAGGCGGTGGTCGAGCACGTTCTCAGCCAGGCCCGCGTGCTGGGTGAGACCGTAAGTTACCAGGAGCCAGGTGCCGAACAGGTTGGCAAAGCCGACGAACATCAGGGGAAGAATGCTGCGGGTATATACGGAGAGTCCAATGACAACGGCATAGATGGCAACATAGACGCGTGCCCGGCGATAGACCTTGGGAAACTCCATCTGAGGAATGTAGGTTTTTTCATCCGCGGACATGCGGCCGATGGAGTGTAGCAGCATGTGGCCAAAGAATTTTGGATACACGCGGAGATTGAAAAAAGACATGATGATGGCTTTCACGTCCGGAGGGCGGGGGACTGCGATCTCCGGGTCGCGGCCAACAACGATGGTATCGCTGTGATGGCGGGTGTGACTCCAACGCCAGACGGTGGATTCACGCATGACCATGAACGACGCAATTTCGTAAAGCGCGCTGTTCATCCAGTCGGTCTTGAATGCCGTACCGTGGCCGGCCTCATGCCAGCGCGAATCGGAAGTCGAAGCGTAGACCACGCAGTAGAGCAGATAGGGGATGATGGCCCACCAGCTTCCCCACAGTCGATAGGTGGCTAAACCAAAGCCAAAGATGAGGGCAAACCAGAGAATGGTGTCGCGGATCGCGGGTCCATCGCGGCGCTCCAGGAGGCTGCGCATGGTTTCGCGGGCAATGGCAGATTGATACCAATCCGCCTCGGCAAGTCCTCTCTCCACGGCCAAAGTAGAGTTCAACCCGGTGAGACTGTAGTCGAGCTTGACTGGCGGTTGAGTGAGGATGTGAGTGTCGTGGCCCATCGTCGATCCGCTTCCCGCAAAAAAATTGGTGTTACCCGAAGACTTTCATCCGCGCAAGCCGTTGAGACGCAGCAGGCGATCGGTTTCCCGGTAAGCTTCTTCCACCCATTCAACAATGCGCGCTGGATCGGGCGAGTATTCCAATTCGATCGAGATCGCACCTTCCATCTGTAACTCTTTGATCGCCTGGAGATAGGGCGTGAATTTCACGATGCCCCTTCCGGGAGGAAGATCGCCGTGGACTTTGCCGTCGCAGTCGCTGATGTGAACGTGAATGGCCTTGTTTTTCAGCCGGAGAAGGGAATCGGGGCCGCTATCGGAGAGGACCAGGTGGCTGACGTCGATATTCGCCCGCACCCGGGGGTGAGCACACTCCTCGATGAAGCGCACCATCTCGTCGACATTGTTCAGCAGGCTAAGCCGGAAAGGCTCAAGCTCCAGCGCGATATCCACGTTCTTCTGGTCAGCGTAATCGCCCAGAATGCGACAAGTAGCCAGTGCCCATCCCCATTGATCTGTGGGGGAGATAACTTCGCGCTGCCACAGGTACTCGCCCAGGACCAGCACGATGTTTTTGGCTCCGAACTCGGCCGCGAGATCGAGGAACGTCTTGCAGCGGGCGACGTGGAAATCG
>CAZSUK010000373.1:0-6542 GCA_964609355.1 uncultured Acidobacteriaceae bacterium | reverse complement strand
AGTGCGTTCTTTCCTGAAGATGTTCAATATTGGTCTTACATCGACGTGTGGCTTCCCAACGATTCCACGCTTGAGGCTACCAATCAGACGGCGCATAAGGTGGAGCAGATTGTCCGGGAAAAAGCTGAGCAGTTTTCGCAGGAGCACCCGGATAAGGACCATCCCGGGGATGTATTGCGCTACGTGACCACGTTTGTCGGCGGAGGGGGCCCGCGCTTCTGGTTCTCGGCTTCTCCCCAGTTGCAACAGCTGAATTATGCCCAGGTGTTGATTGAGGTCAAGGATAAGGAGATTACTCCGCAGTTCGTTCGAGAGCTCCAGCCATTGCTGACTTCGTCCATTCCAGGCGCGCGCATGGATGCACGCCAGTTGCTGACGAACCCGCTTGACTATCCGATCGAGATACGGATTTCCAGTACCGCCGACGTAAACGCAAAAGACGAAGCGGCGGATATTCGCGCATTGCGGAGCATTGCCGGCAAGGTAGAAGATATCTTCCGAACGACTGCGCTGGCGGAACGCACGCGTAATGAGTGGGGCGACGAGAATGCGCAAATCTCGTTGACCATCGATCCGGACCGCGCCAACCTGGCTGGGATTACCAACATGGATGTCGCCGACTCATCCACGGCGGGTATGAGTGGATCCACGGTGAGTGTTCTGCAGGAAGGGCAAAAGCAGATACCGATTGTCGCTCGGCTGCGGATGGATGAGCGTTCACAGCTATCCGATATTCAGAATTTGTATGTCTATGGGTCGCAGGATAGCACCAAGGTTCCCCTGGTGCAGATCTCGGATATCGATCATGACCTGGTAAACGGCCGTATCGTGCGGCTGGAACAGTTTCGCACGATGAATATCCGCAGTTTCCCTGCTCCGGGACACTTGAGTTCTGAAGTTTTGAAACCGGCCATGCCCCGGTTACAGGCCTTACAAGCTTCGCTTCCACCAGGATACGGGATGCAGATTGGCGGCGAGTACGATAAGACCAAAAATGGCTTCAAGAATCTAGCGACGGTGATGCTGGTGTCGACCGCCGCGATCTACCTTGCGCTGCTGTTTCAGTTCAAGAACGCGATCAAACCGCTGCTGGTGCTGGCAGCCGCACCCTACGGCATGATGGGCGCATTCGCTGCATTATGGATTATGGGCGAGCCGTTCGGGTTCATGGCGTTTTTGGGAGTTGCCAGCCTGATTGGTGTGATCGTGAGCCACTCGATTGTGCTGTTCGACTTTATTGAAGAACGGCACGCCGCGGGAGACGACTTCGAGCTGGCGCTGATTGATGCCGGCATCCTGCGCCTGCGGCCCGTCCTGATTACGGTGGGCGCCACTGTGCTGGCGCTGCTGCCGCTGGCGCTGCACGGTGGTCCGTTGTGGAAGCCGCTTTGCTACGCGCAGATCGGCGGGTTGTTGGTTGCGACCGTGGTTACTAAGTTGCAAGTGCCGGTGATGTATGCCATCTTTGTGCTCGACTTCAAGATTCTCAAATGGGAAACGCCTGACAATGAGCTGCCTGCCCCTCCGATCGATACGCTCCCGTTACAAAAACCCAGCTTTAGTTAGTGCGGCTAAAGAGGATTTAAAAAACGTGCCTCAGCGGCTAAAGCCGGGTGCGGCAGGGTCATTTACGGCACGGGTGAAGCCTTGCCCTTCCAGGAACAGGTTTTCTATGAAAAAGATTATCTGGCTGGCTCTCGGGGGCACGATCTTATCGTTGCCACTGCACGGACAAAATCAAACAGAAATTCTCAAGGATTACGATCAGGCCATCGATCAGGTTGCCGAACATGCGATGCAGTCGGTGGTGGAAATTGAGGTAACGGGCTACGGTGTGCCGGAGAACGATAAGGACCAGGGGTCGTCACAGCAGGCCCTGGTGCGGCAGCGATCGATCGGCTCCGGCGTCATTGTCGATCCAGATGGATACATCATCACCAACAATCACGTGGTTGCGGGGGCGCTGCGCATCCGGGTGATCATCGCGCCGGCCACAGTGGAGATGGTTAGCGGTAATACGCGCTTGCACAATCCGCAGCGGGCGTACGAAGCGAAGCTGATCGGAACCACCCATTACGCGGACCTGGCGCTGATCAAAATTGAAGCCAAAGGCTTACCTTCGATTTCGCTGCCGGAACAGTTTCATTTCCGCCTAGGTCAAACCGTGGTTGCTATCGGCGCGCCAGAGGGCCTGGACCATACAGTCACCAAGGGGATCATTAGCGCCGTGGGACGGCAACCGGAGGTGGATCGTCCGATGGTGTATGTGCAGACCGACGCTCCGATTAATCCCGGCAACAGCGGCGGACCGTTGATCGATCGGAACGGGAACCTGGTGGGTATTAATACTTTCATTGTTACTTCTGGTGGAGGCAGCGAAGGGCTTGGTTTTGCGATCCCGGAACCACTTGTACGGGTGGTTTACCACGAGCTCAGAGAACATGGCATTGTTGCCAACGTGACGATTGGCGCTCATGCTCAATCCATCACGCCGGCGTTGGCTGCAGGGCTCAAGCTTACGCAGGATTGGGGTGTGATCTTATCCGACATTGATTCGAATGGTCCGGCAGCCGCGGCTGGTTTGCATGCAAAGGATGTGGTGACCGCGATGGATGGCTTCGCGGTGGACTCGCTGCCCAAATACACCGCTTTTCTTTATGTCCACAAGCGGTCCGCGGCAATCAGTATGGAGATTTTGCGCGATGGCAAGCCGCTAACGGTTTCAGTGACGCCGGTAAAGGCGCCGCCCCAGGTCGACAATCTGTCAGATCTCATTCGGCCGGACAAAGACCTGATCGCGCCACTGGGAGTTTTTGTGATGGATCTCAAGAACTCTGAGGTTGGGGCGATGCTGAATCTCCGTTCCGATGGTGGGGTCCTGGTTATTGGGTTGCTCGGTGGCGAACCGGCGGTCGCAGCGGATCTTTCGGCTGGTGATGCGATTCGCGCTGTGAACGGCGCTCCGCTGGAGAACTCGCAACAACTACGGCAGATTCTCGCAGGATTGAAACCCGGCGATCCGGTGGTGCTCGAGGTGGAACGGCAGTCGGTGCTGCAGTATGTGGCTTTTGAGATGGAGTGATGAGTACGCCCGCCACCAGGGCTAAAGGCCTCAATTTATAGTCGCTTCTGGATGACAACGTTTAGGCTCCGTAATGAAAAGCTGTGGTGGGGCTTCGCCCACCGTTTTCGGCCCAGGTACGCTTTGGCGAACCTGGGGCACCCAGATGGATCTGTGGGGACCGATGCAAGCTTGAGGGGGTAGGCCTGCGATATCCCACATCTCGCAAAAAACAAGCGAGATGCCCCGAATTTGCTGTACGCAGCTCTGGAAAAGACCACGGAATCCGCGAAACTACACAGGAAATCGGGGCGTGGGGCACCCGGCGACTGGTGACGGGATAGAGCCGAAGCGCGTTGATTCCTCCCGTGACCTTGTTACAGGCAAGTCGTTTGCTCGGGAATACAAGAGACTCCCTAGAGAGGTAGACAAGCTTCCCCTTTTACTTCTACAGCAAGCTATGCTAGCGTTTTGTTGTCGAAGTGTCAGGGGAGATACCCAACAATGGAAAACGAGCGACTGGACCTACCACAAGGAACGCTCGATTTGCTTATTCTGAAAGCCGTGGCCCTCGAACCTCTTCACGGTTGGGCCATTTCTGAACGGTTGCAGCAGATCTCTAACGACGCTCTTCAGGTGCAACAAGGCTCCCTTTATCCCTCGCTCCATCGCCTAGAACGTCGAGGATGGGTCAAGGCTAAGTGGGCGATCAGCGAAAACAACCGGCGTGCGAAGTATTACGAGCTGACCGCGCGGGGACGCAAACAACTTGAGACGGAGATGATCGCCTGGCGGAAACTTACCCACGCGATTGACCGGATCCTCGATATGGCTTAGGAGGAGATCTGTGCTACATGACCTCATTTTCCGGCTTCGCGCGCTCCTTCGTCACCGGCGAGCGGAGGATGATATGCGGGAAGAGCTGCAGTATCATCTCGAACGCCAAAGCGAGAAATATGTCCAGGCCGGATTGCCACCGGAAGAAGCAAGGCGCAAGGCACGAATCGCTCTCGGCGGCGAGGAACAGATTGGCCAACAGTGTCGCGAGGCGCGAGGCACACGGTTCGTCGAGGATCTAGTCCAGGACCTGCGCTACAGTGCTCGCTCTCTGGGTAAGAATTTTGGCTTCAGCGTGGTTGTGGTCCTGACCCTGGCGTTGGGAATCGGATCGTGCACTGCAATCTTTAGTCTGATAACCGCTGTGCTGTTTCCGCCCCTGCCGTATGGCGACCCCAGCCGGCTGCTATATCTAACCACTCCCAATCGGCAGCTTACCGACGTGCCACCCGACGCTGTTCTTCCCGATAATGCTGATTTCGTCGATCTGAAGCGGCAAAGCCATTCGTTCTCAGCCATGACGCAGTTCGAGCCATCGAGGTACAAGTTAACTTTTCAGAAAGCACAGACCGCGATCGACGGGGCCCGTGTTGACGCTGATTTTTTCTCGACGCTGGAAGTACCACCGGAACTAGGACGAACCATCCAGTCCGAGGACACCGAGCCAGGAAATCAACAGGCGGTTGTCATCAGCCACTCACTCTGGCAACAGATGTTCGCGGGAAACGCAGATGCGCTCGGGAAGCCTCTGGAGTTGAATGGCAAGCTGTATCGCGTGATTGGAATCATGCCGCAAAGCTTCCACTATCCCCACAAGACAGATATCGACTACGGCCCCACTCGTGACGCAACCGAGGTGTGGATCCCGCTCGCTCTCTCGCATAAGGAGAAAGCTGACCGCGGGCTTGGCAGTAACTCCTATGCTCTGGCCCGGCTGCGGCCAGACGTTACCACGAAACAGGCAGAAGCGGAGTTGAACACCATCATGGAAAGGCTGAACCCGCTGCATGATCCCACCACCTACGTCGCGGGCTGGTATGCCTATGTGAAACCTTTTGAGGAAACGCTCGAAGGATCGGCGCGGCCGCTGATGTTGCTCCTCATGGGCGCAGTCTCTTTCGTCCTGCTGATCGCCTGTGGCAACGCGGCCAATCTGCTGCTGGCGAGGAGCGCAAGCCGAACCCATGAGCTGGGCGTACGCGCGACTTTGGGAGCGGGGCGCCGGCGCCTGATGCATCAGATGCTGACGGAGTCGCTGCTGCTGGGGATCGCGGGCGGCCTAGCGGGAATCGGCCTGGCATGGGTGTTGCTGCACATGCTTCTGCGGCTGGACCCGGGAAATATTCCCCGGTTGCACGAGGCTTCGCTCAACCTCAGAGTGCTGCTGTTCACGGTGTCGATTACGTTGCTCACCAGCATAGCAGCGGGAATTCTGCCGGCTCTTTCGTCCTCGCGCATCAACCTGGTCGAGTTTCTCAAGTCGGGCGGCCAAAGAGGAGCAACAGGCGGGAATGGCCGTTTTCGCAGCAGCCTGATCGTCGCAGAAGTAGCGACCGTCGTCGTATTACTAGCCGGCGCGGGTCTGCTTATAAGGAGCTACATCAACCTGCAGGGGGTACCTACCGGGTTCTCACCATCCACGCTCTCCATGAAAATCGATCTCCCCGACAGCTATCACGAGCCGGCGCAGAGGTCCGCCGTCTTCCGCGCCCTTGTGGAACAGATTCGGTCGGCTCCCGGAGTCCTCGCAGCGGGGGCTGTGAATAACCTGCCCTTTGGTGACAATCAAGGTGTCGGGAGCTTTTGGGTTGAGGGCTACCCAAACCAGAAAGGACAGATGGTCGACGGCGCCTCCACCACATCCAGGTACTTCTCAGCGATGGGTGTGCCTGTCATCGAAGGACGGTCTTTTTCAGACCATGACACATCGGCACATCCGAAGGAGGCTGTCATTGATCAGGCTTTCGCTAAGAAGTATTTTGCTGGACGTGACCCCATTGGCAAACACGTATGGACCGACCAACCGGACAACCGTGCAGCGCAGGACAAGAACGGTCTGACGGTGGTAGGCGTTGTTGGGGATATCCGGGACTTCAAGCTGGAGCAGCCTGCGTCCCCGCAACTCTTTCAGCCTTTGAGTGATGACCAGGCCGACGCATACATCGTGGTTCGCTCCCTCCTGCCTCCCAAAGATGTGGCTGCGGCAGACGTCGCGATCCTGCATCGCATCGATCCCAGTCTCGGGTTCACAGAAGTACGCACGATGCGCGAGGTGGTCTCAGACTCCACGGCAAGGCGCCGTTTCCAAACAATGGTGCTGACGATCTTTTCGGCGATGGCCTTCGCATTGGCCCTGGTAGGGCTGTACGGCCTGATCACCTACTCGGTCAGAGAACGCCGGCCTGAGATGGGCGTCCGCATCGCGCTAGGCGCTACCAGAGGGCATGTGATGCGCCGGGTTGTTCGCCAGGGGCTGCAGTTGGTAAGTCTTGGGCTCTTCGTGGGGTTGGTCATGGCGCTGGGTTTGACTCGGCTGTTGGCATCGTCGCTGTATGGAGTCACTGCACTGGATCCCGTCACCTTTATTACCGTGCCTGCACTGCTGCTCCTGACAACCATCGCAGCCTGCCTGATCCCAGCGAGA
>CAZSUK010000372.1:0-9796 GCA_964609355.1 uncultured Acidobacteriaceae bacterium | reverse complement strand
GTTTGGCAACCTGCTTTATCCCAAACACAATACCAACCCGACAGTACGCTTTTTCGCAGGACCGCTGAACCACATCGCCCACATGCCGACAGCCGAGTATCCCGTGGTGGCCACGACGTTCCGTCTCACTGAGCATTACCTCAGTGGCCCGATGAGCCGCTTCAATAGCTGGCTTAACGAATTGCAACCGGCGATGTTCGCCGAGCTGAGCCACGAGCTGGCCGCCGAGCGCGGTATCGTTCACGCTGGCTGGATGACGATCCAAACGCCGCGCGGTCGAATCGAGGCCCGAGCAATGGTGACCCGGCGCCTGCGGCCCTTTGTCGTCGAGGGGCGGGTGGTCCACCAGATCGGCCTCCCGTTCCACTGGGCTTTCGCCGGGGAGGTCGTCGGCGGCAACGCTAACGATCTGACCGCGCTCCTGGCCGACCCGAACGTAAGCATGCACGAAAGCAAGGCGTTCACTTGCCAAGTCCAAGCCGGGCGCCTCGAAGGTCAGGATCTGCAACCGACGGTACCCACAGCGCACTGGCCGACCCTCGATCCGATCCCGGATACGCCGGCCAGCGCCCAACCAGAAGGAAGGCTCGGACATGGCAAGTAGAGAACAGGAACTGTCCGCTTTACCCCAGACCAGCGATCCGCCCCGCGGCCCGCTCTCAAGGCTGCTGGCAGGCGTGATCTCTCCCTTCCTGCGCGGTGAACCGCGCGGACTGGTGCCGGAGGTGCTGGGACGCGTGATTTATCCGTTCCTGCGTGGTGAAGCGCCCAAGCCCCAAACGCCCACTGGCTTTTATACGGACACCACGGTATGCATCGGCTGCAAGGCTTGCGAGGTGGCGTGCAAGCAGTGGAACCAGCTACCCTCCGATGGCTTTGAATGGACCGGCAATAGCTACGACAACACGACGGAGTTGTCGGCGACAACCTGGCGCCATGTGAAATTCATTGAGCAATTCTCCCTCGAACCGTCAACCAACATTCCTTCGCTGGACGGGGCGTCCGACGAGTCACCTCTCAACCGCTGGCTCATGATGAGCGACCATTGCAAGCATTGCCTGGCGGCCCCTTGTCACCAGGCTTGCCCGACCGGCGCCATTATTCAAAATGAGTTCGAGAACGTTTATATACAGGCTGACATCTGCAACGGTTGCTCGTGCTGCATAGCGGCCTGCCCGTTCGGCGTCATCACTCGCAGCGAAATGGGCGGGCATTCGCACAAATGCACGCTCTGCTACGATCGCCAGCGCGACGGTCTGGAGCCGGCCTGCGCCAAGGCATGTCCAACCCAGTCCATCCACTTCGGCCCGGTCGATGAGCTTCGCGAGCAGGCCCGCAAACGGGTGGAGCAACTTCACGAGCGCGGCGTCCCGCAGGCGTACCTTTATGGCGACGTCCCCAGTGAGACGTATTCCGAAATGCATTCCTTCTATCTGCTGGTCGATCGCCCTTCCGTTTATGGCCTGCCGGATGCTCCGTTCAATCCGTGGCTGCACATGATGGGAGATTACGTTCGTTCCGTCGCGGGCGGCCTGGCGGGTATCGCCGTACTGCTCGTGGTGGTGTTTCTTTTGAAGCGCTGAATGCACGCAGACTCCAGACCGCAGCACGCTCTCAGCAAACCTCCCTTGCCAGAACAAGGGAGCGAGACCGGCTACGAGAATATGCCGGTGACCAAGGTGCCGGGATGGCACGGCATCATCGCCTGGGACGCTTTGCTCAACGGAATGGCGACCGGGCTGTTCCTGGCCGCCGCGGTCAGCGAGTTGGCGGCACCCGGGATCTTCATGCGCGTGGCAAAGGTAGCTTATCCGGTCGCTTTCGTGCTTTTGATCTTTGACCTCGGATTGCTGGTGTTGGATCTGGGCGATCCGTTGCGCTTCCATCACATGCTCAGGGTTTTCAAGCCCAGTTCGCCCATGTCGTTGGGCACGTGGTGCCTGACGATCTTTTCGCTCCCGCTGACCGCGGCAGCGGCGCTCAGCCTGCTGGCCGAAGTGGGGTGGGACTTCGAGTGGGCTCGCATACTCGCAGTGATCGTGGGATTGCTGCCTGGCTTCGGCTCTGCGGCCTACAAGGGCGTCTTGCTCAGCACGAACGCGCAACCAGGTTGGAAAGATGCGCGCTGGTTGGGAGGTTATCTCACCAATTCGGCCCTGGTGATGGGCTGCGGCGAGCTGCTTGTCCTGTCCGCCGTGATGGGGCAAACGCAGGCGACAGCCATCCTCCGCACCGCATTTATCGTCCTGCTTGTACTCAATGTAATTCCCTTAGTGTTGTTGTTTGCCAACCTTCGGCCAGCCCATGCGCTGCTCTATACCCGCGACCAACAATGGCGGTTTGGGGTGCTCATCGCTGCCGGGATGCTGATCCCCGTGGGGCTGATGCTTCTCAAGGGCGATCTGCTATTCGTATTGGTCGCCGTGATTGTTCTTTTAGCGGAGAGTTGGCTCATCCGTTTTGTGTACGTCAAGATACCTCACACTTCTCCGTTGGAAGTCCGAAGCGGCGAATAGTCCAGGGAGGTCGCGATCGACGGTTACGCCACGGGCTCAGCCGGGACCAGGGATTCACTGAGGCTGAATCAAATCGGCAATTGCTAGCCCTCAAACAAGCAGCATTCGATCACTACGGCGTCCTGATCGATGAACACGTAGGGGCTCCCCTGCGCAGGGGCGCGGCCTTCCCCATGGCTCCGCAAACCATGAACAGTAGACACAAACACCATTTCCCTGGACGCTAAAGAACGGCACGGACAATGGTCTGTTATAAACCAATGGGATAAAAGTCGGTGGGCACGGTAGACGGCAATCTAGAGTAGTCATAATCCGTTGCTTTAGGTTCAATCCAGGTGGGCCCACCATTGGCAGACAATCATGTCGAACGTTAAACGGTATGGTTTTGCTGTTGTCTCTGTCTTTCTTGCCGTGTTGCCGGGGCTGCTCCTGCAACACTACAAATTCCACGACGCAGAGCTGGCGCTCTTGCTGTTTGCTGTGGCGCTCACCGCCTGGCAGGCTGGTAGCGGCCCCGCGGTGCTGTCGATTGTGCTGGCGATCCTTTGCTTCGACTATTTCTTCGCACCGCCGCTATATTCCTTTGATTTCGGGCCCCAGGATGTTCCCGCATTGGTGGTTCTGATCTCGGGCGCTGTGCTCACTACATGGTTTGCCTCAATCCGGCGACACATCGAAGCAGAATTATTGACCGCCCGGGACAAACTTCAGCAGGAGGTGGCGGAGCGAACCCAACAAGCCAGGGAGATTCGCGTTCTCAATGAGGAACTTGAGAAACGGTCCCTGGCGCTCGAAGGCAGCAACAAGGAATTGGAAGCGTTTGCCTACTCTGTATCCCATGACCTTCGTGCCCCTCTACGCCATATGGCCGGATTTGCGGAGCTGCTGCAGAAAACCGCAGGCTCGAAGCTGGACGACAAGGCGCAACGCTACCTGCGGACCATCCTGGACTCAGCGCAACGGATGGGCAACCTGATCGACGACCTTCTGGCGTTCTCTCGCATAGGACGGGTGGAGACGCAAAAGGCGGCGGTGAACCTCGACCAGCTGGTGAAAGAAGCCATGGGCGAAGTGCAGCACGAGACCCACGGCCGCGAGATTGAATGGAGGATCGATAAGCTGCCAGTCTGCTATGGGGACCGGTCCATGCTCCGGCTGGTTCTGGTAAACCTGCTATCGAATGCGGTCAAGTTCACCCGTGCCCGGGCAAAGGCGGAAATCGAAGTGGGATGCGGCAACGGGAGCGCGGATGAGGTGGTGGTCTTCGTAAAGGACAACGGCGCGGGTTTTGATATGAGATATGTAGATAAACTGTTTGGAGTGTTCCAACGCTTACATCATGTGGATGCGTTTGAAGGTACCGGCATAGGGCTGGCTACCGTTCAGCGTATTATTCACCGTCATGGCGGCAAGGTCCGGGCGGAGGGCGCTCTCGATCGGGGCGCCACTTTCTATTTCTCTGTTCCAAAATTCAAGAATGGGATAAAGGCGTGATTCAAAGACTTGGACGTATTTTGATGGTTGAGGACGACCCCAAAGATGTGGAACTCACTCTGACCGCCCTCGAGGATTACAACCTTGCCAATGAGGTGGTTGTGGTGCGCGATGGGGAAGAGGCTTTAAATTATCTCAACTGCCAAAACGAGTACTCAGAGCGGTTGAGCGGTAATCCCGCGGTGATGCTGCTGGATCTCAAGTTGCCCAAGGTTGACGGATTGGAAGTCTTGCGCCAGGTTAAATCCAACGAGGCACTGAAATTGATTCCTGTGGTGGTGCTGACGTCCTCTCACGAGGAGAAGGATTTGATCGCCAGCTACAAGCTGGGCGTGAACGCCTACGTGGTCAAGCCGGTGGATTTTCACCAGTTCGTCAATGCCATCAAGGAGCTTGGCGTGTTCTGGGCGGTGATCAACGCGCCCCCTCCCGGGAGCTGAAGAAGTGACCACAACCCACCCCCTGCGGATCCTTTCCCTGGAAGACGACCCGAACGACGCGGAGCTCATACAGGAACTGCTTCAAAGCGAAGGGATCGTTTGCGAATTGTCGCGCGTCGATACCCAGGAGGCCTTCCTTGCCGCGCTCGCACAGGGTGGCGTCGATCTGGGCATTGATCTGATACTGGCCGACTACACGCTCCCCTCCTTCGATGGTCTGTCGGCGTTGAAGCTTGCGAAGCAGGTCCGTCCCGACGTGCCGTTTATCTTTGTCTCCGGAACGCTGGGCGAAGAAGTCGCCATCGAAGCGTTGAAAGTGGGCGCAGCCGATTATGTGCTGAAGACCCGCTTGTCACGGCTGGCGCCCTCTGTAGTACGCGCCTTGCGCGTGGCCACAGAAATCGCCGAACGCAAACGGGCGGAGAAGGCGCTGCGACGCAGCGAAGCTTTCCTGGCAGAGGCGCAGCGCCTGAGCCGTACCGGCAGTTTTGGTTGGAATGTGTTGACCGGCGAAATCACCTGGTCGGAGGAAACTTACCGGATTTTTGAATGCGACCCGCGGACCACACCGACGCTTGAGCTGGTGCGGAAACGGACACACCCGGAAGATCGTGAAATTGTCCGCCAGACCCTCGGTCGTGCTTCCAGCGGCGGGACCAGTTTCGATGTTGAACATCGTTTGCTGATGGAGGGCGGTGCCGTTAAGTATGTTCGCGTGGTGGCACGTCTGCTCCCCGGCGACGATCCGGCCGAAGTGCTGTTTGTCGGCGCCATCACAGACATCACCGAGACCAGACAGGTGGAAGTGGCCCTGCGGCGCAGCGAGAGTTACCTGGCGGAAGCGCAAAGATTGACGCACACCGGCAATTGGGTCTGGAATTCGGTTGCCCGGCAAAGTATCCACTGGTCCTTGGAACATTACCGCGTGTTTGGTTTCGATCCGGCCATGGGGATCCCTACCGACGAAGAATTCGCCCAGCGCATCCATCCCGACGACCGCGACCGCGTCATCCGCTTCATGGAAAAAGCTATGTTTCAGGACCGGTCGAATTTTGAGATTGAGTTCCGCATTGCTCTGCCCGATGGCGCGGTCAAATATATCCGCGCCATCGGGCATCCCATCCTCAATGCATCCGGAGAGTTATCGGAATGCGTTGGAACCGCCATGGACGTGACCGCGCAGTATCAGGCGAGAGCTGCTCTGGAAACCGCGTTTGCGGAAATAAAAACGCTGCAGGATCAGCTCTACAAAGAAAATATCGCCCTGCGCGAAGAGATTGTAAGAACCTCGATGTTTGAAGAGATCGTGGGCGAGTCACCGGCCTTACAGACCGTCTTGACACGGGTGACCAAGGTCGCGCCAACGGATTCAAGTGTGCTGGTAACCGGGGAGACCGGAACCGGCAAGGAGCTGATTGCACGCGCGATTCATAACCGTTCGCAGCGCGCGGCAAGGGCCTTCGTCAGCGTGAATTGCGCTGCCATCCCCACCTCCTTGATCTCGTCAGAACTCTTTGGTCATGAGAAGGGAGCGTTTACGGGGGCCACACAACGCCGCCTGGGCCGCTTTGAGATGGCCGAAGGGGGTACGATTTTCCTCGACGAAGTGGGGGAGCTGCCGCCGGAGACCCAGATCGCCTTGCTCCGCGTTCTGCAGGAGCGCGAGTTTGAGCGCGTTGGCGGCAATAAGGTCATTCGCCCCAACGTGCGCGTGATCGCCGCCACCAATCGAGATTTGCAACAGCTTATCGAGGAGGGCGCATTCCGCGGCGACCTCTACTACCGCCTCAATGTTTTTCCCGTCGAGGTGCCGCCCCTGCGCCAGCGAAGAGAAGACATCCCCCTTCTGGTTGAATATTTCATCGACCGCTACTCGAGTAAGGCTGGGAAAAAAATTCGGGGTATCGAGAGGTCGACCCTTGACCGCTTGAAATCCTATGCGTGGCCGGGAAATATTCGCGAGCTGCAGAACGTGATCGAGCGTTCGATTGTTCTTTGCGAAGGGGAGACATTCACGGTCGATGAAAGCTGGCTCTCGGTGAATTGTGGTGACCCGGACCGAGCCCCCCGCATGCTCCTGCGGATCCCACCGTCGGAAGAGAAGAAGACCATCGAGGCAGCGCTCGCCGAGGCGCAAGGCCGGGTGTCGGGGCCAGCCGGGGCTGCAGCCAGGTTGGGAATACCTGCTACCACGCTGGACTCTAAGATCCGGGCATTCGGCATCAACAAGCACCGCTTCAAGACGCCCTAACCGTCGATTCCTTTCCTGGAACTCTCACGATTTTCGTAATTTCCCGAACTTCGTGAATCTATCTCTCTCTAAGTCTTTTATTATGTTTGGCCTGCAATGGCCTTCGAGTTGCACCCGCCATAACAAATGTTTCAGGTTCGCAGATCCGAAGACAAGGGCCTGGTCACCTTTTCCCTTAGCGGCCGGATCGAGGAGGAGCAGGTAGCCGAGTTGCAGAAGCTCCTGGAAGTCGAGGCGGGCGGGAACTCGATCGCGGTTGTTTTGGATCTGGCAGACGTGCGGTTGGTCTATCGGGAAGCGGTGAAGTTTCTTGCGGATTGTGAGGCTGGCGGGGTCGAGCTGAGAAATTGCCCGCCGTATGTTCGTGAATGGATTGGGAAAAGGGAAAGGTTAACGCCATGAATCGTAGCATTGGTGCGAATGCGAATGTGACTGCGATGGGTGCGGAAACCCTTGGCAGGCGACGAAACGGCCGCGGTCAACGACGGCTCTGTCACCCCATTCAGGAGCAACTGAACCGGGAGCAGAACCTTCGGCTGGAGGAACAGGGTAAGGAGCGCGCGCGGATAGCCCGTGAATTGCACGACACTCTTTTTCAGGGCTTTTGCGGCGCGTCGTTAGTGCTGCACAACGTGGTCGACGCAATGCCTGCGGATTCGCCCGACAGGCACTCCATGGGAAAGGCTTTGCAAGTGATTCACCAGGTGCTGGAAGAAGGCCGCGCTGTTCTGCAAGGGCTACGGGCGCCGAGGTTCGCGCCGGCGAGTGTCGAGCGGGAGCTCTCCGAATTTGTGGAGGACTTTGCGCACAGCGGGATGCGATGTGAAATCAGTGTGACCGGCACTCCCAAGGCATTGCGGGCCGACGTCCAGGAGCAAATTAATTTGATTGGGAGGGAAGCTCTGGTCAATGCACTCCACCATTCCGAAGCGACCTGCATTGAGGCCGAGGTCGAGTATTCCCCTCGCCGGCTGCGTGTGATTGTGCGTGACAATGGGTGCGGCATAGACCCCCAGCTGGCAAGAGCGCGACGCGATTCGCACTGGGGCTTGTTGGGAATGCGTGAGCGGGCGGAAGGGATTGGGGCGACACTCGCGATATGGAGTCGACCGGGGGCTGGGACGGAAATAGAGATTCTGGTTCCGAGCCACGCTTTCCTGGACTCATGCGCCTGAGGGTCGACTCCCTGAGCGGCCATAACACGCTGCGCAAAACTCTCGAACCAACGCGCCGCCAATATAAGCTTGGAATGTTCCCGCGGCTCTACCGGCCGCACCATCCATCAACTCTGTTTCGTATCAGGGCACGACTTTAACTTTAGTCGGGCCGTAAACCGATTGACTATCCCGGCTTTAGCCCCTGCGGGCGTCTTGCTATCAGCGCAAAAAGAATTTAGAGGGATGGAAAAAACGTACCTCAGCGGCTAAAGCCGGCGATGGCTGTGTCATTTACGGCACGGCTGAACCCGTGCCCTTCCAGAAGACCCAGTTCTCACGCAGGGGCTTTAAGCCACTGCGGATCTCAGCTGTCCAATCCTTTCACCCGCCATATTCCGTGGGAACGCTCGTATATGAATTTCTGGGCTTCACAGGCTGCGGAAAAACTCTGTTTTGTATCAGGGCACAACTTTAGTCGGGCCGTAACCGATTGACAATATGCCGGGCTTTAGCCCCTGAGGTACGCTTTTCTGCCCCAACATCGACTTTTTCCGCAGCCTCTTCAGCCCTGGTGGCTGCTTCTCGGCGGTTTACAACTTCACCTACGCCGCACCGCTCGCCCCTCGCTGGTGAACAGAATCAAATATTTACTCGGTCAATTTCAATTGCAGAAGCAACAAAGCGGCTGTCCTTGAAAGCACGGGCACAGCCAACACATCCATCAACTTCTGTCTTGTATGTCGGCAGCATCACGAGCCAGTGCAGTCGCGTCTTGATCACGAGCATGATCTTGGTCTCCAGCACCGTCAACCCGAAGCGCAAGGGTTCGTTGGCGGATTCGAGCGGATTGCACAAACTATCCTTCTTAGTTTTCGAGTAACGCTTACTCGAAGGAAGCCCGGCTTATCTACGAGTAGAGAGTTGCCTTAGTGACGCCAAGTGCGCTTGCGGCTTGCTCTGAAGTAAGAAAATCGCCCATATAACTCCCTCATAGATCGATTGCTGAATCAATCTGGACGAACCTGCTGACTGTGCAAACACACAGCCCCATTTTCGAAAGCTGTCAAAAATGACAGTATTGCCAGGATGAACATTGACCTATGATGTCGAGTTGGCAGAAGACGTGCTTTGCCATCACCAATGAATGCAGCTATGCGCCGGTGAAGTCATCAGCATTGCGATCGCACTGGCGACTGTTCTGCTGTGCGAGGAGCGGCTTGGGTAGCTGTCTGTCTGTTGGCCTTTCCTGGAAAGGGCCGACCTCATAGGAAGTAATACTTCACAAAGCTCCATGAAAGGTGCGTCTCTCCTCTAACCAGCGTCCACAGTTATCAACAAATCGGGACTAATCGTTGCTAAGCATTTACGTATCTTTCTGCTGCTAAGCAGCAGCTGCGACGTGGCTTGCGAACTAGGTAACAGCTCAGACCGGGGCGTAGAGCCCCATGATCTTGTTAGCATTATCAAAATTGAATTACAAATTCACAAGTTTTTTCTATTTGTAACCGCAGGTGTAAATAACCAGGTATATGCTCCGTTGTATTGCGCAAGAGGGCCCCGCATTCGTGTTAAGACGGAGGTTCCATGACAAACGCTCTCCTCTCTTCTGTTTCGTCCGCGCTCAATGTATCTACCCGGCAGGAGATAGCCAAACTCCTAGCCGAACCCGAAGCGGCTGTTTCTAAAGGACTGGAGCTGGCCACAAGCGCAGTGTTTGCCGGACTGAACCGGCAAGCAGATCAGCCGGAAACAATGCGCCAGGTCATCGAGATGGCATCCAAAGCCCCGACGGACCTGGGTGCGGCCTTAAATGCCGGCCAGTTTACTCACCCCAATTCTCCTCTGCTTCTCGGTGGGAAAAAGCTGCTGGCCTCGGTGCTGGGCACAACTCAGGATTCAACGCTTGCCGGCGTAGCGCGCGACTCCGGCTTGCGAGCG
>CAZSUK010000371.1:0-10347 GCA_964609355.1 uncultured Acidobacteriaceae bacterium | reverse complement strand
GAACTGGTCATGCTTGCCGGCCGGGTTGAGTTGGTAGGCCCAACGCTCTTTGAGCGCCTTCCCAGTGACCTCAGGCACGGACTGCAGCCTTTCGAGGTGGAGGGCCAGCGGCGGTGGGCACGCGCCCCGATGCAAAACCTCATCGCGCAAACCGAAGAGATCCTGGGAAGCGATTTTTCTGTCGGCGGAAAGCGAGTGCGTCATGCCCCTGATGCATGAAGAAAGCGTTGCACCGTCTGGGCTGGAAGCTTCCGCTCTGGCGCGCATGCCGATTCTCATTCTGAATGTCCATAGCCACTGCAACTGTCGCTGTGTCATGTGTGATATCTGGAAGCGAGAGACCCACGAGCAAGTGCGGGTGGCCGACCTGGACCGCCATCGAGCGTCCCTGCGCAAGCTTGGCGTAGAGCAGGTGGTGTTGACGGGGGGTGAGCCTCTGTTGCACAGCGATCTTGATGCTCTTTGTCAGTTTTTTCGTGAGCTGGGCATTCGTCTTACCCTTTTGACGACCGGCTTACTGTTGGCCAAACGTGCGGATGAGGTTTCGAGGTTATTCGATGAGGTGATTGTTTCGATTGATGGACCTGGCGAGATTCATGACTCTATCCGGCGTGTTCGTGGGGCGTTTGGTTTGATCGGCACAGGTGTGGCTGAGATCCGGGCGCGGAAGCCTGACATGTTAATTGCGTGCCGCACCACGGTTCAAAAGGCTAATCACCAGCATCTTCGCGCTACTGTGGTGGCGGCCAGGTTGCTAGGGTTCGATTCCATTTCGTTTTTGGCGGCCGACGTTACATCGGAAGCGTTTAATCGAGCGTTGGTGTGGCCTGGAGAGAGACAAAGTGAGATTTCGCTTACGGTCAAAGAAGCGAGCGAGCTTGAGGAGGAAATCGAGCGTCTGATCGTTGAGCACGAAGAGGACATTCGGCGTCGGTTTATCGCGGAAGGGCCGGAGAAGCTTCGACGAATTGCCCGGCGGTTCCGTGAACACCTGGCGCAAGCATCTCCCGAGTCGCCTGTCTGCAATGCTCCCTGGGTTTCCGCAGTGATTGAAGTGGATGGATCGGTCCGGCCGTGCTTTTTCCATCGGGCCGTTGGGAATATTTCTTCTTCCAGCTTGGACGAAGTGGTGAATGGCGAAGCGGCTAAGCTGTTCCGGCAGTCGCTGCGGGTAAGTGAAAACCCGACGTGCCGTCGTTGCGTCTGCTCGTTGAATTACCGCGGCGGTTTTTCGGGAAAGGAAACCGCAGATCTCTCCACTGCGCTGCGCTCCGGTCGAGATGACAAAGGGGAGAGGGGCGCTTCCAGGGAGAGTGGTTGCTGAACACAAACCCTTTTCGTCACCATGGATGGGCCGAAGGCGCGGACGCCCGTTTCTGTTCAGCAGCTTCTCTCGCTGGAAGCGCCCCTCTTCCCTTTGTCATCTCGACCGGAGCGCAGCGCAGTGGAGAGATCTGCGGTTTCCTTTCCCCCGTACTCACTTAGGTGTACCCCAGCCGCCGCCACCCGGAGTCTCAATGTGCAGGATGTCGCCCTTGGCCAGGTGCTGGCTGCATTTGCCTGGTAAAGTCGTTCGCTCTTCGCCGGCTTGCGTTGCAATCCATGCTTTGCCGGCGGCTCCTTGTTCGCCTCCCTGCAAACCGTAGGGATGCAGCTTTCTGCGATCTGCCAAAAGAGTAACTTGCGCGTCAGCCAGCAGTTCGACTTCCCGGATCAATCCGTCTCCTCCGCGAAACTGCCCTGCTCCACCTGAGCCGTCACGATAGGCGTAGCGGCGTACCCGGAATGGATAGGCGTATTCGAGCGCCTCGATCGGTGTGTTGAGCGAATTAGTCATGTGGGTCTGCACACCGGAAATCCCATGCAGGCCGGGCCGCGCGCCCATGCCTCCTGCTGCCGTTTCGTAATAAGTGAAGGGCTCGCCCGTGCGGGGATCAATGCCCCCGATAGTCAAGTTGCTCATGGTGCCTGCGCTGGCGGCCGGCACGCGGGCAGGAATCGCCTGCGACAGGGCACGCAGCAGAACGTCTACGATGCGCTGCGAGGTTTCGACGTTTCCGCCGGCTACCGGCGCGGGTGGGAGCGCATCCACGATGCTGCCGGCGGGCGTGTGCAGGGTAAGCGGCCGCAGGATTCCGGCGGTCGCGGGCGCGTCCTCTGCCAAGAGGCAACGCAGCATGTAAAAGCAGGCGGAGAGGGTGATGGCGCGCACGGCGTTCACACTACCGGCCACCTGAGCGGAAGAGCCGGCGAAATCCACCTCGATGGAGGCTACTTCGGGATCGAAGCGTAGTCGAACTGCGATCTTGCGCAAGCCATCGGTTACGCCGTCGTCGTCCAGCCAATCCTCCGCACTAAACTCGCCGGGTGGCATTGCGCGCAGCTCCGCGCGCACCAGGCGCTCAGAATAGTTGAGCAGCTCCTCAATGAGCGCCTGCAAATTTGGCTGGCCGTACTTCTCGACCATTTGCAAAATGCGCTGCTCGCCCACGCGGCAGGCGCCAATCTGCGACTCCAGATCTCCCTCGCGTTCCTTCGAGGTACGCACATTGAGGAGAATGAGGTTCAACATTTCGCGATCGATTTGGCCGCCGCGCACAATGCGTACTGGCGGAATTCTGATGCCTTCCTGAAAAATTTCGTTCGCCGGTCCCATTGATCCGGCAAAGGTTCCTCCCACATCCGCATGGTGGGCGCGATTGGAAATATAGAAGGCCGCGCGATCCGTTCCCGGTAAAAAGACAGGAAGCACCATGGTGATATCAGGCAGGTGGGTTCCCCCGAAGAAGGGATCGTTGAGAATGGCGATGTCGCCGGGAGCAAACTCGATCGCTGACACCGCAGCCTGCACAGACATGGGCATGGAACCAAGATGGACCGGCATGTGATCACCCATGGCAATCACCCGCGCCTGGGCATCGAAAACGGCACAGGAGTAGTCCCGCCGTTCCTTGATGTTCGGAGACAGCGCGGTCCGCCGCAGGGCTGCACCCATCTCCTCGGCAATGGAATGAACCGCGCTCTGGAAGATTGCCAGCTCGATGGGATCGGAAGCGGTAAAGCTCATGCGCGCTCCTCGACAGAGATGACCAGATTCCCAAAGCCATCTACGCGCGCGCAGCAATCCGGGGGCAATGCGGTCGCCGAGGTGTATTCAGTGATCATGGCCGGCCCGCGAATTGCGTCGCCCGGGACCAGGCTTTGCCGTTTGTAAAGGCGAGAGGATACCCACGTGCCCGCGAAGTGAATCGGACGTTCCGCATAGCAGGCGGCGGCGCCGTCTCCTGGTATAGGTTCCCGATACGGGGGCGAGTAGGGCTCAGCAGTCGCGATCATGCGCAAACGCAAATTCACCACTTCTACCGGCCTACGCTCGTCGCTGAATCCATAACGCTGCTGGTGCAGATGATGAAAGGACTGGATCGACTGCGCATTGTAGAGGACATTCAGCTCATAGCCCTGGCGACGGTAACGTAAATCCACCGTGCGCTCGGCCAGACCTTGCAGTCCCTCAGCGGTAAACTCCGCGACCCCTCGCTGTTCGAGTTCTGCAAAGATGGCGTCGATACTTTCCGTCGCTTCCCCCGGCAGCATCACGGTGCGGGAATAATCGCGCGCCGCATCAGCCAGCAGAATACCTATGGCCGAAAGTGCGCCAGGCATGGCGGGAACCAGGACGGTGGAAATGCGTAGCGCCCGCGCCAGCGAGCAGGCATGCAGCGGGCCGCCGCCACCAAACGCAACCAGGGTGAATTGACGGGGGTCGTGCCCGCGCTCGATTGAGATTACGCGGATGGCCTTCTCCATCTGCGTTTCCACTACACGCAGTATGCCGGCAGCGAACTCCTCGGTTGTCTTGAGCGGTCCTCTTTTTTCGTCCATGATTTGCTTCGCCCGCTGCCGATCGAGCTGCACGCCACCCCCCAGGAAGCTCTCCTGGTCCAGCCGCCCCAGCAATAGGTTTGCATCGGTAACGGTGGGCATGGTTCCGCGGCCAAAACAAATTGGGCCTGGATCCGCGCCGGCCGACTCAGGTCCCACACGCAGCATGCCGCCGGCATCGAACCGGGCAATGGATCCGCCCCCGGCGCCGGCAGTGTGAATGTCGAGCATAGGCATACTGACCGGAACGCCGGCTACGGTGGACTCGCGGGTAAGCGGAGGACCCGCGGCATCAGAAAGGAAAACGTCGGTCGATGTACCACCCATGTCGAAGCCGATAATGCGTTCGAAGCCGGCCCAGCGAGCCACCTGGCAGGCGCCGATCACACCGCCGGCGGGACCCGACAGCACGGTCCGCACCGGCTCAGGCGCAGCGCGCCGGGCAGAGAGGATCCCTCCCGACGACTGCATCACATCCACTCGAGCCCCGGCGTGATGCGTGGCCACGCTCTGCTCCAGATGCAGCAGATAGCTTTGCATCCTCGGGGCCAGATAGGCGTTAACGACGATGGTCGAAGCGCGCTCATATTCGCGAAATTCGGGCAGGATGCGGTGCGAGGTAGAGATGGGAAGTCCGAGACATTCGAGAGCGGCTTCTACACGTTTTTCCGTCTCCGGCTGAGCAAATGAGAAAAGCAGCGAAATGGCTATGGCTTCAGCCCCACTGTCGCGCACGTGATTCACCAGGATGTCTAATTCTTCTTCCGTGGGAGCGCGAAGAATTTCCCCTTCCGCGCTCACCCGCTCCGGCACCCCAAATCGTAAAGCGCGGGGCACCAGGCATACCGGCAGCGGCACAAACCAGTCGTAGAGTTTGCTGCGGGTCTGACGGCCAATGGCGATCGTGTCTTCAAAGCCCGCCGTAGTCACAAACGCAACCCGGGCGCCCTTCCGCTCCAACATGGTGTTGGTTCCCACGGTTGTGCCGTGACGCACATCGAGCGCTTGACCGGCCCCAATGCGCGCCAGACCATCGAGCACGGCTTGCGCGGGATTGGCGGGCGTGGAAAAAACCTTGAGGACCTCGAGTTCTCCGGCAGCAAGATAGACGCAATCGGTGAACGTGCCGCCAGTGTCGATCGCTACACGCAAAGCACTCCTCTCGGATAGCATGTTATCTACTCTAACCAAATCAGCATCTAGAGGACTGGGTTGAACTCCGTTTACGGTTGGCTGGCTGAGGCGTCAGGGGAACAAAAGCGCACCCTGCTGGCTGCATTTCTCGGCTACATGCTCGACAGCATGGACGTGATGCTGTACGCGCTGGTTCTGGGGCAAGTACAGCGCGAGATGCATCTCTCCGCCACCATGAGCGGGGCCTTGATGTCGGCTAGCCTGGTCGCGGCCGCATTGGGTGGTGTGAGCTTCGGCTGGTTTGCCGACCGGTTTGGCCGGGTCCGCGCGCTGGTGAGCAGTGTACTGCTTTATTCCCTCTCGACGGCCCTGTGCGGCTTTACGCAGACGGCTACTCAGCTGATGGTTTGTCGCGTGTTGCTTGGGCTCGGGATGGGAGGAGAATGGGCCTGCGGCGCTGCCCTGGTAGCGGAAACGTGGCCGGCCCACAAGCGAGGTAAGGCGCTCGCATTAGTGCAGAGCGCGTGGGCAGTAGGCTACGCACTGGGTGCAGCCGTTGTCGGGCTGGTGATGCCGCGATTCGGTTGGCGCGCGGTGTTCTTCGCCGGCATTTTGCCTGCGTTGGTTTCACTCTGGGTACGGCGCGGGCTGCGAGAGCCGGCGGTCTGGCGCCACGAGCGGACAACGGAGGTGCGCTTTGGCCAGCTCTTTCACGGGACATTCGGTTACAGCATGCTCGTATGCGCCAGCATGAACGCGGCTACGCTCTTCGGTTGGTGGGGACTCTTCACCTGGCTACCCCGGTTTCTGTCCATGTCCACGGCAGAAGGTGGACGTGGTCTCAGCATCGTGCAGACCTCTGGCTGGACGATCGTGATGCAGACCGGTACCTTCCTGGGGTATATCGGGTTTGGCTTTCTTGCCGACCGCTTCAACCGCAAATATACCTACATTGGCTTTCTCCTGATCGCGGCACTGCTGGTGCCGGCGTTTGCCTTCGTGCGCAACCCTAATGCCCTGTTGTTGATCGGTCCGCTGGTCGGCTTTTTTGGCACAGGCTACTTCGCCGGCTTCAGCGTAATTGCCAGCGAACTCTTTCCTACCGCGCTGCGCGCCTCCGCCATGGGGTTCGTCTACAACATCGGGCGGGTGTTGAGCGCCGCCGCTCCTTACCTGATTGGGCGGGCCTCGGAACACTCTGGTTTGAGCTGGGCGCTCTGCATGACCTCCGCGGCTTTTGTGGCCGCAGCCCTTATTGCCACCGCTCTCCGTTCCCCCGCGGGGCAGGTCTCTGAGATGATGGCATTACCGGTGGGAGACTTGCGGCTCGATGAGCCCTGATACCTATCCCCAGAGTCTACGTTCCGAGTACCGGGAATTCCCGGCGCCGCTACCGCTGGCTGACTATTTCTTGTGCTTCTGGACCCAGACCATTTCTGGAACGGGTGGTGAATATACCCAGCAGGTATTACCCGATGCCTGCGTGGACATCGTCTTCATCAACCAGGATCCGCCGGTCGCCGTCGGTCCATGGACCGATCCATTTGCGGTAAGCTTCTCTGCCGGCACCCGAATCCTGGGCGCTCGTCTGCATCCCGGCCGCGCGCCGGGTCTTCTTGGTTTACCAGCCATGGAACTACACAACCAAACCGCCCCGCTCCGGGCTCTCTGGGGCACAATCAGGAACGATCGATTCGACCGCGTTCGAGAGGCGGATAGTGCACAACAAGCGGCAGCCCTTAGCGAAACTCTGCTTGCCGATCGCAAGCAGTTCACCCCGTATGATCCAGCGGTAGCCCATGGCATCCGCTGGCTGGCGCGAAACCCGCAGGCCAAGGTGGAGGAGCTGAGCCGGGTGCTGGGGATGAGCCCCCGTCAGTTGCAGAGAAGGTTCTGTGCGGCGGTTGGCTACGGCCCCAAGACGTTTCACTCTGTGCTTCGTTTCCAGCGTTTGCTCCGGATCGCCAGTCAACACAAACGAAGCCTGGTGGATCTTGCCGCCTGCGCAGGCTATAGCGACCAGGCGCATATGACACGAGAAGTACGTCGTTTTTCGAATGAGCCGCCGACCACACTGCTGCGATCCGCAGAAAGTACTCTGCTCATGTCCGATTTGTTCAAGACGTAATTGCTCCGGCAACCCTATCTTCGGACGTATGACACGAAGACAATTCATCGCCGGTTTGGCAGTAAGCGGAACGGCTTTGGTTGCGAATAAAGGAGATGCTATGCAAGGACTGGAAAAGGCCAAAGTACTTTTCATAGCCGGTTTTGGCCCTATCGTGCGTGACGTTGCCGCCAGCCGCAAATTGTACGCTGGGACCCTGGCAATCCCCTTCAAAGAAGAGGCGGGCGGTTATCTGCACACGGATGCTGTCCAGGGGGCGAGGAGCTTTGCTCTTTGGCCTCTCTCCCAGGCAGCGCAGTCTTGTTTTGGCCATGAATCCTGGCCCACCAACCTACCGGTGCCGCAGTCATGGCTGGAATTTGATGTGGAGAACGTCGCAGCCGCCACGGCAGAACTTGAGGCACAGGGGTACCACATGCTCATCCGCAATAAGGCCGAACCGTGGGGCCAAACCGTCAGTCGATTTATGGACCCGGACGGCATCCTGGTCGGGCTCACCTTCACACCCTGGATGAGAGAAAAGATGAGAGAAAAGCAGTAGCTTCTAACCCAACATGTGTGTTCGGAGTTGACCGACGGCCCGAGGCATTTCTTCCGCGGGCGTGTTGCCGAATCCGAGGATAAAGCCGTCGCGGTCAGGCTTACTCAAATAAGACGGGGAAAGGGGCCACAACCAGAGACCCTTGCTGGCCGCTCTGACTGCGATCTCCCGGTCGCTGTAACCGCTGGGGAGCGTCACCGCCAGATGCATGCCGGCCTGGGTTCCGTGGATCTCCAGTTCAGGGCCGAATTGCTCCCGAATGCTGTGGACGAGTGCGGTTCGGCGTTCGCTGTAAAGCAGTCGCATCTTTCGGATATGACGAGCGAAGTGTCCCTCGCGCATAAAGTCGCTGAGGGCCTCCTGATACAGGTAAGCGGGAAAGATGTCCATCGCCGAGCGAATAGCAACGAAGTGTTCTACCAGGTCCTCTGGAATCACGATGTAGCCAAGACGCAAGGAAGGAAAGAGGACCTTACTGAAAGTTCCGATATAGATGACCCGATCATTCCAATCAAGACCCTGTAAGGAAGAAATCGGCGGGCTTTCAAAGCGATACTCGCTGTCATAATCGTCCTCAATGATCCAGGAGCCCGCACTCTGCGCCCAGTTCAGCAATTGCATACGACGCCCCGCGCTCATCGTTGAACCCAGGGGGTATTGGTGCGACGGGGTCACGTAGGCCGCACGGGCTTTCGGGGCTCGCTTGATTCCGGCGGATACGATCATGCCGTCCTGGTCGACTGGAACAGGGACCAGGCGGCAACCAGCTCCTTCAAAGGCTCTTCTGGCCAGCCGGTAACCTGGTTCCTCGATCCAAAGGGCGTTCCCCGGCTCCAACAGCACACGAGCCGAAATCTCGAGCGCCTGTTGGGACCCGGAAACCACCATCACCTGGTGCGGCTCGCAATGGACCGCGCGCGCCGTGCGGAGGTAGGTGCAGATGGCATCGCGAAATGTTTCCGAACCAAGAGGATCGATGTTGTGGATAGCGCTGAGACGAGGTCCTCGAGAATGACGCGTGATGAGGCTTGACCACACTGAAAATGGAAATCGGTCAAACGCTGGTTGATGTACGCTGAACGCGCCCCAACCGCCGGACCACGCATCACGCTTCAACGGAGAGAAAAGCGACAAACGCCGCGCTACCGGCCGCGGTCCTGGATCTGCCTGCTTAAGCAGCAGCGTTCGATCTTTGCAAACCGTCAGGCTTTCGGGCAGAGCGTCAGAGATGAACGTCCCCGAGCCTTTACGGCTCTCGAAATATCCCTCGGCCAACAGCTGCGCATATGCGTTGAGAACGGGTATACGGGAAATGGCAAGTTCTATGGCCAGCGTTCGGGAGGAAGGAACCCTCTGGCCGGGCCGCAAGTTGCCACGCACGATTTCCAGGCGAAAGCCATCGTAGATTTGTTTGTGAAGAGGATGGGCCGCCTTCCTGTCCACCGCGATAATTGGCGCGATGGCCTCAGCTACTTTTGCCATGGGACCATGGTAGTGGTTA
Organism: uncultured Acidobacteriaceae bacterium; assembly: GCA_964609355.1. GTDB lineage: Bacteria > Acidobacteriota > Terriglobia > Terriglobales > Acidobacteriaceae > PALSA-350. The sequence continues at coordinate 1,161 of CAZSUK010000371.1, read as the reverse complement.
TATCAGATTGGAGCAAGCTGGTAATAAACGCCGACCACTCAACGGTTTCAGAGTACAGGCCGCAAAAGACACCGCAGATCCTTCCCCTGCGCGCCCGGGATTTTTGCTTCCCGGGCAAGGCGCACTGCAGATCCCTCGGCTTCGCTCGGGATGACAAGGGGAGGACGGCTACTGACTTATATTTCGCGAGTCGGATGGCACAGAAGAGCACCCGATCCGACTCACGGGCTTTTCCCGATCCGACTCGCAGACCTTAAGGTAAGTAATCACACTCCCCTTGTCATCCCGAGCGAAGCCGAGGGATCTGCAGTGCGCCTCGCCCGGACGCAAAATCCCGGGCGAGGAAATTCTCTACTTGGAACTCTTCAGTTCCACGTCGTACTTCTTGGCGGCAGCCTCGATCCGCTTCCACGCCGCCTTGCGTTCAGCCTCGGTGACGCCCTCCACCTGGTTGAAACGAGCCGCCGCATTGCGTACGTGCGAGGCGTTTTCCAGCGGCTCCTTGCGCTGCTTGGGAAACGCGAACTTGGTTGTCGGTATTTTGTCGCGTGCTGCTTCGTTTAGTTTGGCCATTGAATTCCTCCCCATCCGCCCTATTGGACGCGGCGACAACCAGGTCTGGTTGGATGGTTAATCGAGGCGCAGAGTCTCGAACCCGCGGCCGAGCTCTGTACAGAGAGCTTCCACAGCTAACTGGTGATCCTCGCGCTCGGGTAAACCCGACACTGTGACCGAACCGATGACCCCTGCACCTGCGACGCGCAGGGGAAAGCTGCCGCCGTGGCTGGCATAGTCGGCAACCGGCAACCCATAGCGGTCGAAAAGGTTAGATTGCTTCTGCTCCATCTCCCGCCCAATCGCGTAGGAGCTGCGATGGAAGCGCATTGTCACATTGCTCTTACGGCGCACCCATTCCACGTTGTCAGGCGTGGTCCCTGGAAGTGCGGTGTAGAAAAGCGGCTGTCCAAAACGGCGCACATCGACTACCAGGCTCAGTTTGCGGGAAACGGCCAACGCGCGGATTCCCGCTCCCAATCTCCATGCTGTCTCTTCGTCAAAACTGGCAAATTGAAGCTCGTGTTCCTGCAGAGCGATGCGGGCGAGATCGTCGGATATCGGCATTTGAGGCGGTCACTCCCGACTACTCTAGCACTCGTCCCG
>CAZSUK010000370.1:0-10499 GCA_964609355.1 uncultured Acidobacteriaceae bacterium | reverse complement strand
TGGTTGCGGCGGAGGCTGGCGGAGTGACTTTGGGATATCCCGGGAACGCCCGCAAGAGGGAACTCTCTATGCGAATGTAGGGCGGCGTGGCGGCGGGAGCATCCCAGAACGGCGCAGCCGCCTTCATAAAGACATCGTCCTTCGCCAGCTCAAGGTCAGCAGTTACTAATGTCTCCAGCTTCGAACTTGGCATCAGCAGGTAATAAGACGGGCTATCTGGTCCGAAATAAACAGAGAACGCACCGACTGGCCCAATGCCGAGCCGGTTCAGCGCCGGAATAAAGGCATCGGCAAAAAACTCAGTGGTGAGCTTTACGCCCGGCCCCCCTGCCAGATGATACCGGCGCAAATCCAGGTACTGCGGCGCAGATTTGTCGGCGGGAGAGCCCGCCTGGGCAGATAAATCACCAGCGGCGGCAAGCGAGAGGGCAGAAGCCGCGAGAGAGGCGGAAAGAAAATTGCGACGATCCATGAAGCCTCCTTTGGGGGGTTAGATGGCTTTAGTTAACGGTGGCGACAATGAATTCTTTGCTTCACTGTGTACTGTACTGTACAGTACATGATAGAGCCATGTGATTGCAACCCTGCAGCGCCTGCAATTTCTTGCATACGATATTTTTTGCCGGCATTCAGGACGGAGGGATGGAGAGGTGTATGCCTGACAAGCGGTCGCGAGGAGAGGTTCGAAACAGCAAGCTTCAAAAAGTCGCAGCGGACTTGTTTCTAAAGCGCGGCTATGAGGGCGTCTCCATCGACAGGATCGTTGAGCTGGCCGGCGGTTCGAAGAGCACGGTTTACAGCGAATTCGGTGGGAAGTGCGGGCTGTTCATCAAAAGTATAGAAAACCTGTGCCGCGAGGCGAATAAACCGCTCACGAAGATCGATTACACAGGGTTGAACCTTGACGCGAGCCTGAAGAAACTCTCTTTTCAAATCCTCAAGCTCATCACCGCAAAACGGTCCGTGGAGCTTCATCGTCTCGCTATCGGCGAGGCTCTGAACTGTCCTGAAGTAGGTGAGGCCTGGTACACGCACGGTCCCGCCAAAACGGTTTCGTTCATACGATCGCTGCTGGAAAGCCGGCGCGACGAGCTGCGAAAGACAACCATTCCAATTGACCGGATCGCGGTGATCCTTCACGACTCATTGACTGGAGACATCCTCTACCGCCGGTTAGCAGGAGTCGGTAAGCCTGAAAACGATGCCGAGCTCGAGCGTTTGGCTTGCGCCGCAGTCGACCTCATTTTTCGGCACCGCTCGTAGCGATATTTCCCAAGGCCTCTCAGCCACGCTTCGGTGCAACGAATCAGTTGGGGATGACAGGCTTTCCCGTTTGCGCATATCCGGTCATCTCGAGGTATCCGACCCCTCGTAACGGTGACTGATCGTTGTTGCCAACGACGTCGATGGCTCCCTCCCAATAACTGGTTCCGAATTTGCTGGCCAGTTCCTGGCTCCTGAGCGGCGTGGTAACGTCCAGCTTCATGTTCAGGCGCGGAATGGAGATGTGCCAGCGCACTGGGTACGTCGCCTTAGTCGCCGGGCTGGTCCAGGTTTCTGCCGCTGGCGTCATGACGAAATCCCCGGCGGACAAATGTTGAGACTTCCCGCTGGCATCCACGTAGCTGCCCGAGGAATACGGATCGATGCTGCCATCCTTGTGTCGCATCCGGTACAGCATGAGTTCGGCCCCATCTGCAAGTTGCACGCTCAACCAGTCCCAGCCCGCTTCATCCGCGGCCATAGGCCCGGTAAAGAACTCGTGATCGATCCAGGATGTTCCCTCCACCTGGTATGTTTTGCCGTTGAGTGCGATGGACCCTGTGGTCGAAAGGCGGGGCAGCGAGAAGTAGTGGGAAGCATGCCCTGCGCCCTCAGCCTTCTGGCTGATGCCACCCTGGCCCTGAACCACGGGCTGCTTGACAGGGCTGAGCTGCAGCGCAAGGCTGAAGTTGTCAGCAACGCCGCGCAACGCTTCAATTTGTTCGGATATGTGCGCTTGCCAATTGCCGTTCCAAACCAGCCCGGACTGTGCATCCACGCCGGCAACGCCGGGACCGGATCTATTCAGCCGCTCCTCACTATAGAAGTGCTGCCCGGTAATATCGCTCAGCGCGATGTGTGCCATCCAGACGTCGTTCACGAACCAAGGGCCGCTGCGGGCAGCGCGCGAGACGCCTTGCCGGAAGAAGGTAAGCTCAAAGCCGAACCGATGACCGTCCTCTGCCTTCACATTCCCGGTGTAGTACCACCACTCAGTCTGGTAGTCCTCATGATTGAAGTAGTCTCGCGGAAACGCGAATGTGTAACCAGGCTGTGCAATTTGATAATCCTTCGCGGTGGCGAACGTAGCGATGAGGAAAGCAGGGAGAAACAGCAGTGCGTGCCACTTATTCCTCATGCACCACCTCCATGGGATCCAACCGGACCGCGAGCCGCGCCGGAAACAGCCCTGCCAGCACGGTGGCAACATACACGATGCTCAGCGAACTCAGGAGCACCGCCACCGGCCAATGGAATTGAATCGTCCATCCGAATGATTGCTTGTTGATCACGTACACCAGCACCAGTGACAGCACGTAGCCGAGCACCAGGCCCAACACGTTGGCCAGGATGCCAATCAGGCCGGCCTCGACCAGGATCAGCTTGCGAATCTGCGCGCTTGTTCCCCCGAGATAGCGCAGCACTCCAAACTCACGCCTGCGGTCGATCACAATGGATATCAACGCGCCTGCAACTCCGCCGATCGCCACCAGGATCGAGATGGCCTCAACCGCATAGGTAATAGCAAATGTCTGGTCGAAGACCCGTATGGCCTGCTGCCGTATCTCACCATTGGAAAGCATCATCAGGCTCTTGTTCGCAATCGCCTTTTTAATCGCGGCGCGGGTTTGCTCGAGGCCTGCTCCTGGCGCAAGGTAGACAGCGAGGTTAGTGGGTGCGGTGTCGGGAAGATATCGGTGGAGAGTGTCCAAATCCATCACGATGTAGCCTGATTCGTGACCATAGTCGTAAAAGATATCGATCACGCGAAAGCTGACCCGTTGTTCGCCCAGCGGGAGTGTGATGGCGTTGCCGGCCTTGACATGATGCTTATTGGCAAAGGGCTCGCTGACCATCACATTGTTGCCCGCGGCCAATTCTCGCAGGATGTCCGCACTTGGTCTTCTCGAAAGAAACGTCAGATTCTGACGAGGTGCATGCCGGCCCTGGCTTGCGCCGGCCAGCGAGGTGGGCAGGCCCTGGTACTGAATCTCGTAGGCGCGAAGGCGGCTCACGCTTTCCACGCCGGGCGTTGCTGCGATACGGTCGGCGACCTCCGGAGCAATGGTGGGATGCAGATCGCCCCCCATCGCTCCCGCGGGGGCCAGGTACAGGTCGGCCGGCAGCTCACTATCCAACCATGTCAACACCGTCTGCCGGAAGCTGCCCACCATGATGCCCACAGATGTCATCATGGCGATGGCCGTGGCCAGCGCCGCTACCAACACGGACGTTCTACGCAACGATCCGCCCAGGCTGCGCGATGCGAGCAATGCCTCGACTCCGAGTAGGCGGCGAAGCTCGATTGACCCTGCCAAGGTGGCGCGGTACACCATCAGCGGAGCGGCCAACGCAGCGGAAGCGACAAAGAGCAGGGCCGACAAGTAACCCAGCAACGGCTTTCCCCCGATCGGCGGCCCAAGCGCGGCAACGGCGCCCAATGCCGCCAGCAAAAGACCAATCCATGCATCGCGCTTGCGATCGACGCGCGCTTCGAATTCGCGTCGCCCGCGTGCCATTGCTTCTGTTGGCGGCACCATGCTTGCTTCCCGTGCCGGGGCCAACGCAGAGCTTACCGCCACGCCAATGCCCGCCACCAGGGCAAGAATCACGGATCCCGCTGAAAGCATCATGGCGCCTGGGCTGCTAGAGACATACAGCGCATTGACTGTGGTGGAAAGCATGCCCACGGCTCCGGCAGCCAGCACGCGGCCCAGGGGCAATGCGGCCAGGGAACCTAATATGCCAAACAGCGCCGCCTCAAACAGAAATGCAACCAAAACGGCATCGCGGCTTGCGCCCAGGGCGCGCATGGTGCCGATGTCGGCGCGCCGCCGGACCACGGAAACCGAGACGGCGTTGTAGATGAGGAAGGCTCCCACGAGCAGCGCGATGCCGCTGAGCATTCGAAGATTCCAGCGGAAAGCCGCCAGCATCCGCCGGTTGGCAGCAGTCTCCGTCCCCTGGGCATTTAGCTGCGCGCCTCCAGGTAGCGCCTCCTGCAGCTTGCTTTGCCACATGTCGAGATTGTTTGCGCCGTTATTTGCGGTGTTCGCAAGAGGAGCCTTGATAAGGATGCGGTCTACACGCCCGGTTTTCCCGGTTGCCAGTTGCGCAGCCCCGATGTCCATCAGGATCGCGTCCGTGCCCATCTGTGCCGAGTTTGGAATCAAGCCGCGCACCACGTATTGCCGGGCATGGTCGTTGATCAGCAGTTGGATGCTGTCTCCAACAGCTTTTTGCATGCCGCGTGTCACCCATACCGCATCTGGGTCATTGATATGCTCGAAACCTTCGTCTGCTGTCGCACTGCCGACGTTCGTGCCCGCGCTGTTTGCCTCGGCAACCACATCGATCCCGATCAGGGGCACGGTCTGCCCCGTGCCGGCAACCATTGCGTGGTCTTCGATGCGGGGACTCACGCGCAATGCGTAGGGCAGCCTGGCAAGACGGGCAACGATCGCCTCGGGCAGCCCGCCTGCCGCGGTAACTTCGAAATCATCCTTCCCGGCCAGCGCTTCCATGGACGAATGGAAGGACCCTGCCGCGGCATCGCCCGCAAGATCGATGGCAACGACGGCCGCGTCGCCTAGCGCCACGGCAAAGAGGATTACCAGAGCACGTCCGGGCTGGCGGAACAGGGGGCGTAGGATGAGCCGGTAAAGGAGAGCCATGCGGCCCATTTCAGATCCTCTCTTCGGCGATGCGTCCGTCGCGCATCCGCACGATGGTGTCGGCTATTGCAGATGCCTCTTCACTGTGGGTCGCCATCAGGACGGTCACTTGCTGTTCTACGCACACACGCTGTAACAACTCGAGAATCGCGTTGCCGGTTGCGGTGTCCAGATTGCCCGTCGGTTCGTCGGCGAGGATCAGGCGAGGGCTGTGAACCAGCGCCCGCGCAATCGCCACGCGCTGCATCTGCCCGCCGGAAAGCTGGTGTGTCATGCGGTGCGCAAGTGGGGCCAGTCCGACATCGGCAAGCCGCTCCATGGCCCTGGAACGAGCGTTCCCTTCGTTTGCCAGCAGCAGGGGAACTTCAACATTCTCGACCACGCTTAGCGTATTCAGCAGTTGAAATGACTGAAAAACGAACCCGACCTTCTCGCGGCGCAACCTGGTGAGGCCGGCTTCCGTCAACTGATCGGTGGCGACGCCATCCAGCCGCACATGCCCGGTGGTGGGAAAATCAAGAGCGCCTGCCAGATGAAGCAGCGTTGACTTGCCGCACCCGCTGCGACCCATCACGGCAACAAATTGGCCAGAGCCGACTTCGAACGAAACATCGTCGAGCGCTCGCACTCGTTCGCCTGCGTTGGTGTAGTATTTACCCGCGCGGTCAAAGGAAAGCAAGGGAGCGGCTGTCTGGGATGGATTCTGCAACAGAGCTCCTGGTTCGAGATTTATTCTACGTAATAACCATTGGACACGAAGAGGCGACTGAAGCTGCGAAGAAATGGCGACCGGCTTCACTGCATCAAAATTCGCTCGCGACGAATCGTGAGAGGCCGCTAGCGTAGTGCGTCACACAGATGGACGTTTATCCATCCAGGCAACGAAGTAACCAGGACGACCTTTAGTGGATCGTCGAGCGCCGGCCGGTTGGGGTCTGCTTTCCCACCCTTCGCAAAAAGCGCGAAGGATGGGGCACCCGATCGTTTTGGCCGGGCGAGAAATACTCACCTCTATTAGTGACGCAGTACACTAGCGAATTTACAGCAGGTCATGGCGGTCCACTGCATGGGCCAGTACGTGCGAGACTTGCCGGGTTGATTGACAGACGCACGGAGCCGGGGGTACCGTCGATCCTGATTCAAAATTGAAACGTTTTATCCAACTCCCTGGGAGCATCCGCATGCACCAGAAAAAAGCGGTACCGCCAAATTCAGTCGCGGCTGCCGCTAACGACCCGACGAAATCGCGCCCCGGATACGCGACGGTCTTACTTACCGTCATGCTCGGCCTATCGTCACCTCTAAGCTTCGCGGCATCTCATTCAGGGACCGTGCGACACGGCCAACTGGTGATATCTCGGGCTGATTATTCAGATCGTGCCCGGGCGATATGGATGGCGCAAATGATCGGACAGTGGACGGGGCTCCTGTTCGAGCATAAGGTGGCATCGGTTCTTACGGATACGCCGTTGCGCACAGCCAAAGGATACGCGACCGTTGACGACGATTACTACTACGAGATGGTGGCCGTCCGGGCCTTCGAGAAATATGGAATCCATCTAACTGTTGAACAATTGGGCATGCAGTGGCTAGAGAATAACGCGGGCTCCTGGGGCTCCAGCGAACAAACGCTCTTGTTGCTAAAAAGGGGATTGAAAGCGCCGGATACAGGTAGTCCGCGATATAACAAACTATGGTGGTCGATCGGACCGCAATTTAGCAGCGATGTTTATGGCACGCTGGCTCCTGGTATGCCCAATCTTGCGGCGGAATTAGCTCGCCGTTTGACCCATATCAATGGTTATGCCGAAGGCACAGATGGCGCCGTGTTCGTGTCTGGAATGATCAGCTTGGGTTTTGTCGAAACAGACACCAGAGAAATCGTCCGTAAAGCTGCACAATTAATATCGCCACTCTCTCCTTACCGCCAATGTCTGGATATGGTCATCTCGATGGCTGAAGCTGGAAAGTCGCCGCAGGACATAAACAGGGTCATCAATGAGCGCTGGGGTATCGAGTATCCGGCAACAAACAACGCAGTGGTCAACGGGGGCATTGTGGCAACCAGCGTGTGGTTCGGAAAGGGTGATTTTTCGACCACGGTAAACCTCGCGTTTAGCGCCGCAGACTTTGCGGATACGGACTGCAACGCCGCCAATGCCGCGTCCGTCGTCGCTGCCATGCATGGGATGTCCGCATTGCCCGCAAACGAAGTGGCCGCATTGCACGACCGGATTCAGGGCGCCACGATGGGTCCCCTCAAGCTGACGCCTCCGGTAGATGAGAGTATCGCAGCCCTCGCAGAGCGGACAGCAGTCATTGGCCAGAAAATTCTCCTGGAGCATGGCGCCAAACTTAACGGTGATGTCCTGGTCATTCCTATGCAACAACCTAGAACCCAGGAGCCAGAGCTATTCAAGCTTGCGGATCTTACCCAATGGTGGAACCCTGACTGGACTTTGGAGCGAGCTGGATTCGGAGGCGCCGGCGGGGGGCTCGTAGGAATTCGTGGTGACACCTACCTGGAGGGTGAGACGCTCGCAGTATGGCCGCGAGATGAAGTCCGTGGAGCGTTGTTGCGTCGCTCCATCGAACTCGGCGACAGCCCCTCACTCAAATTCGATGTGGCTGCCGATGCCGGCCGAACCTGGCATTTAGTGGTGTTTGTGAATAACGATAAAGTGCTTGACCGGTTGATAGAAGGGAATCCGTTGACACCAGGGGATGCTTCAGAACGTCGTTGGGAACCTATCCATCTCGATCTCAGTGCATATAAGAAAGAACATGTCGTCGTCAGGCTTTACGATCTTGTCCTCGTGCCAAATCGTTACGCCGGCAACTCGTATTGGAGGCACATTGAACTTCAATAGGAGGAGCTATACCGGGGTCGTCCGGCGAACACGAGCTTTCGGTTGGGAGCGACGAGAGGCAACCGCAGGCTTTTCAGGAGGAGGTCCCACCGACCCACGAATCTTTAACTGTGTTTGCAGCACAGAATGGATGGGCGGACCCTGGTTTCCTCGCATGCGTTCGAGAAGCATTTGCGCCGCCGTGGCCCCGAGCTGATAGCCGGGCTGGAAGACAGATGAGAGCGATGGGCTGGTGAATTCGTCGAAATCCAGATCGTCGAAGCCCATCACGGAAACGTCTTCGGGGCAACGCAAACCAAGCTCGCGGATAGCATGGAGCACACCCAGGGCAATCATGTCATTGGCGGCGAAAATTGCAGTCGGTCGTGGAAGCATCCGTAACAGAAGCAAGGCTTTGGAATGCCCGCCGACACGATCGAAGGTTGTCTCCTGAAAGTAAGTCTGTGCCAGCGAAATACCTGCCTCGGCGAGCGCTCGTTTAAAGCCATCAACACGCTGCTGTGCGTTGGTCAGATGGAGGGGACCGGTGATCGTGGCAAGGCGTCGGTGGCCAAGCTGGATGAGATACCGGCTCGCCTGAAATGCGCCTTCTTCGTTCGCAACTGTTGCGCTGTCGCCATTCCACCGCTTGGGTAGACGGTCCACGCAGACCACGGCTGTGCCAGATTTGCGGTAAGACTCAGTTTGAGCTGTTAGATCACTGAAGTTAGATGGGATCACCAGAAGGCCGGCGGGCAAATAGGTGCGGAGTTCATTCAGGTGAACCAATTCCTTCGAATGATCGTTGTCGGTATTGCAGAGAACCAGCCGATAGCCATTGGAGAAAGCTACGTCTTCGGCGCCGCGAACAACGCCGGGGAAGAAAGGATTGGTCACGTCGGGAATAACCATACCGATCATGTTCGTCTTGACCCGCCGTAGCCCCCTGGCTAACTCGCTTGGTTGGTAACCTAGGGAATTCACCACATCCAAAACACGCTTGCGAAGGGGCTCTCTCACGCGCGCCGATCCGTTCAGCACATGTGAAACGGTGCCAAGGGAAACACCCGCCATCTTTGCGACCTGCTTCATGTTGGACATAGGAAATTTAACTCAGTCAACGGTTGCGTGAAGTATACCAGTATCTAAATGCCGTCAATGATTGGAGTAAGCTCCGCTTGCGAATGGCCAGAGAGCCCTTTGCGCGGACGAGCGAATCGTTGACCACACCTTTCTCATCTCTATTCCGCATCCATCACACAGCGGAACCCGACTGTTGCCGAGCGATCTTCGCTCGGAGCCATGAGCAGGAATTTTCCATGCTGATCGTTGCGAAGGGCCTGGGGAAAGTACCAGATCGATCCCCTGGGTTGATAGTAGCTGCCACCGCGTAAAATCCCGGCGCGGGTGTGTTCATCGTCGAACTCATCGGTCCATTGCCATACGTTGCCCACCATATCGTAAATCCCCAGGGGACTGAGGTCTTTCGGGTGAGCATTCACATCATCGGGACCGCGCAGCGTTCTGCCGGTTTCCGGAACAGGCACGTTCGTGGCGTCCCAATCGTTGCCCCATGGGTAGAGACGTCCGTCGTTCCCTTGCGCGGCATATTGCCACTCCCACTCGTGTGGCAGTCGCTTGCCCGCCCACGCCGTGTAAGCCCGGGCGTCTTCCATCGAGACCCAGGTCACCGGCTTGTTCTGCCAACCCGTAGGATACGTCCCGTCCTTCCAGTCCTTCAAAAAGCCGGCTGCATCCACGGGATGATAGTGGGTCGCATCCATGAACTTCTTGAACTCGGCATTGGTGACGGGATACTTGTCCATCCAGAAGGAGTGGATTTGCAACAGTCGATCGTGGTAACGGCGTGGAGAAGTTTCCCAGGGATATTGAACATCCACTCCAACATCGTCGTGACCCTCAATTTCAACGCCTTGCAGCCTGAAACGGTATTCTTTGGCGGCTTTAATGAGCACCATTCCTTCTGGATTGCCCTGGGGATGAGCCGTGGCCGCGATGGGGGCCATCTGCTGCGGGAGAAAGGTCCATTCGCTGCTGTAGCTGGCTAAGGGCCGTTGTGTCATGACCCGCATCTTGTCCATGAGCTGCTGTATATCTGGGCCTGCCGGCTGGCCGGTCATGAGGATGGCTCCATACCCGTTTGCCTCGACGGCGAAGCTGAGAATGGCGTCTCCGCCTTCCATGCGCGGTTGCAGCGCCACCCCGTGATAAAGATCATAAAAATGTGCTCCCGCGGGTGCATCGTGAATCCGCAGCTCGGGGCCGTCCATTTCGAAGTCACCGCGGTTGACCAGCGTCCAAACGCTATCTCCATTGAGCGGAAAGCGGCTGGAGAACAATCCACGCGACAGCGTAGGGTAATAGGGTTGCCAATCGGCACTTACAAGAAAGGACGCGACTCCTCGCTCAATAGTGGCGAACCGTCGCAACGCCTCGCCATCGCGCAAGGTGATGCCGTTCCAGATGCCCCACACGTTCTCCCAGCTCTCAAAGCCCGTTCCGTTCAGGAATGCTGATTGAAACAAATCCGTCTTGGTGTGAGTCCAACGGGCACAGATGTTCACCATCGACCGGGGTTCCAGCCACTTACTGCGGCTGACCAATGGGTTATAAGGATAGGTCCAGTAGCCCCAGGTCATGATGTTCCAGGCAAGCATCTCATCGTGAGCGGGAAAGTGTTCCGGCTCGAGCA
>CAZSUK010000369.1:0-16096 GCA_964609355.1 uncultured Acidobacteriaceae bacterium | reverse complement strand
TGACGGCCGGCGCACAGTACACCGTGCTGCTGCATTTCGCCGAAACCTATTTTACGGCGGCAGGTGACCGCGAGTTCAACGTAGCCATCAATGGCACCTCGGTGCTCACGAACCTGGATATCTACGCCACCGTCGGCGCCAACGCAGCACTGCTTAAGACCTTCACCGCCACTGCTAACAGTAGCGGGGACATCGTGATCGCCTTCACGCTAGGCGCGGCCAACCAGCCGCTGCTCATGGGCATTGAAGTGCGCAGCAGCGCAAGCAGTAGTTGCAGCACCGTTCCCTCCGCCCCCACCGGGCTGACGGCAACGGCCTCTTCCTCCAGCGCCATTGGCCTCAGTTGGTCTGCAGTCACCGCTCCCGCAAACTGCACCCTCAGCTCTTACAAGGTCTACGGCAGCACCGCCAGCGGGTTCACTCCCTCATCGAGCAACCTGCTGGGCTCTCCCACAGGCACGACCTTCTCCAGTACAGGTCTGGCAGCTTCGACCACCTACTACTACGTGGTGGAAGCAGCAGATGCGGACGGCAATTCGGCAGCCTCCTCGCAGGCCAGCGCGAAGACGGCGGCCGCATCCTGCTCCGCGGTTCCCTCGGCACCGACAGGGTTGACAGCCACCGCTTCTTCCTCCAGCGTGATTGGCCTCACTTGGACGGCGGTCACTCCTCCGGCTAACTGCACCATCAGTTCCTATAACCTCTACGGAAGTACCACCACTGGGTTCACACCGTCATCGAGCAATCTGCTCACCAGCGCCACCGGCACCAGCTACTCCAATACCGGTCTCACAGCTTCCACCACCTACTACTACGTGGTCGAGGCAGTAGACGCGGATGGCACCTCCACGGCCTCGGCGCAGCAGTCGGCGACCACGCAGGCGACCTCTGGCGCAGAGATTGTGGCTATCGCGGCCGGCGGCCCGGCGGAGAGCAACGCAACTGGCGGAGACTCCTCGTTTGTTGCCGATGAAGACTATAGCGGTGGAGGAGATAACCAGGTCACCACCGCTACGATCAACCTCACCCAACCGGGGGCGAATGCAGCGCCGATGGCGGTCTATCAGCACGGCCGGAGCGGGATCTTTACTTACACCATTCCAGGTCTCACGGCCGGCACACAGTACACCGTGCTGCTGCATTTCGCCGAGACCTATTTCACCGCCGCAGGTGACCGCGAGTTCAACGTAGCCATCAACGGCACCTCTGTGCTCTCTAACCTGGATGTCTTCGCCATCGTCGGCGCCAACGCGGCACTGATAAAGACGTTCACCGCCACCGCCAACAGCAGCGGCGATATCGTGATCGCCTTCACCGACGGCGCAGCCAATCAGCCACTCCTCATGGGCATTGAGGTGCGCTAGAAGTATGAACGTCCATCGCAACATGTTTACGCAAGGCAGCGCAGCAGCCACCAGGGCTAAAGCCCGGAAATTTTGTACCGCATGTTCTAGCGGGTTTGAAAACCCGCTTCCCCGGACTAAAGTCCGGGGCTGGCACGGACTAAAGTCCAGGGCTACACAACATACAGGAGAATGTAATGTCAATCAATGACTCGACCCTCCGGACAAAGGCTGTCCTTCGGACTTTGTTTGCACTGGCAGTGGTTTGCACGGTTGGCTTAGCGAGCGCGAAAGGAGCAAGCGCACAGGAAGTTGTTGCCATTGCTGCGGGCGGTCCGGCAGAGAGCAACTCCGGCGGAGGCGACTACCCCTTTGTTGCCGATGAAGACTTCAGCGGCGGAGGGGATAACCAGGTCAGTACCGCCACCATCAACCTCACGCAGCCTGGCGCCAACGCGGCGCCGATGGCGGTGTATCAGCATGCGCGGGCAGGAATCTTCACCTACACCATTCCGGGCCTCACGGCCGGCACCCAATACCCCGTCCTGCTGCACTTCGCCGAGACCTATTTCACCGCCGCGGGTCAGCGCGAATTCGATGTCGCCATCAACGGCACAAGTGTGCTTACCAACCTGGACATCTACGCCACTGTGGGCGCCAATGCAGCCCTGGAGAAGACCTTCACCGCCACTGCCAACAGTAGCGGCAATATCGTGATTGCCTTCAGCGACGGCGCGGCAAACCAGCCCGTGGTGAGCGGCATTGAGGTGAGGGACTTATCTACCACGTGCAACACCGCTGCTTCTGCACCGGCAGGGCTCACAGCGACGGCTTCCTCCTCAAGCGCCATTGGTCTCAGCTGGACTGCAGTGACTCCCCCCACGAACTGCACCATCAGTGCCTATAACGTCTACGGCAGCAAAACCAGCGGCTTCACTCCGTCTTCAACCACGCTGCTGGGCTCGCCCACGGGCACCACCTTCACCAGCACCGGTCTGGCGGCATCGACGACCTACTACTACGTGGTTGAGGCCATCGACGCGCAAGGCGCGTCGGCCCCTTCCATACAAGCCAGTGCGGAAACTTCGGCCGCAGCCTGCGCTGCACCCCCATCTGCGCCAACTGGCGTGACGGCGACAGCGACCTCCTCAAGCAGCATCGGACTAAGCTGGTCTGCGGTCACTCCTCCAGCCAATTGCACGGTCAGTTCGTACCGCGTCTACGGCAGCACCGCCAGTGGGTTCACTCCCTCCGCCAGCAACCTGCTAAGCTCGCCGGCGGGCACGACCTACAGCAACACTGGTCTCTCGCCTTCCACTACCTATTACTACGTTGTTGAAGCGGTCGACGCTGAGGGCACATCGGCGGCATCGGCGCAGCAATCCGCAACTACCCAGGCGGTAAACTCCGGCACCGAGATCGTAGCCATCGCCGCGGGCGGCCCGGCGGAGAGTAACTCCAGCGGAGGAGACGTTTCATTTGCCGCCGATGAGGATTTCAGCGGGGGTGGCGACAATGCGGTCACCGGCGCCACCATTAACCTCACCCAACCGGGCGTGAACGCGGCGCCGATGGCGGTGTACCAGCACGGCCGAAGCGGAGCGTTCACCTACACCATTCCAGGCCTCACGGCCGGCACACAGTACACAGTGCTGCTGCATTTCGCCGAGACCTATTTCACGGCCGCGGGCGACCGCGAGTTCAACGTGGCCATCAACGGCACCTCTGTGCTCACGAACCTGGATATTTACGCCACCGTGGGGGCCAATGCAGCACTGCTCGAAACCTTCACCGCTACTGCCAACAGCGGCGGTGATATCGTGATCGCCTTCACGCTGGGCGCGGCCAACCAGCCGCTCCTTATGGGCATTGAAGTGCGCAGTTCATCCGGCACCGGAGGCAGCTGCAGCACTGTGCCCTCAGCGCCCACGGGGCTCGCCGCCACCGCTTCCTCCGCCAGCTCCATCGGCCTGAGCTGGTCTGCGGTTACGCCACCCACTGACTGCACGATTACTACCTATAACCTCTATCGCAGCAGCACCAGTGGATTCACTCCGTCGTCCAGCAACCTGATCACAACTACCTCCGGCACGACCTACTCCAACACCGGCCTTACGGCTTCGACCACGTACTACTACTTGGTAGAGGCGGTAGATGTGGAGGGAACCTCGGCTGCCTCGTCGCAAGCATCCGCCACCACCCAAAGCTCCGGCTCCAGCTCAACAGAGATCGTCGCTATCGCTGCCGGCGGTCCCGCGCAAAGCAACGTCAATGGCGGTGACGACTCCTTTGTTGCTGACGAGTACTACAACGGGGGAGCAGATAACGGTGCTGTCACCGCGGCGATCAATCTGTCCCAACCCGGCGCCAATGCAGCGCCGATGGGGGTATATCAGAACGGACGCGTGGGAGTCTCCACTTCCACGATTCCCGGCCTGGCGGCCGGCGCCCAATACAGTGTCCTGCTACATTTCGCCGAAACCTATTTCACCGCCGCTGGTGATCGTCAGTTCGACGTAGCCATTAATGGCGCAACCGTCCTCACTAACCTTGACGTCTATGCCACCGTAGGATCAGACGCGGCTCTGCTCGAAACGTTCCCGGCAACCGCCAACAGCAGCGGCCAGATTGTCATCTCTCTCACCGACGGCGCCGACAATGCGCCCCTGATTATGGGACTCGAGGTCCGGGGTGCTCCCAGCGCTTGCACGCTCGTTCCCCCAGCCGCGCCGGCGGCTGTGGTGGCCGCAGCGTCTTCACCCAGCATTATCGGTTTGAACTGGACTGGAGTTTCCGCTCCGCCCAACTGCGCCATCACCTATAGTGTTTATGGCAGCACGGTGAGTGGCTTCACTCCATCCTCATCCACATTGCTTTCTACGGGTCTCACAGGAACCAGCTATTCCAACACCGGGCTGAAACCATCAACCACGTATTACTACGTAGTCGTGGCAGTGGACGGGGCCGGCTCGTCGACGGGCTCAGCGCAAGCCAGCGCAGAGACCAATTCCGCTACGTCGTGCGCGTCCATTCCCGAAGCAGCGCCGACCGGCTTGGCGGCCATTCCGTCTACCTCCACCGCCATTGGAGTAAGTTGGAATGCCGTCACTCCCCCTGCCTACTGCACCACCATCACCTATAACCTCTACGGAAGCACCGTCAGTGGATTCACACCCTCCGTCAGCAATGAGGTCGCGGTAGGGCTTACCGGCACGAAGTTCTTCAACACCGGGCTGGTGCCTTCGTCCACTTACTACTACATCGTGCAGGCGGCGGATGTAGACGGTGTATCGACGGAATACTCGGCGCAGGAAAGCGCCACTACGCTCGTTCCTCCAACCGTGTTGACGGCGGCGGCTTCTTCCGCCAACGAGATCGATCTCAGTTTCCCCGAAAGCACAGCCGCGGCCCCGGTCCAATACCTGATCTTCCGCAGTACCTCGCAAACCTTTACGCCGTCGAGCGCCAACCAGGTTGGCACGACAAAATCCAACTACTATAACGATGTCGTACTTGCGGCTTCGACGACTTATTACTACCAGGTCGAGGCGAGCAACCCGGCTGGAGTTTCGGCGCCAACTGGACCGGTGAGCGCAACCACTCTCCCCCTCGGTGAGAGCACTCCTTTCTGGGGGCCCGGCAACATACCGGCCGCACCGGCTGGGGATGTGATGACGTTTGCCTTCGTGAACCGCACGAACGGGCAATATCCAGACAACCAGGTGTGGTGGAGCACAACCATCAACGGCGTTACAACCACGAATACGATTGCGGCTCAACCTTATTTCGAGATGCCGGCGAACTCTTCCGGACGAATGGAGTTCTACCTTGGACCCCAGGGTACGAGTAGCCCGTACTCCGACTTTATCGAGTTCACCATCGGACCTACGTCTTTCAACGGCGATACAACCCGCGTGGATCAGTTCGGTCTTAAGTTGGCGATGCAGCTGACTTGCGGCGACGGCACGGATATAGCTGTCGGCGAAAACTCCGCGACCTTTGCGGAAAGCCGGGCTTCCACATTCCAACGCTACGTCACCCAGGTGCAGGCGCCCTTCCAGACTCTGGGTCAAACGGACGCACCGTACGCGATTCTTTCTCCCGGTGCGGGTGGATTCGACACCGGTGGGCCCTACGACACTTACTACAACGCGTACATTGCCCAGATATGGGCGAGCAACAACCTTACTATTCCGATAGCGGGAGACAATGGAGACGGCCTTGGCGCCAATCCAGACCTATCTGCCGCGATCTACAGGCATACCGCGGCGGCGGGAACGTTCAATCCGAACGGTACGCTGATTTCTGAGTCGATGTGGGGTAATCCGAACCTGTTCTATCAGGCGTCTCCGGCGAGCTACTATGCGCAGTGGTTCCACGCAAACGCCATCAACGGCCAGCAATATGCGTTCCCGTATGACGATGCAGGCGGATACTCGAGCGACGTTGGCTGCTCGAACCCGCAAACTTTGGTCGTGGCCGTAGGCTGGTAAACGAGGGCGAGTAAAAGCAATCGAAGAAAATCGTTTTCGTCCCACGCACGCTGGTGCGTACATGGGACGAAAAGAACGAGGCGACCCGGATTTCCTGCTAAGGGGCGCCAACAGAGCCACGTGTGCGGCTTTCATTGAGGAAAGCCGCATGAAGTTCCGCGAAGCCAGCAAACTCGACAGGAAATCCGGGGGAAGCCCCGCCAATGCGTTCTTTCTGCGGTAATTGGGTAAGATGGAGAGGATTTTACGAGGAAACCTTGATGGCCGAAGATACCGCGGAATATCCTCCCGTTCCGCCTGATGATCTGGCGCGTACGCTCACCATCGCTCGCCCTAACGAGGACCAAGGCATGCCGCACATCGGCCTGGTCGGCGATACCTACACCATCACGGTCTCCGGAGAGGATACCAATGGCCGGTTTTGCGTGATCGACATGCATGTTCCGCCTGGAGGCGGCCCGCCGCCCCATCGGCATGATTTTGAAGAGACATTTATTGTGCTCGAGGGCGAAATCGAAGCAACCTTCCGTGGAAAGAAGTCCAATATCCGCGCCGGCGAGACGGTGCACATCCCCGCGAATGCACCTCACCAATTCCGCAACGCATCCGCCGGGCCGGCGCGTCTCCTTTGCATCTGCTCCCCGGCCGGGCAGGAGAGATTCTTCCAGGAGGTCGGAGTACGCGTAGCGACGCGCTCCACACCGCCCCCCAAACTGGATCAGAAAGGACAGTCAGAATTCCGGCAGCAAGCGGAGCGTCTTGCGCCCAGGTATCGGACGGAGTTGCTGCCACCGGCTTAGGGCTTTCTCCTGCCCTTAGGAATGCAAATAGGTCAGAACTGCGCGGACTGCCTCATCCCGCGCGTCCGAAAGCGATAGCGTGGGCGGCCGCCGTAAGGCCGCCCCATGCGATAAGGCGTCGATCATCTGTGCCGTCACAAAGACGACCGCATCAAGATTCCGTCGTCCTTTCAGCTCCTGCGCTCGCGACGAGATTGCCAGCAGGAACAGTCCGTGAAGGCGTTGCGCGAAATCTATCGTCCCTCCCGCCCGGTGCGGTACCTCTCTCATGAGCAATTCAGGAAGGGCTGGATCGACCGCATGCGACTTGACCATGGCCTCCATGATTGCGCGTATCAGATCCTTGAGCGGTGCTCCAGCATGCTCCACGACAACGTCCTGAATCATGCGATCAATCTGCTCGATGTGACGCTGGTGCAGCGCGTGAAAGATTGCTCCCCTATTAGGAAAATATTGATAGAGCGAGCCGATGCTCACGCCGGCGACTTCAGCAATCCGATTGGTGGTAAGGCCTTTTGAGCCTCCACGTTTGAGAAGCCGTGTCGTGGCATCCAGGACAGCTTCGACCGTTTCGATGGCGCGACGCTGTGTAGGACGGCGCCGCAGACGCTTTCCTGTTTTCTTCGTGGCCATTTCACATAGAATATCCCGAATGTGAGCAATATTCTACATATTGCCTGCGCGCGTCGATTGGCCACAACAACATCGCACCCCTGAAAGCGAGTAGACAGCGGCGTTTTCGGATAATAGCCTGTGCTTATGTTTGTGAGCATTCGTTTAGCTTCCTGCGACAGTGACTCACTTTAGGAGGCAGCCATGACTTATCTCATCACCGGTGCAACCGGAGATGTAGGCGCCCTAGTTGTCGATTCTTTGCTTGCTTTGGGGGAGCAGCCGCGCGTGTTCGTGCGTGACGAAACGAAGGCCCGTTCCCGCTTCGGCGATCGGGTTGAGATATTCGTTGGTGACCTCGCTGACACCGCGTCCCTGAAGAGCGCGCTTCAGGGTGTCGATGCACTCTTCCTGGTAACAACGGGACCCAGGATTCCGGACCTGGACGATGGGGCGGCCAAAGCCGCCAAAGCTGCAGGCGTGCGGCACCTGGTCAAGCTGTCTTCCCTGGACGTGGAGCAGAACCTTGCCATCGGCGCATGGCATGAACGGGGCGAGGAAGCGATTCGCGCCGGCGGAGTTCCCTTCACTTTTCTGCGCCCTTCGGGATTTATGTCCAACCTGTTGGCGTGGGCGACGTCGATCAAGAACGAGGGTGTGGTTCGCTCCTCTACTGGAGATGGCAAAAGAGGCTTCATCCACTCGGACGATATTGCTGCAGTCGCGACGGAAATCTTAAGGACAGGCGCGCACGTGGGAGAATCGTTGCCGCTCACCGGGCTGGAAGCGCTGAGCTTCTCAGAGGTGGCAATCAAGATCGGCGCTGCTATCGGCAAAGACCTCAGGTATCAACCCATTTCCGACGAGGAAGCGCGCCGCCGGTACGCGGCCACCGGGGCATCGCCTGAGGAGACCGAAGCACACGTCTGCTTATGGAGGGCGATTCGGGAAGGCCGGTTAGCCGCTGTGACGAATTGGGTTGAGCGTATCCTTGGCCGGAAGCCAATTTCGCTCGATCGTTGGGCGGCAGAAAATGCGGTTCGCTTTTGTTGAACTATTTCAGCGGCGGATGTTGCCGTGGTAAGGGTCGATATGCACGTCGCCGTGTGCGTCAATCTCACGAGTCTTTTCGTTGTAGTCAACGGCGTCGGCCCGTAAAACAATCGACCATTTCTCACAACCGTACTGTGATGGCGCACACATGGTCACCTGGACGTTTCCTCTTAGCTGCAGGATCGAGTCGACTTCCGCACTGGTCAGATGCGGCTGCGGGCTCAAAGTGAACTGAGCGGTGGATGCGGCCAACTCAACGCGTCCTATGCTTTCGGTGGGTGGCATCAAGAAGTACAGTCGGGGAGGCTCCGTATGTATTAAGTAAGGGCGCTCGGCCTGTGGGTTCTGCTGTTGGCTTACGCCTTGCGAAGCACAAATGAAAGGCAGGCATACTGCCATTACACTCAGAATTGGGAGTTTCATGAAATGGCTCCTCTTGAAACCATCTTATTTGCGCCGTCAGCATACCCAATCTTCTGAAGGATTAGTAGGCTACCAACAAGGTACTCCTGCTGATTTCACGGGGCAAGGAATAGAAGAAAGCTCCCGATCGGCGCCAGCCCCGGACTTCAGTCCGGGGGAGTGAGAACGTCCAAAGCCGTGCAATCAAGCCGGATCCACCGGCGGCCTTCTCCGCTTCTTACGCGCAACCTCCAGAAAAGACCGAAGCACCGGACCCTCATGCTGTGGGGCCCAGGCGATCACCAGGTCGATGAAGGCGTTGCGATCCGAGAGCGGCAGGAAGGCTAATTCCTCGTTGCTCAGGATTTGCGACCCTCCGGGCAGAATTGCCAGTCCCTCGCCGGCTTCAACCAATGCGAGCACGCCAGACGAAACGGTCGCGGTGGCGCCGATTTTTGGGGAGAATCCGGCCTCCGTGCAAAGTGTAATCACCTTGTCAAACACTGCCGGCGAATACTTGCGGTCATTCAGCACGAAGCGCTCGCCGGCTAATTCCCGCATAGAAATCTTTCGCCTCTTCGCCATCGGGTGGTTTTTGAGCAGAACCACATAAAGGCGCTCGGTCAAAAAATGCTCCGAGCGGAGGATCGCTGTTTGCGCTGGTTGCACAGCGCGAGTGAACCCAATATCGATCGAGCCGCTGAGCAGCCCCTGGTGCTGCATAGTCGGCGCCATCTCCACCAGGCCGACCTGAACGTGGGGAAAGCGATGCCGGAATTCTCTGATGATGGCCGGAAAAAACCTCCCCGTACCGCCAACAAAAAATCCGATCGTCAAGGTTCCAATCTCTCCATGAAGAGACTTCTGGACGTTGGCAGCGGCCTTACCAGCTAATGCCAGAACCGCACGCGCGTCCAACAGAAACTGCTCACCCTCCGACGTAAGGCGGATGTTTCGGTTCTCTCGATCAAAGAGCGCGGCCCCCAGTTCCTCTTCCAGGTCGCGGATTTGTTCGCTGATCGCCGACTGGGAGACATGCAGCAACTGCGCCGCCCGGCCGAACCCTCCGTTTTCCGCAACCGCGGTGAAGTAGCGCAGGTGTCTTAGTTCCACGCAATCAGTTTAATTCATCGGTTTTTCCGATTGGTTCCTTCGGAACAAAGTGCGAGTCGAGACGGGATCGAATGAATCATATTAGAGCTAGAAACCATCACCCGCGACGTGAGGTTCGCCCGTAGAGGCAAGTGAGAGGAGCTCTCTTTTCCGATGTGGATTGTCAAGTTAGCCCTGGATCGGCCGTACACCTTCATCATCCTGGCTCTGCTCATCCTCATCATGAGCCCAGTCATCATTCTGCGCACGCCGACCGATATCTTCCCTAACATCAATATCCCCGTGGTTGCGGTCGCCTGGCAATATACAGGCCTCGATCCGGAAGAAATGGAAGGGCGGCTCACTACCCCATTTGAGAAAGCCGCGACTACCCTGGTCGACAATATCGAGCACATCGAGTCGACTACCTACAACGGCGTCTCCGTAGTCAAGCTCTTCCTGCAACCGGGTGCCTCGGTCGACACGGCAAATGCCCAGGTGACCGCGGTCTCACAATACGAACTGCGGCAACTGCCGCCAGGCACATTGCCTCCGGAAATCATCAATTTCAGCGCTTCGAGCGTGCCCATTCTTCAGCTGGGTGTCTCCGGTAAGGGCCTCGATGAGCAGCAATTGGCTGACTATAGCCAGAACGCGGTTCGTCCCCAACTGGTGACTGTGCCGGGCGCAGTGCTGCCGCTCCCCTACGGGGGTAAGAGCCCGCAGATCAGCGTCAACATGGACCAGAACCTGATGCAGTCCAAAGGCGTCTCGCCCGGGGACCTGCTCGCTGCCCTGAACGCCCAGAACGTGGTGATGCCCTCGGGAACAGCCAAGGTTGGGCCACTCGAATACGACGTTCGCACCAACTCAGCCCCGCGCACCATCGAAGAACTGGGCATGCTACCAATCAAAAAGGTCAACGGCGCCATTGTGTATGTCCGCGACGTGGCCACGGTCAGCAGCGGATCCGCATTCCAAACCAACATCGTGCGGCAAGACGGCCACCGGGGCGTGCTGATCACCGTGCTCAAAGCCGGAAATGCATCCACCCTGAGTGTGGTGAAAGGCATACGCGGCCTGCTTCCCCGCGTACTGCAGATTGTTCCCCCAAATCTTAAGATCACCCCGCTTAGCGACCAGAGCGTATTTGTGCGCGCCGCGGTCTCCGGTGTAATTCGCGAAGCCGTCATCGCGGCCGCCCTGACCGCGCTCATGATCCTCTTGTTCCTGGGCAGCTGGCGATCGACGATCATCATCGCGATTTCTATTCCGCTCTCCATTCTGACCTCGGTGATCGTGCTTAGCCTGGTGGGCGAGACGATCAACACCATGACCCTGGGCGGACTTGCCCTTGCGGTTGGAATCCTGGTCGACGACGCCACCGTCACCATCGAGAACATTGAACGGTTTTTGGAAAACGGGTATGAGCTGCGCGAGGCAATCCTCGATGGCGCGGCCCAGATTGCCGTGCCCGCCCTGGTCTCAACGCTGTGCATCTGCATCGTCTTTCTGCCCATGTTCTTCCTCCAGGGCGTGTCGCGTTACCTGTTTGCGCCGCTGGCCGAGGCGGTCATGTTTGCCATGATTGCCTCCTATATTCTTTCCCGCACCCTCGTACCCACCCTCGCGGTGTACCTGCTGCGGCCCAAGGAGCACAGCCCCTCGCGCAATCCGCTGGTGGTTTTCCAACGCGGCTTTGAAGCTGCGTTCGAGCGTGTGCGCGCGGGCTACCAGGTACTGCTGACCCGGCTGGTCTTCGCGCGCAGAATCTTTGTGCCGTCCTTTCTGGCCGTCTGCCTTTGCGGATTTCTCCTGCTACCCTTTCTCGGGCAGGATTTCTTCCCCAGCACAGACTCGGGTGAATTCATTCTTCACATCCGCGCGAAGACGGGAACGCGTATTGAAGAAACGGCCCGCCTGGCCGACCAGGTCGAGGCATCGATCCGCCGCAAGCTTCCGGGCCAGGAACTTAACAATATCCTCGACAACCTGGGCCTGCCTTACAGCCCGTATAACACCATGCACCTTACCTCCGGGATCGTTGGGGCCGAGGATGGCGACATCCTGGTCAGCCTGAATGAGGACCATCACCCTACGGCCAATTACGTGCGCCAGTTGCGCAGAGAGTTGCCGCGCGAGTTCCCGGGTACGCAGTTTTACTTTCTGCCTGCGGATATCACTACCCAGATTCTCAACTTCGGCCTGCCGGCGCCCATCGATATTCAGTTCCAAAGCGACGACGTTGCGGAGGGCACGCGGCAGGCAACTGCAATGCTTGAGGAACTTCGGCAAGTTCCAGGTCTGGCCGACCTGCGTATTCAACAGCCGATGGACTACCCAACACTTAACGTGAATCTGGATCGCACCAAGGCGGAGCAGGGCGGGTACACGACTCACGATGTGGCCCAGAGCATGTTGAACAGTCTGAGCGGGAGCTTTCAGATCACGCCAATGTTCTTCCTCAACTACAAGAATGGGGTGGCCTACAACCTGGCCGCACAGACTCCGCAATATCACATGGATACGCTTGCGGATATTCAAAACATCCCCGTCAACTCATCGCTCGCGGCACCCCGCGCGACGCCGGAGGTACTGGGAGATTTAACTTCCATTCAGCGTGGCCATGAGATGGCCGTGGTGTCGCATTACAACATCCGCCGCGTCATTGATATTTACGGCTCCGTGCAGGACCGCGACCTGGGCGCCGTAGCCAAAGACGTGGAAGCAATTGTTCATCGTCATGAGAAGCAGCTTCCTCGCGGCATGTTCGTTTCCCTGCGTGGCCAGGTGCAAACCATGCGCAGCTCCTACGTCTCGCTACTGGGCGGCCTGGCCTTCGCCATCGTTCTGGTTTATATGCTGATCGTAGTGAACTTCCAGTCATGGCTGGACCCGTTCATTATCATCACCGGCCTGCCGGCGGCGTTGGCCGGCATCGTCCTGTTTCTCTTTCTCACCCACACCACGCTCAGCGTGCCTGCACTCATGGGCGCCATTATGTGCATGGGCGTGGCCACAGCCAACAGCATTCTTGTGGTGTCGTTCGCCAAGTCGCGCCTGGCCGAGAACGGTGATGCCATTCTGGCTGCCATCGAGGCAGGCGCAACCCGCTTTCGACCAGTCTGCATGACGGCGCTGGCAATGATCATCGGCATGGTGCCGATGGCGCTCGGGCTGGGCGACGGGGGCGAGCAGAATGCTCCGCTGGGCCGAGCGGTGATTGGCGGCCTGCTCTGCGCAACCATGGCCACGCTGGTTTTCGTCCCCGCAGTCTTTGCCATGCTTCATCGCGGGAACGGAGAAGGAACGACTTCACAACCGGAGCATGAACAGCAACCGCAGCACGCATAGAGAACCACGGGGAGAACGATGCGAACAGAAGACAAAGCAACATCGACTACGGAAAGCCATCCTGCTCACGAAGGTCATACCGATTCAATCGACCCCCGCCGAAAGCTGGGGCGGGGAGCGGTGGTTGCGGGCGTTCTTGCGGCCCTGTTGCTGGGAGTCTTGATCGTCGTGGGCATTTTCACGCGCGTTCACGCCGAAGCAGCGCTGGCCACAACTACGCGACAGGATTCTGTGCTCTCAGTCGCCGTCACTACGCCGATGGAAGGAGCAGCCGCCCAGGAGATCACGCTCCCCGCGAATACCCAGGCCTTCATCGACACTCCCATTTATGCCCGCACCAGCGGCTACCTGCGCAAGTGGTATGCGGACATCGGTACCCATGTTCGTAGCGGACAATTGCTGGCTGAGATCGACACCCCGGAGCTTGACCAACAGGTGCGGCAGGCACAATCCGACCTGGCGACGGCGCAGTCCAATCAAGAGATTGCGCAAATCACGGCTGAGCGCTGGACCAAACTGCTGGCCAAGAATGCCGTTTCCAAACAGGAAACCGATCAGGCCATGAGTGACTTCAGGGGGCGGCAGTCTGCACTCTCGGCGGCCCAGGCCAACGTGATGCGTTTGCAGCAACTGCAGGGTTTTGAAAAAATCTATGCCCCGTTCGATGGCGTGATCACCGCACGCAATGTCGATATCGGAGCCCTGATCCAGGCGGGCGACAGCAACCCGCCAAGGGCAGAGCTGTTCCATATGGCGTCCACCGACAAGCTGCGTCTGTTCGTACCCGTGCCAGAGGTATATGCCAACCAGGTACGTAACGGCAGCCATGTCGCTGTCACCTCAGACGCTGTTCCCGATGTGAAGTTCACCGGAACAATCGTTCGCAATTCAGATGCAATCGATATCTCCAGTCGAACCCTGAACGTCGAAGTGGATGTCGTGAACATCGATCACAAGCTGTTGCCGGGGCAGTATGCGTTTATCCATTTGCCGATCCCGCCATCTGCTTCGTCCATGACTCTGCCGTCGGGCGCTCTCCTCTTCCGCGGTGAGGGACTTCGGGTGGGCGTGGTGCGTGATGGCCGGGTACAACTGGTTCCAGTCCAGGTCGGGCACGATTACGGAGCCAAGGTGGAGATTACTTCGGGGCTTGCTGCTCAAGACCAGGTCATCCTCAATCCGCCGGACTCACTCTCGGAAGGCGAACGCGTGAACGTCGAGAAAGGCGATGCGGAATGAGAAGGGCATTCTCTTTCGCTATCCCTGCGGCGCTCCTGGCCTTGTCCGGCTGCATGGTCGGCCCTAACTACAAAACACCACCGGCGATCATGGCGCCTGCGTTCAAGGAGACGACACCAACCTCCTTTGCAGAAAACGATGGCTGGAAGCCTGGCCAACCAAGCGATTCTAAACTGAAAGGAGATTGGTGGACCCTGTTTCAGGACGCACAACTGAACCAGCTCGAGACGCAGGTCGACACGGCGAACCAGACACTTAAGGCGGCGGAGGCTAATTTTCGGGCAGCCCGGGCGCAGATTGGCTTCGCGCGCTCCAATGAAGCACCGACCATTGGTGTTGGCCCATCGATCTCGACGGTTCGTGATTCCGCCAATGAGCCATACTTCAGCCACGCGTTGGCGAACAATGGCGGTGGCAATTTCACTCTCCCGGTCGATCTGAATTACGAGATCGATCTGTGGGGCCGCATTCGCCGCGGGTTAACCTCGGCTCGCGAGCAGGCTCAGGCCAGCGACGCCGACCTGGAAACCGCCCGGTTGAGCTTGCACGCCGAACTCGCCATAGACTACTTTGGATTGCGCGCCGCAGACGCGCAGGAAAAGCTGCTTGACGACACCGTGACGGCTTACGAGAGCGCGGTTCAGCTAACCCAGGATCGCTTCGAAGGCGGCGCGGCCCCTCAATCAGATCTGGCAGAAGCCAAAACGCAGCTGGACCAGGCCCGCGTGCAGCGTACCGACATCGAAGTCCAGCGTACGCAATTTGAACACGCCATCGCGGTGTTGATCGGAAAACCTCCGGCTGAGCTTACTCTGCCGCCGCTGCCTCTTGTACAAGCTTCGCAGGTCATCCCCGATATCCCCGGAGCGATGCCGGCAGACTTGCTCGAGCGCCGCCCCGATATCGCGGCGAATGAGCGTCGCATGGCTTCCGCGAATGAGCAGATTGGTATTGCCCAGGCCGCCTTCTATCCCACCCTCTCGCTGAGCGCCATTGCCGGTTTTCAGGGCACGTCTGCAGCCAACTGGTTCAACTGGCCGAGCCGGTTTTGGGCGGTTGGCCCAGAATTGTCACAGACCCTCTTCGATGCCGGCCGCCGCCGCGCCACCAAGAACATCAGCGTCGACCAGTACGACGCTACGGTAGCGGACTATCGCCAGACGGTGCTCACGGCCTTTCAACAAGTAGAGGACAACCTTGCCGCTTTGCGCGTGCTCGAAACGGAAGCGCAACAGCAGCGTGAGGCCACTGCGTCCGCGGAGCAATCACTGGACTTGTTTCAGACACGGTACGAAGGTGGAGTGGATACCTATCTGCAGGTTGTCACCTGGCAAACCGCCGCGCTCAACAATCAGCGGAATGACCTGGATATCCTTCAACGCCGAATGGACGCGAGCGTGCTGTTGATCAAGGCGCTGGGCGGCGGCTGGGACACTACCCAAATCCCCAGGATGTGATTCATGGCTATGGGCTCCTCGCCTGCTAGTTCGAGCCATCGTCCGGAAAACATGCGCACTAAGCGCACTATGCGCACTAAGTGCCGCGCTTTCGGCTAGGGACTGTTCCGTTTTACTCAATAAAGGTGTGCGATAAGTCGCCGCCCCGAGTAAGAGGAGGATAAGGGGACTGTTTTTCTGCCAATCAATGGATACCTGGGCAGGAATCGGCGTGGGGAGATGGGCTGCGCCGCTACCACCTCCCTCATTTG
>CAZSUK010000368.1:0-4310 GCA_964609355.1 uncultured Acidobacteriaceae bacterium | reverse complement strand
GACCAAGATCGAAATCGTCGAGGATGCCGACGCCACTGGTGAGGTTGCGAAGGTATACGACGAATGGCGCGCCCACTCGGGCCGTCAGCAGATGCCCGGCATTCTGAAATGCTTCAGTCACCGCCCGGATTTCCTGCGCGAAGTCATGAGCTTCAGCAATACAGTGCATTTTTCTGAAGGGCACCTCACCCGTCGGACAAAAGAAGCGATCGCGAGCTGGGTCTCCTGGCTTAATCGCTGTCCCTATTGACTGGACTCGCATGCTTACTTCCTGCGGGTTCAGGGAGCAGAAGAGAAGACAGTACAAGCGCTGGTTGCGGGAAACCTCGAAGACGCCGGGTTGGACGACGCACACCGGGTACTGCTCGAGTATGTCACCAAGGTGACTGAGGCGGCTTACCGTACCACGCCAGAGGATGTACAGCTCCTGCGTCAGCACGGATGGACTGATCCGCAGATTGCCGAAGCGGTCTATATCACGGCGATGTTTGCCTTCTTCAACCGGGTGGCCGACGCTTTCGGAGTTCTCCCTCAGGGCTATCTCGAAATGAACAGGATGACCAAGTAATCGGGACTGAGCGCCGCCCTCCACCTTTAGGTGGATGCGCCCGAAAGCGTGGCCGCGATAGAGTTCCCCGGTATGGAAATTTTGACCGAACCCATCGGCAGCATTCCCCGTTCGCCGGAGTTGCTTCGAGCCGTTGCGGCTTCGCAGGCGCAGCAAATAAGCCCCGCAATGCTCGAGAACGCCTATAGCGAGGCGCTTCGCGACACGATTCAGCGGCTTGAGCAGACTGGGTCGCCAGTGATTACAGATGGTGAGCAAACCAAGCCTAGCTTCGCGACTTACCCTCTGTCTGGATTGAATAATCTTGCTTCTGACGGGGTTACGATTCCCTTCGCAGATGGGCATGTTCGCCAACTGCCCCGGTTGACCCAGGGACCGTTCCGTTATGGGGTGCATGCTGCCGGCTACGTCAAGGCCGCCCGCGCCTTTACTCGGTTACCCATCAAACAAGCCGTCATTTCGGCTTCCGCGCTGAGTCTGCTTTATCCGGCGGCCGGAATCCCCGGCTACTCGCGGGAAGCATTCACGGCGGATCTCATCAATGAGGCAGAAAGTGACATTCGAGGTGCACTCGATAGCGGTGCAGCCAGCGTCCAGATTGACTTCACGGAAGGCAGGTTGTCACTCAAGCTCGATCCCTCTGGGAATTTGCTGCGCAATTTCGTGTCCTTGAACAACCAGGTTCTCGACTGCTTTACCCCGGATGAACGGTTACGCATCGGAGTTCATGTTTGTCCCGGGGGCGATCATGACTCCACCCACAGTGCGGATGTGGATTACGCAGGACTGCTGCCTGATCTCTTTCAAATGAATGTGGGGCGCTTCTATTTGCAGATGGCGAGCGAGCCAGACAGGAAGCAAGTTCTGCGTCTTATCAGCCGGCTTCTCCGCCCGCATCAGGTAGTTTTTGTGGGTGTCATCGATCCCATCAACCCGGTGGTTGAAACGGCTGCCCAGGTACGTGATCGCGTTCTGGAAGCAGCATCTATTCTCCCCGTAGCACAACTGGGAACGACGGATGACTGTGGCTTCGCACCGTTCGCCGATGACACTTCGACGGTCCGTGATATAGCCTTTAGCAAGATTCGGGCCAGGGTTGAAGGAACCGCGCTGGCTGCTGGCGAGCTCGGGCTCTGACGGTGCGGCCAAGGTGGTGAAAAACGGTTTTTGTTCAGCAACTGCTCTCGCTGGAAGCGCCGTCTCTCTCCTTTGTCATCCCGACCGGAGCGAAGCGCAGTGGAGGGATCTGCGGTTCAGCGGCTCCTTCTTGGAAATGTTTCGAAAGCGAGGTTAGAGTTGAACTCCGTGGCGATAACCCCCAGCGAACGCGCTAAGAAACGCCTCCACAATTTTGTTTCAGGTCTGTGCCTCTTCCTGGCCAGCCTCGCAGCCCTCGCATTTTCGCTTTATCCCATGTATGTCATTCGGCCCTTTCGAGAGCAAAAGTCCGTTCCTCTCGAACGCGCGCTGTGGGTGCAGTTGCACGATAAAACGATCTTATTGGCAATCTTTGCGCTGATCACAATCCTTGCTTTGCTTGTCTGGCGGCGCGCCGGCTGGGTGGCCAGGCTTCTTCTGGCACCGGCCATGGTCGTCTCCGTGCTGGCGGTCGGTGTTTCGTGGTTCAATCCCTATGAACAAATGATGTTTCACCCGTATGGTGAGCCCCGTTACGTGGCGATTCAGCAAGCTGGTATCGACGCAAAAGACATGGTCATCGTTGTGACCCTGAACGGCGAGAGCCGCGCGTACCCGATTCGCGAGATGGGCTATCACCATATTGTGAATGACCGGTTGCATCAGTTACCCATTGTCGTCACCTATTGAACGCTCTGCCACACGGGTCTGGTCTGGACCCGCAGCATTCAAGGACGCGACCTGCACTTCCATCTGGCGGGCATCAACAATCAGAACTTCCTGATGCGCGATGAGGAAACGGGCAGCTTCTGGCAGCAGATCACCGGGACTGCGATCGCAGGTCCACTGAAAGGTGCGAAGCTCAGCCTGGTGCCCCAGGACGAGCTCACGTTTGGTCTGTGGAAGAAGGAACAGCCGAATGGCACAGTGCTGGCGCCTCTGACACGCGATCAAGCGAAATACGAAAAAGCCACCTGGGAAAGCGAAATCGCGAAGCTACCCACGGTCATCCACGGAACGAAGGGGACCCTTCCCGACCGGGAGACTATCCTGGGAGTGTCTCTCAGCGGAGCCGCACGGGCGTATCCAGTGAGCAAGCTGAGCGTTCAATCCCCGGTGCTGCTTGATGATGTAGGCGGTCACCCGATCATGCTGGTGCTTGGTCCGGATGGAAAATCCGTGCGCGCTTTCTCTCGACAGATAGGACCGGACACGCTCGACTTCTACGGCCGCGCTGGGGAAAATGCCTCTGATCCATGGGTGCTTCTGGATTCCAATACGCTCAGTGACTGGAGCTTTGACGGATGCGCCGTTTCTGGCGATAAAAAAGGGCAGTGCCTCGCTCGAATCGATGCCCTGAAAGACTTCTGGTTCGACTGGCAACACTACCATCCTGACAGCGGTATCTATCGGCACTGAGGAAACCGACGGGCGAAAGAAGCAAGCCCGTCCGCAAGGGACGGGCTTGTCAGCGCGATACCAGGGCTCTCGATTAGCCGCGGCCACCGTGAAAACCACCGCCCATGCTGTGAACTCCTCCACCTGAAAATCCTTCTCCGTGGAAAGATCCGGCATAACCGCGGGATTGCACATAGCCCCGGCCGAACCCACGACCACCGTAGAAGATCGGTCCACCATAGTAGATATAACGCGGTGAATAGAATCCCCACCCAAACGGGCTCCACAACAACCCATCATCTGGGAGCCAGGTATAACCCCAGAACCCCGCGTCCCAATACCAACCCGGAGCCCAGCCACCGTAGCCGGCATATTGTGAAGCCAGATTGATGTTGGCTTCGGCCAGGTACTGGGAACGTAAGCTGCTCCAGCTATAGAGTGAATCCTCAGCTTGATCGCGGTCAAAGCTCACGCTCTTAACCGCCTCGCTGCCCGCCAACGCAACCTGGCGGTCGCCCTTCAGTTTGAGCTGCTTCTGCACATCGCCGGTTTCGATGAGCTCAGCCTCTCCCTTAAATACCCGGACGGTGTGTTTGTCCGCGTCGAACGCGTAGAAACCGTTTTTCAGCAGGCGAGTGTTGGCGCCACCCTCGGTTACTTCTATGTTGTTACGAGGGTGGATCTCATCCACCTCAATGTCCGCCCGGCCGCGGTCCACTTCCACCCGCGTGTTCAACAGGTCTGGCGAAACCATCCGCACCGCACTGTTTTCTCCTACGCGGAGAAAAACACCGGGGGTGAGCAGCAGTTCGGCCCTGCCATTTGCTGTTTCGAGCACCTGGCCCGGCTCCAGTTGAGCCGAGCCGACCGATCTCTGATTTAACATCCGGCCTTCAATTGAGGCCGAACCTTCTACGTAGTTGACAGTTCCTGGAACGGCTGGGTTTGCAGTCTGCGCAATGGCTACAGGCGCGCACAAAGTCGCCAGGGAAAGCAGTATTGCTTTCAACCTTGGCATCGTAGTTACTTCCTCTCTGGTTAATTAGACAGTAAACAGGCGCAAAAGTTGCGGAACCGAGAGCAGGCAGCTAAACGGGTAGCTAAATCACCGAATCCTCAATGATCTTCACCGGCTCCCGGTTCATTCGGCACTGGACTGGAGGCTGGGGAACCTGGTTGCAAGCTATCAACCAGCGCATACAAGTTT
>CAZSUK010000367.1:0-9383 GCA_964609355.1 uncultured Acidobacteriaceae bacterium | reverse complement strand
GCTCTACGGTTTTCTCGGCCTGACCGTCGGCGTAATTGTTCACGATCTCGACGATGCCGAGCGCCGTGCCGCTTACGCCGCCGATGTCACTTACGGCACAAACAACGAATTTGGTTTCGACTACCTGCGCGACAACATGAAGTTCGATAATGCCGACTGCGTGCAGCGCGGGCATTATTTCGCGATTGTCGACGAGGTTGACTCGATTCTGATCGACGAAGCCCGCACGCCGTTGATCATCAGCGGCCCCACCGACCAGACCACCGATAAATACGCTCGCGTGAATCGGATTCTCCCCTCACTCGAACAAGGCGAAGAGATCGAGCGCGGAGAAGAAAAAATCCTCACCGGCGATTTTGTGGTCGATGAGAAACACAAGACCATCAGCGTCACCGATGAGGGCTGGGAAAAGATCGAGCAGTTGCTGGGCATCGGCAACATTGCCGACCCTGAGAACTGGGATCTGAAGCACCACGTAGAAGTGGCCATCAAAGCCCACTCGCTCTACCGGCGCGATGTGCAATACGTCGTCAAGGATGGGGAAGTCATCATCGTCGATGAGTTCACCGGCCGGCTCATGCCCGGCCGCCGTTGGAGCGACGGATTACATCAAGCAATCGAAGCCAAGGAAGCGGTGAACATTCGCCGCGAAGACCAGACCTTGGCCACCATCACTTTCCAGAACTACTTCCGCCTCTACAAAAAGCTGTCTGGCATGACCGGCACGGCGGAAACCGAAGCCACAGAATTCGAGAACATCTACAAGCTCGAGATTGTGGTGATCCCGACCAACAAGCCAATGCGCCGGCTGGAAAATCCAGACGTCGTGTTTCGCACAGCTAAGGAAAAGTACCTCGCAGTGGCCGACGAGATTGCGCGTCTCCACGAGCAGAAACAGCCAGTGCTGGTCGGTACCACTTCCATCGAGAAGTCGGAGCTGCTTTCTTCGATCCTGCAGCGCAAGGGCGTGAAGCACGTGGTGCTCAACGCTAAATTCCACGAGCGTGAGGCGGAGATTGTAGCCCAGGCCGGACGGCTGGGCATGGTCACCATTGCCACCAATATGGCGGGCCGCGGCACCGACATCGTGCTCGGCGGCAATGCCGAGTTCGCAGCCAAGCAGGAGCTGTTGAAGAAAGGTCTTGCGCAAGCGGTCAACGCCGCCCAGGGAGCCATCAATCCCATGGCTGGTCCTGGAATGGTGCGCTTCTACTACCAGGGTCAGGAATTTGAAACCAATCAGGAGACCTGGGACAAGACCATCGCTCAGTACGCCGCTTCCGCCGACAAGGAACACGATGAAGTGATTGCCGCAGGTGGGCTGCACATCGTGGGCACGGAAAGGCACGAGTCACGGCGCATTGACAACCAGCTGCGTGGCCGTGCCGGTCGCCAGGGTGATCCCGGCGCCTCGCGTTTTT
Source organism: uncultured Acidobacteriaceae bacterium (assembly GCA_964609355.1). Classification (GTDB taxonomy): domain Bacteria; phylum Acidobacteriota; class Terriglobia; order Terriglobales; family Acidobacteriaceae; genus PALSA-350. The sequence goes on along the minus strand of CAZSUK010000367.1, from coordinate 7,962 downwards.
ATCTCTCGCTCGAAGACGACCTGATGCGCATCTTCGCCAAGGAGTGGGTCTCGAACCTGCTTCAACGGTTGGGAATGGAAGAAGGGGTGCCGATCGAATCGCGCATGATCAGCAGCCGCATCGAGGCCGCGCAAAAGGCGGTCGAAGGCCAGAACTTCGAAGCCCGCAAGCACTTGCTTGAATATGACGACGTCATGAACAAGCAGCGCACCGCGGTCTACGGGCTGCGCGGACAGTTACTTGAGGGGCTCGACCAGAAGGAACTGATCCTTGAGGATTATGTCGCCAATCTTCTGAGCGCAGTCATGGAAGCGCATGCACCGGAAGCGATGCATCCCGACCAGTGGGATGTGAACGGACTGAAAGGTCAGCTGGTAGGGCAGTTTGGCATCGATCTGGAGAAGGAGGGCATCAACATCGACGCCCTCGACCGGCACGAACTCGGCGAGGCGATCTTTGAGCGGCTTAAAGAGAAGTACGAGATGAAGGAAGCCATTTTGGGGAGCCAGACGATGCGCCTGCACGAGCGCATGGTCATGCTCAGCGTGTTGGATGGTTTATGGAAAGACCATTTGCTGAGCATGGATCACCTCAAAGAGGGCATCGGTCTGCGCGGCTATGGGCAGCAGGATCCGCTGGTGGCCTACAAGAAAGAGTCCTTCGACATGTTCGAAGCCATGATGGGACGCTTTCAGGAGGACACGGTTCGTTTCCTGTTCCTCATGCAGATTGTCGGGCCCGATGGCCAGCCGGTTACCGAATTACCTCGTCGCCAGGCGCCTGAAATCAGCAGCCAGTCCGTACCTGAGCCGGCCCGCGCGCTGCCCCAGGGCAATCCAACCACCGTTGCGGGCAACGGTGCCCATGCCGCCCCAGCTGCGCCGCCATCGCGGCCGGTAGCCGTGCCGGTGCGAGCCCCTTCGACCACCATCGATGCCCTGGAGCAGGAGTTTCAGCGCAAGAAGAAGCGCGAGCTCGAACAAGCGCGCATGAGCGGCGCCAACGGAAGCTCCGATGCGCCTGCGCAGCGTAGGGCGGGCGAGAAAGTAGGCCGCAATGATCTTTGCCCTTGCGGCTCGGGCAAGAAATACAAGAAATGTCACGGAGCCGCGGAAGGCTAGCCTAGAAGCTTTGAGCTAAGACTTTCGCCCGTTCGCGAACCCAGGTTCGTCTCAGCGAAAGCTCTCAGGGATCTCCTCGAACGTAAAGTTCGTGGCTTTGGAACCGGTCTGATCCCTCCAAAGCTCGAAAATGCGACCGTAACTGAGCGTGATGAACTCGCTCTGGCTGATTCCCAATTTTTGCGCTGTCGCATCGATCCACTCGCTCGGACCCTCGAGTTCGGCATAAACGCCCAGCGGGGTCTCGTCGATCACACAATGGCCCTGTCGGTCTGCCCATTCCGTGCGCCATTTTTCGTACACAAACACAGGGTAGAATCCCAGGGCTTCGAAGATCTTCCCTAGCACCGGACCATCCTCGACCTCCGTCTCGGTCTCTACTCGATTCTTGTGCGGTCCCTCTTCCGTCATACCGCCGGGGACACTCTTGTGCGTGGCTACCCACTTATTTCCATACTGGCGAATGCGCAAAATCTGCCGCGAGTTGCGCAGCTCACGATTCGGCTTATCGTACAGAGTGTTGCGCTCCAGCGTGCGGGCGGTGACGCGCGTAAACCCAAGTGGCGTCAGCTTCTGCTCCAGCGCCGCGCGGTCCGCTACGCGTATCTTTACTTCTGTCTCCATGGCCTGCATAGGCCGGAGTCTATACCAGCCGGCACACCATGGGAAAATGACACAGGTAAAGAGTGACTGGAAAAAACACACTACGGCTGGCTGTCGATCCCAGGGCCATCGATTCGCCGGCATCGACGGCCTCGTTGCAACAAGCAGCAGAACTGCTGCGTAGCGGGTGCACGGTAGCATTTCCGACCGAAACGGTCTATGGACTTGGCGCAAATGCTCTCGACCAGAGAGCGGTTGCATCAATTTTCGCGGCCAAGCAACGCCCGGCCTGGGATCCTCTGATCGTTCACGTCGTCGATCAGGAACAGCTAGGCATGGTCGCTGTCGACATTCCACCCAATGGTCGCTTGTTGATGGAAGCATACTGGCCGGGACCACTCACTTTGTTGCTGCCCAGGAGCCCACAAGTGCCGGCAATCGTGACCGCAGGGCGCAATCGCGTCGGAGTGAGAATGCCGCGCCACCCCGTAGCCCAAAGATTGATCAATCTGGCGGGAGTGCCGATCGCGGCGCCCAGCGCAAACTCCTTCGGCAGAACCAGCCCCACCAGGGCGGAGTTCGTTCTTCAGGACCTCGAGGGACGCATCGATGCCGTCATTGATTCCGGAGACACAACGCTGGGTCTTGAATCAACTGTGGTCGATGTTTGTGCCGATCCTCCCATTCTCTATCGTCCGGGCATGGTCACATTCGAGCAACTCCAGGCGCTGTGCCCTACGCTCACTGCGTATCGTGAATCGCAGCCCGGCGTCTCCGCCGCACCACCCTCACCGGGTGTTGGTCTGAAACACTATTCCCCTCGTGCGCGGCTCATTCTTTCAGACAGTGCAGATTCAGGGTCGTTGTTAACCATAGCCGGAGAACTGCACGCTGCAGGAGAGACGGTAGGCATCATGTGGCCAGTTGCGCACCTCGATGCGAATCCCTACCTCATCTACGAATGGGGTGAAATGAGCGATCCGCAGAAGCTTGCGCAGCGTCTCTTCGCCGGACTGCGGGAATTGGATGCTGCCGGAGCGACCGTAATCGTCTGCCCGCTCCCGGAGGAAGTAGGGCTCGGTATCGCCATCCGCGACCGGCTGCTTAAGGCCGCCCGTTGACTCGTTCTGAGTCTGTTGCCTTGTACATGTATTTGATGCCCGCTTTATAAATCAGCGTGCGCAGACCGCCTTGCCGGACCTTGATCGAATGGCGGTCGTACCATTCGATGGTGCCTTCAATCCGCTCTCCATCTTCCAGCAGGAAGATCATTGGGGTTCGGCTTTGAATCTGTTTTTGAAAGTAGAACGCTTCTGCGTGGGAACTCTCCGCGCGCGCTGCTGAAGAATCCCAGCGATTCTGATGCATGAAAATCGAAGAAATTCCGGGGACCCGAGTGGGATAGCGGCTTGCGCCGTTTGGTAAGAGAGGACGAACAAGCTTGCGCGGCCCCGCGGGACTTATGGAAGGCAAAGTCGACGTGTCTGCTCCATCGACTTTGGCCTTCGCCCTGGCCTGTCGCGCATCAAAGTCGCGGCGTAGCGGAATGGCAGAGGATTCGGACATTTGTTTGTGTTTCTATAAGCTTTGATGCAGCATGCGCCGCCTTGGTTTCGGAGTCAAAGATAGGCACAATATGGCGTTTGGTTACTTCCGTGACAGGCCCGCAGCAAAGGAATCGAGCGAGAGGGAACGCAACAGGTTCCGGCGCATGCCTTGCTCGACCTGATCGAGCGCGCGCACAGCCGCTTCGATCCACGCCACATCAATCGTTTGCGACATGCGAGTCAATTCGGTTTGCAAATCGATGTTGCGGATTAGGTGGCCGGTTCCCGAATGCAACAGCAGCAGATCTTCTAGCAAGCTGGCAAAGGCGCGCAACAGCGCGCTGGTCTTTTGTTGTCCCTCGGCGCCTGCTCGATACGTCTCAGTCACCCGGAAGAGCGCTCCGTAGTCACTCTCCTCGGTGGCGTTCGAGATTATGAGCAAGGCATCCTGGCGGCTGGCCAGGTAACCTTCGAGATCGAAGCCAAGCGCCTGGCCGATGCCCCCTTCCGCCAGTCGTGCGACCAACGCGCGCTGCTTCGGTTTCCAGTCTTTCCGTTGTTCAGCGAGCACTGCCTCGATCTCTTCCGGCGGTAATGCGCCTAGCCGAAAGATACTGGCGCGGGATCGAATGGTGGGCAGAAGCTCACCAGGATTTTCCGCCAGCAGCACAATATGCGCGTATGCGGGTGGCTCCTCAAGAATCTTGAGCAGGGAATTGGCCGCCTCTTTCATGAAGGCGGTGCTGGTAAAGATGTACACCGCGCGAGGTGCATCGGAGGGCAGGCGATAGATATGTTGCACCACGTTGCGCACCTGCCCCAGTTTGATCAGCAGCTGGGGTGGGTCTGGAGGAATGACCACCACATCGGGATGGGTCTGGATGAGGATGCGGGTGTCTTTTTTATCCACCTCACGCAGGTCTTCGCGCGCCGCGATGGCCTCATTCACTCGATCAGCCAGCGGTAAGGATTGAGCGATGCGGGTGCAGTTGCTGCACACCCCGCAGAAATCGGGTAATCCATTGGTGACGGGGTGCTGGAGGCAGGCCATGGTCTGCGCCAGCATGATCGAAAGGGTATATTTGCCGGCGCCGCGTGGGCCGGCGAGTATGAGTGCCGGAGGTATACGTTCCACCGCGATCGCCTCCCGCAGGTGACGAACGGTCGCCGCATTTCCCACAAACTGATCAAAGCTCACCAGACGAGACTAGCAAATTCCTGAGGAATTCTCCCTTTGCCCTTCCGAGCAGCGGCTTGTCGGTAGCAAGTCAATTGTGGAATGAACGCGGGTTTGGGCTCTTTCCCCGCACCGATCGCCGGGGGCCCCACATCTCGCTCGTGTTTCGCGAGATGTGGGATACCGCCGGTCTCCCCCTCAAGCTGTGCCGGGCCCCACAGATCCACACGGGTGCCCCCCCGATCGCCTGAGCGTACGTGTGCCGAAAACGATGGGCGACCCCAGATTTCCTAATTCGAACTGCTAGCAAGGGCTACGTGTGCGGCTCTCCTTAAAGAGAGCCGCATGAAGTCCATCAACGCCACGGGTCTTCACAGGAAATCTGGGGGGAAGCCCTCAACAGCCTTTCGTCACGGACCAAATCCGTTTTTCATCAGGATCGAAGCGGAACGCAGCGGATGCTTATACCGCTGCCAGACGTCCCCGTACTACTTGCACGATTCGCTGATGGATTTCCTCAATGGAGCCATTGCTGCCGATTGCGACCACACGCAAAGGGTCGCGGGTGGCAATCTCCTGGTATTTATCGAAGACACGGCGGTAAAACGCGGAGCTCTCTGTCTCAAACCGGTTCTCATCGCTCCCCGTAGCTGCAACCGCGCGTTGGTTGCGGCGGCGCGCGCGGGCTAGCGATTGATCGAAATCGGGCAGCAGCAGCACGGTCAGGTCCGGCTCCAGACCGCCGCACAGGGCAGCGTGAAGGTCACGCACCACCTGGCTCCCTAGCTGTCGTCCACCTCCCTGATAGGCTTCGCTGGAATCGGTAAACCGATCGCAAAGCACGATGTGCCCGGCCGCAAGCCCGGGCTCGATGACTTCTGCGATCGATTGCGCGCGATCAGAGAACATTAAACCCAGCTCAGCGAGTGAGGCGAGGTTTTCGGTGCGTGAGTCGAGCAGCAGGGCGCGAATGCGATCCCCCACCCGCGTGCCTCCTGGCTGGCGGGTTGCGGTCACTGGCCAACCATTTGCTTCCAACCATTCTTTCAGGCGGCGAAGCTGAGTGGTCTTGCCTGACCCATCCAAACCCTCGAACGTAATGAATAAGCCTTGTGGCATACAAACCTCATCCGGCCGGAGCCAGGTCTGCGATCTCCAGTTCCAAACCGCCATACTCGGGATGCAAATTCTCCCGCAATTTGTACGCGAGATGGATGACTGACCCCTCCTCCAGGCCCAGCGCTTGCACCCGCGTCGCCCAATCCCATCCCAGGGCCGACCAACCAGCGCCGCGCACACCCTGTGCCAGTTGCAGGCATATATGACGCTCCTTGATGGGCCGAACGGCAGCAGTGAGCCGTACGTTGTAGGCGACAAAAATCGGCTCCTCGTTGCCTATGCCCAGCGGCTCCAGCCGTCGCAGCCAGCTATACAACGCAGGAGTGATTTGATCCAGGGGCAACACTGCATGGCAACGCAGACTGGGTGCTGCTTCTTCCACATGCACCGCTGCCCAGGCTTCAAGGTGGCTTTTGAGTTCCTGCAGTCGTACTGCAGGCAGGCAGAAACCAACCGCGTGCGCGTGGCCCCCGAAGCGGGTGAAGAGCTCTTTGCATCCTTCGATCGCGTGCAGAAGATGAAAGCCGGGAACCGAGCGGCCGGAGCCGTACGCATCCTCCCCTTCAAGGGCAACGACAATCGCCGGACGCTGGGTGCGGTCGACCACGCGCGAGGCAAGTATGCCGATGATGCCTCGGTGCCAGCCTTCCCCTTCCATCACAATGCAGCGGCTCGACTCAAAGGCAGGTTCTTCCCGCAGGCGGCGCTCGATCTGTTCCAGGATGCCCGCTTCGGCCTGCTGCCGCTCGCCGTTCAGACGATCGAGCTTGGCGGCCAATTGGCCTGCCCTGACCGCATCCCGGGTAGTGAATAGCTCCACCACATCAGAAGCCACATCCATGCGGCCGGCAGCGTTGATCCGTGGCGCAAGGCGGAAGGAGAGGTCGGTCGCGGTCAACGGCCGTTGCGATGGGTCAAGCTTGGCGACCTGCATCAGCGAGCGCAGGCCGGCACTGACCGGCCGTCGCAATTGTTCCAGCCCCACGCTGGCGAATACCCGGTTTTCCCCCAATAACGGAACTGCATCGGCCACCGTCGCGATGGCAAGCATCTTCAGGAACGAGGGCAAAATTTTGCTACGTGCCCGCTCCACATCCCAGGCCTCCAGCAATGCCTGTGCAAGCTTGAAGGCCACCCCTGCACCGCAAAGGTGCTTGCAGGCATAGCCGCAGCCAGGCTGGTTGGGGTTGAGGATCACCAACGCGTTCGGCATCCCGGTATGCGGCAGGTGATGATCCGTGACGATGAGATCGAGTCCCAGGCGGGCGGCGGCTTCGGCAGCGGCAAAATCGCGTATCCCGGTATCCACGCTGATGACCAGGCGAATCCCTTGGCCCGCGGCGGCGGCCAGCACCTCCGCCTGCATGCCGTATCCCTCGCGCAAACGATGCGGCGCATGAAAATCCGCTTTGCCGCCCAGCATCTCGATGGCTGTCTTGAGCAGCACAATAGCGGTCGTGCCATCCACGTCATAATCGCCGTAGATGAGGATAGGCTCCAGGCCCGCGATCGCCGCCTGCACCCGCGTTACCGCCGCGGACATCCCCTGCATCGCGTACGGATCGAGCAACTGTTCCATGCGCGGATGAAGAAAAACCTCGGCTTCGGCGGCACTCTGCACCCCACGCTCCGCCAGCAACTCGGCCACGATGAGCGGCAGACCGGCGCTTTGCGCCAGGATAGAAGCCGCGGCGGAGTTCGCCGGCGGAAGAATCCATTGGTTGCGAGAAGCAGCCCGGGGGCTTACCGCGGAGGAGCCGGCAGCGTTCACCCTTCTTCTTCGTCCTCATCGTCTTCGAAAACCACGTCTCCGAAGTCTTCTACGAATTCCAGAAGCTGCTGGTAGCGTTCGTACCATTGCGTGGCATTCTCGTGCACGAAGATGATGCCCTGGTGAGCAAAACCGAGCTGGATATAGCCAATCTTGCCAACGTAATTGACCAGGTATTGTGCCTCATGCACTTCTGCCGCTGCTTCGTCGGGAAAATTATCGTCGCGAATCTGCTCCAGCAGCATGGCGATGTCTTCTTTTTCCAACTGGACTTCACTCATGGTGACAAAGGGCGCGCCGGCGCTCTTGGCCATCTCCACGAAGTCCTTCCAGCTGTCGGGATTGTCGTCATCTTCCCACAGGACGGTTGGCAGGTCTTCGGTAATAAATCCGGGCAGGCGGCGCATGGAATGGCCTTCAATGAAGGCCACCATGTCGTCTTTCAGAGAGATCAAATCGTCGGGGTGCATATGGAAGCCTCTATTGTCGCAGATGCCGGCCAGGAGGGTGAGACGGGGGTGGGTGGGCGACCCGGGGAAGTGTGTCAAATATGCTATAGTCCGATTCAGATCACATGATTTTTTCGCGGGAGTACGTGAATTATCTGGCACGCCAAACGGTCAA
>CAZSUK010000366.1:0-8591 GCA_964609355.1 uncultured Acidobacteriaceae bacterium | reverse complement strand
CCTACTACGCAGTTCTAGCGACGTCCGCGTATGGGGCTTTCTCTCAAAGAAAGCCCCATGAAGTTGCACAACGCAACCAACCTCGACAGGAAATCCGGGATACGTGGGCCGAAAAGATGGGCGAAGCCCCACAACAGCTTTATCTCACATTGGATCGATCGACAAAATAGTGGGTGGCCCAGGTCTCGCTTTTGAGACCTGGGTTTTCCGGCCCAACTAAGGCGTCTTAGGCTGTTCTTCCACCTTCGCGCCAGGGAAAACCCCCTTAAGCGGTTCCCGCTGCTTCTCAAACAATTCCGGAACTGGCAACGGCGTACGCGGCAACATCTCTTCGCGCATCGCAGTGTTATAGACAAAGATCGCCTCCACCACCGCCGCCTGCTTCAGATCGCCGGGCGAAAGCCGCTCATAAACATCCTGGTTACTATGCAAACTCCGTGTCTCATAGTCGCGTGGGTCCTGGATAAACTGAAACCCCGGAATCCCCACCTCGTTAAACGATTCGTGGTCAGTAGACCCGGTATTGCGCATGCTCACAGTCGTCACGCCCAGATCCTTAAGTGGCGCAATCCACTGATGGAATATAGGAACAATCGCAGCGTTATTCTCGGCATAAATCCCCAGTAGCTTTCCCCCGCCATTATCCAGGTTGAAGTAACCGGAAATAAGCGCCTGCTCCGGTTTGATCGTCAACGGACCCACCCGTTCTCGCATGTATTCAGGGATCGCCAGTTCTTCAGGCTTCGTGGATAACCCAATAGTCCCGAAATGCGAGTGCACATACCCGGCCGAACCAAACTCGCCTTGTTCCTCTCCGCTCCACAAACCAATACGGATCGTTCGCCGCGGCTGCACATGCAGCGCAGTGAGAATACGCATAGCCTCCATCGCGATAATCGTGCCCGCGCCATCGTCTGTAGCGCCGGTGCCGGCAATCCAGCTATCCAGATGGCCGCCCACCATCACCACCTGGTTCTTGAGATTAGGATCACTGCCCGGGATCTCCGCAATGGTGTTATAACCCTGTTCGTGGTCACCGGTGAATTCAGTATGGATCGTCATGGATACCGTGACCGGCACCTTTTTCTCCAGCAACCGGCTAACCCTGCCCCAGTTTTCGCTGGAAAGCACCGCCGATGGAATAGGCTGCTTATGGTCAAGCCGGTAGACTTCCTCCCCCATCTGCTCGCCATTGTCGTCGCGGAACATGCCCGCGCTGCCGCCGCCCCAGCCGGTCACCAGCAGCGCGGTCGCTTGCTGCTCGGCAAAGAATTTCGCTACCCGTTCCTTAAAGCGGACCTTCTTGAATTCGTCTTCCCAAAACTTGGGATCCTGTGGTTCAACGTGCTGTTCCTCCATGTTCCCGTCCAGCGGATACCGAAAGATCTGCGCCAGCTTGTTCTCGTCATAGTTCTGCAAAAGAGGCGCTGGATCAGGATGAATCCCCGGAGGCTTTCCATAGAGAATAATTTTCCCCGCCAGCTTGCCCTTCCACGCCTCCAGGTCCTTCTCTTCCTTGAGCTCCGGTACAGCGATAACTTCGGCAGTTACCAATCCATTGGTCGGTGGGGACCACGGTGTGGCCTGACCGATAAACACCGCCGTATCCGGCTTGACCATGTCGATAGAAGTGCTGATCTGGCGCCAGCCCATGCCAAACTCCCCCCAACTCTCCAGGTGCGCATTGCTGCAGCCCATCGCGGTAAGTTGGTCGCGTGTCCAGGCATTCGCCTTGGCTAAGTTGGGAGACCCGGTCAGCCGGGGACCAATATCGTCAAACAGAGCAACAGCATATTCCATGATGTGCGAATGGTTCAGTCCCTCTTCGCGGATCCGCGCGTACATGCCAAGATCCAGTGACTCGGTCGTGGGTTGCGTCTCCACGTGACCGTAGTCATAACCGTGAACAGTGGTTGTTGTATTTGTGGGGTTAGCGCCTGCCCAGCAGATCTGCGGGAAAGCAACACCTAAGACAATTCCGGCCCTGACCCAGGCCCAGCGATCCATCATTCAGTAATCCTTCTCCTTATTCGCACCGCAATGCCGTCATGGGATCGACCGAAGACGCTCTCCACGAGGGAAGCAGGCACGCCAATCCAGCCACAGCAAGCAACACAAAGGATACCCCAACTATCAGCCATGGATCATGTGCGCTATTCTCCACCCAGCGGGAGATGACCCTGTTCAAGCCGAGACTGAGCATCAGCCCCGCCAGCAATCCTGAACCGACGCTCACCCCGGCGGAAGCGGCCACGTTCCACAATACATCTTTCTTCCTCGCCCCCAGCGCCATGCGAATGCCAAACTCATTGGTCCGTTGCACCACCGAATACGAAACCACACTGTACAAGCCCACAGCCGCTAACACCAGCGCCAGTACTGAAAATGCTCCAAACAGGATCGACACCAGTCGTCCCCTCGCCACTTCCGGCTCATTCCGAATCCAGACTTCCAGATCGTCCACATGCCCGTTTGCCTGCTGATCGGCATTCACCGCGACGATCTGTCGCCGAACGCTGTGCAGAATTGACTGTGGGTCGACACGGCTTTTCACCAGAATCTGCGTGTGCATCCACATATACATCGAATAGGGCACAAAGACTTCCGGCTTGACAGGCTTGTCGAGCCCGTCATCAAGAGCATCGCTGACCACCCCCACCACCTGCAGCGGTCCGTCGCTGCCCGGAGCAGCGAGTGTATATGGTGGCTCGTCCTTAAGCGTTGGGATCTTCAACGAATGTCCAAGGATGTCCCCATCGGGAAAATACCGTTTGGCAAAGCTCTCGTTCACCAGCGCCAAAGGCGCGCTGTGCATCATCTCCGTCTGATCCCATGTCCGGCCTTGCCGTAGCGGCATGTGCAAAGTGCTGAAGTATCCCGGATCGACAAAGTTGATGCGCGCCTGTTGTCCCTCTCCCGAAGATTTTCCCATCAACTCAAATGGCTGGTCCCAGCCGTTGTTGGGAGGGGTGGCGTTGGTCGAGATCCCGGTCGAAATCACCTCGGGCAAAGCGCCGATCTTATCGCGAAGCTGCTCGTAAAAATTGGCTCGCTCCGCGATCGTCTTATACGTGTTGTCGTGCACAGGGATACCAACCGACATGATGTTGTGGGGATCGTAGCCGAGTGGAATACGCATCAGGTGCAGGAAACCCTCAATGGCCGCCCCTGCCGCGGTCATCAGCAACAGCGTGAGAGCAATTTGCCCGGCAATCAGCACCGTGTGGAAGCGCTTCCCGTGTACCGTTCCAGCCACTTTCCGAGTGCTCGATTGCATCACCTGGCTGATCTCGGGCCGCGACATCTGCAGTGCCGGGAACAAACCAAAGGAAATCCCGGTAAATAAAGCCAGGCCGACACTGAACAGCAGCACCGGCACATTGACGTGAAAATTAGCTTCGTGGGGATAGGAGTATTCCGGCAAGCTGGCCACAATCCAGCCCAGGCTTCGGTACGCCAGCAACACACCCAATCCCGCGCCTACCAGCGCCAACATGAGTGATTCGGTGAGCAGTTGCCGAACAAGGCGAACGCCGCTCGCCCCCACTGCGGTGCGAATAGCAAATTCGTGTTGCCGCGCGGTGCCTCGCGCCAGCAGCAAAATCGACACGTTGCCGCATCCGATCGCCAGCAGCAGTCCTACCGCGGCAAATAAAAGCGCCAGTGTCCCGCCTAGTTCGTGCTTATAGCGGTAGCTGATGCTTCTCGCCTGGAAGGTGAACTGCCGGGCAAAGTGAGTCGGCGTTTCTTTGGCGAATTGTTGGAACAGCGGCCCTATCTCTGCTCCAGCCGCGGTAGGCGTCACTCCCGGCTTAAGCTTGATAACCACCCCATAAGTGCTGGTCGGGGAAGAGGGAACCTTCAGCGGTAGAAATACGTCGCCGTCCATCCAGGTAAAACGCTGTGGCAACACTCCCAGGATTGTGTAGCTCTTGCGCAGCAATTGAATGGATTTGCCCACAACGGAAGGGTCTCCATTAAAGTGGCGCCGCCAGAATTTGTGGCTCAAAACAACTACTGGCTGCGGCTCTTGTCCGTCGGGAGCGTCTGAGGGCCCAAAATTACGCCCGAGCATTGCTGGCAGACCAAAAAATTGCAAACCGCTATTTGTCAGGTAGACGCCCGAAACGTCTTCTGGAACGTCGCCGCCGGTGACAGTCAGGCTCCATCCTTCAAAAGCCATCACATCCTCAATGGAGTGTGCCTGTCGCAACTGTCGTATCTGCGGTCCAGTAAGGCCGTTCCAGTCGGCTTCGTTTCCGGTTTTGTCCAGCAGAGTGGGAAAGTACATTCGATCCGCGCCGGCATACGGCCACGGGTTCATCAGCACTGCGTACACAATGCTGAACACCGAGACGGTAGCGCCAATCCCCAATGCGAGCGAAAGGATTGCCGTCAACGCAAAGCCGGGATGGCTGGCGCACTGGCGAAGGGCAAAGCGGACATCCTGCAGAAATATGCGCACCGGTCATTCCCCTGACGGACTTATAGCAACCAAATAGCCACTGGGTTTATTCGTGCCGTAAAGTGTTGGGTGCCAGCCCCGGACTTTTAGTCCGGGGGAGCAGGCTTTCAAGCCTGCGGAAACGTTCCGTTACAAGTAGTGAGGGCTTTAAGCCCTGGTGTCCGCAATCTTCCAGACCAAGCTTACGCACCAAACCCTCCAACGGTTCCCACCCTCTATCATTCCCCTTTCCCGCGATTGTCCGAAATCGGACACCAAAGACCGGGATTGAACAAATCGAACCCCCGTTGCGTAGCTACCCGTGATGGCAAAGCGGCACAATCCGTGGCAAATCACTGTTGTGGGGCTTTGGTCACCGGAATGCATTAGCAACTGACAAATGGATATCTCACGCCCAGACCTGAAGGCCAAGAAGCGGAAGCGCCAGGCATTGACCATTGCCGTCGGCGTAGTCGTTCTTGCGGTGGTAACTTTCCTCGTCTATCGTTTGAAGCCGGCCGCCCCTACCGTGGACCGCTCCGTCGTATGGACTGACACCGTGAAGCGCGGACCGATGGTTCGCCAGGTACGCGGCCTTGGCACCCTGGTCCCTCGCGAAGACGCCATCCGCCAGATCCCGGCCCAAACGGAAGCCACTGTGGTGCGTATCCTCGTCCTGCCCGGCTCGACTGTAAAGCCTGACACCATTCTTATGGAGCTGGCCGATCCCCAGGCCACCCAACAAGCGCTCGATGCCGAGTTGGCGCTCAAGGGAGCGCGTGCCGACTTGAGCAATGTACAAGTCAAGGTACAGAGCGATCTGATGGCCCAGAAGTCGGCCGCCGCCACCGTCAACGCGGATTACAACCAGGCGCAGCGTCAGGCCAAGACCGATAAGTCGCTGTACGGTCTTGGCGTGATTTCGGGTCTTGCCTATAACAGCTCGCAAGGCAAAGCAGATGAACTGACGACTCGCAACAAACTCGAAGAACAGACCATCGACATCAATGAGAAAGCCGTCGAATCGCAGGTCGCCGTACAGCAGGCCAGGGTGGACCAGGCGCAAGCTATTTATGACTTAAAACGGCAACAGTTGGACGCGTTGAAGGTGCGCGCCGGCATATCCGGGGTGTTGACCAGTCTTCCTATGGCGGTCGGACAGCACGTAACCCTGGGTACCATGCTGGCCCAGGTCGTGCAGCCCAATCAACTGAAAGCCCAGCTAAAGATCCCTGAAACCCAGGCGCGCGATATTCAACTGGGGCAGCCGGCGTCGATCGACACTCACAATGGCATCGCGGACGGCAAAGTGACCAGAATCGATCCCGCGGTGGTGAATGGAACCGTCACCGTCGACGCGGAATTGGTTGGAACTTTGCCCGACGGATTGCGTACAGACTTGAGTGTCGACGGGACCATCGATTTGGAAAGGATGAAGGATGTTCTTTACGTGGGCCGTCCGGCTTTCGGCAACGAGAACAGCACCATCACCCTCTTTCGTCTGGATCCCGATGGCAAGGGGGCAGTCCGCGTTCCAGTCAAGGTGGGCCGCGCTTCCGTCAACGCAATTCAGGTAATCGAAGGGCTTCATGAAGGGGACACAGTCATTTTGAGCGACATGTCGCGCTACGATACAGCAGACCGGATTCGGCTGGACTAATTGAAACTTCCAACACGACTAAAACAGGAGCGAATGCATGCAGCCACTGATACAGATTGAAGGAATGACCAAGATCTTCTACACCGAGGAGATTGAGACCCACGCACTCGCTGGAGTTCACCTCTCCATCGATCGGGGCGAGTATGTAGCGATGTCCGGTCCTTCGGGATGCGGAAAGTCGACTCTGCTTTCGATCATCGGCTTATTGGATACGCCCACCGCCGGCAAGTACGAACTCAATGGCCGCTCGGTCGAGAACCTGAAATTTGCCGAGCGCTCGCGTATCCGCAACCAGGAGATCGGCTTCATCTTTCAGAGCTTCAATCTGATCGGCGATCTGACCGTGGCCGAGAATGTGGAACTGCCGTTGACCTATCGCTCGGGAATGGCCTCAAGCGACCGCAAAGCGCGGGTGCAGGAGTCGCTGGAGCGTGTGGGCATGGCCCACAGGATGCGCCACTATCCCTCTCAGCTCTCTGGCGGTCAGCAGCAAAGAGTCGCTGTAGCCCGCGCCCTGGCCGGTTCGCCATCGATCCTGCTGGCTGACGAGCCCACCGGAAACCTGGCCTTAAAAAATGGCGAAGCAGTCATGGCGTTGCACAAGAACCTCCATCGTGAAGGCGCAACCATCTGCATGGTGACGCACGATCCGCGGTTCGCCCGTCACGCTGACCGAAACATCCATCTCTTCGATGGAAAGATCGTCGCCGAAGGCGAATTTGCAGATCACGCTCTCGAAATGCAGTAAACAGAGACGAGGGAGAACAATTGCGGGCCGCTTCTGTTTAGCACCTTCTCTTTCTGGAAGCGACCACTCTCCCCTTTGTGAAAAGGGTTTCTGATCAGCAACTACGCTCTCTGGAAGCGCTGCCCTCCCCTTTGCCATCTCGACCGGAGCGCACCGGATTTCCTGCTTCGCGCCGCCGGCAAGGACCAGGGGTGCGGTTTCCCGTAAAGGAAACCGTATGAACTTAATCAACGCCACGGATCTCGACAGGAAATCCGGGGAGCGCAGTGGAGAGATCTCTGTGTGGATGCTTGTTCTTGGAAATGTTTTTCTTTGAGAGCGAAATCAATTAATCGACGGGAAATCCGCGAGCAGTACGGTTCCCATGCCAAACGAGGGCAGCAATGATCACGCTTGAAAACATCGAAAGAAGCTACAAAACCGGCGCCGGCCAAACCTGGGTCCTCAGGCGCATCAACCTGAAAATCGATGCCGGCGAATTCATCACCATCATGGGACCGTCTGGTGCCGGGAAGTCATCACTACTAAATGTATTAGCGCTGCTCGACGACCAATGGGCGGGAGCCTATTGGTTCCACGGCGAGGCGGTACACACCATGAACCGCAAGCAAAGGTCAGACCTGGCGCGCCGCAATATCGGTATGGTTTTCCAAAGCTATCATCTGCTCGATGACCTCAACGTCGCAGAAAACATCGACCTGCCGCTCTCCTACAAAAACATTTCTCGTTCGGAACGCCAATCGTTAGTCGCAGACACGCTCGACCGTTTCAGCATCGTTGGCAAAAAAGACCTCTTCCCCAACCAGCTTTCAGGCGGTCAGCAGCAACTGGTAGGTATTGCCCGTGCGGTGATTCACCGTCCGTCCCTGTTGCTCGCCGACGAGCCCACCGGAAACCTCCATTCCTCCCAGGCCAAAGAAATCATGGAATTGTTCCAGCAACTCAACCGCGAGGGCACGACCATCGTCCAGGTAACCCACTCCGAGGTAAATGCCTCGTATGGCAGTCGCGTACTGGAAGTCCGGGATGGCTGGCTGGTACGCGATACAGCCAACCCCGGCCTTGGCCAAGCTGCCGAGGTGAAAGCATGAAGCGTGTCTCCCAGGCGGGGTTTGGAATACAGAAAGCAATCGCGGTACTTTGCACGACGGGTCTACTCGCTTCGACTACTTTGGCGCAAGCGAACCCCACCTTGCCTTCCGCGCCTGCCCCTCCGCAGCAATCCGCGCCCCAGACCATCGCACAGCAGGCGCAAGCAGCGGCGCAGCCGGGGCCGGTTACCTACCAGGGACCTTTCCACATTGAGCTGCCGCATTCACACAACCCCCTTGCGCCGTATATGCCCAGCACTGTGCCGGAACTCAACCTGCAAAACTCACAGCGCCTCTACGACCTCATTCAAGACGGCAAGCTCCGCATCTCCCTGCGGGACGCGATCGCTTTGGCGCTCGAAAATAATCTCACGCTCGCCGCCTTCCGCTACAACTTCCCCATCGCGCGAGCCGATCTTCTGCGCACCAAGGCGGGAGGCGTAGCCAACGGCGTCAACACCAGCGTCGTCTCGACCACGCCGAGCGGCTTTGGCGCCTCGGGGGGCGGTGGTGGCTCCGCAGCCTCGAGTGCGACCGCAGGCAACGGCGGCCTCGTCACCTCCACGCTCGGCGCCGGCGCGGCCGTTAACCCGTTTGACCCCTTGCTCATCTTCAGCGGCTATGTGCAACACACTGTCACCCCGGAGC
>CAZSUK010000365.1:0-16632 GCA_964609355.1 uncultured Acidobacteriaceae bacterium | reverse complement strand
GCGCATCGGCATGACGGGCTTGTCGGGCGGTGGGTGGCAGACCATGTTGCTCAGCACAGTGGATCCCCGGGTCGGCCCGTCGGTCCCGGTGGCGGGCTTTAGCTCGCTGACCACGGCGATCGAACATCCGGAGTACGCCGGAGATGCGGAACAGAATGCACCGGATATGCGCGACGTGGCCGACTATGCGCAGTTAATGGCTTTGCGCGCGCCGCGGCCGACCCTGTTGATCTACAACGCGATGGATGACTGCTGCTTTCGCGCGGGCGTCGTCAAGCAGGGGGTCTATTCCGACATACAGCCCTTCTTTGCGCTGATGGGCAGTCCCGGCAATCTCGAGTGGTACGAGAATGAGAACCCAGGAACACACAATTACCAGGTTGAAAGCCGTGAGGTGTCCTACCGTTTCTTCACCCGTGCCTTTCATCTCCCGGCTGGCGGCGAGGAGGACCTCGATTCCGAGGTGCAATCGTTCGCGGATCTTGTCGTTGGCCTACCGGCTAACAATCTTACGATCGTCAGTCTGGCGCGCCAACTGGGCCAGTCGATTCATCACGATCCTCCGCCGCAAGCGGATACGCAATGGGTGGAGAAGCAGCGCAATCAACTGCGCAGCGTGGTACGATTTGCTCCCGTCACGGTGACCCATGCGTGGCCAATAACTGAAACGCACGACAAGGGTTTGGAGAGTCGCGGGTATCGGTTTGAATTCAGCAATGGCCTGTCTGCGCCGGGGGTGTTGATTGAGTCTGCGCTGAGGCCGCGTAACGGAGGCACGACTCTCTTGCTCTCCGATTCGGGACGGGCGTCGATGGCGGTGGAGGCCGGCAACGATGTAGACCGTGGACAGCGCGTTCTGGTTTTGGATCCCCTGCTGTTTGGGGAGAATATTCCCGGCTCGAGCGATGACCTTGCGAGCTATGCCCAGATGCTGAACACCGTGGGAGAGCGGCCTCTTGGGCTGGAAGCGGCGCAAGTGGCCGCGATTGCGCGCTGGCTGCAAACAGATTCGGTGGATGGCAGTGGAACGCCAGGCTCTCGAATCGCTGCTCCGGGCCGCACCATCGCACCAGTGCGCGTGGTCACGAACGGCCCTCGAGGTGAGACGGTAGCTCTCGTCTCAGCGGCGATGGTGCCTGAACTTTACTCCTCCATTGAGGTGCGCCACGGAATGGAAAGCCTGGGTGATTTGTTCCTGCATCCACCTGGCTATGATCAAGCGCCAGAGTTGATGTGCCTTGATCTCTATCGGGACTTCGATGTCAACACCTTGAGTCTAATTGCTGCGCCCGTCAACATTGACCTTTCCGGTAAAGATCCTCAGCCTATCTTCTGGTAGCGTCACACCGGATCATAATCTGCATCCCGTTAGAGCTTGTGTTTTAACAGGAGCATCAGGATGGTGATGGGAGCATCGAACAAGTCCGAGATCTCATAACAAAGAAGAAAGCCGCAGCCAGCGACAATCCCGGGGCTAAATCGCCAGGCTTTCTAGGCCCATCGCCAGACAAACTCCCTGATAAGCCGGGATGATGGCGCCGGCGGCGAAGGCCGCACCCAAAAGTGATCCGGCCAGCACATCAGTGGGCCAGTGCCAACCTAGATAAACGCGAGGGCCGATAATACATAGACCCGTGTAGGTGAGTGCCAGCAGACCCAGGCGGCGAGAGGCAAAAAAACCCAGGTCTCAAAAGCGAGACCTGGGGCCACCCACCCAAAATTCGTCCGTGGGCCGCGGGTTCGGCTAGACGTTGTTCTGGGGCCCACCGGCGTTCGTGTCGCAATCGGCATTTTTCTGCATTTTGACTCCAAAAACTACTTGACGCCACACACTGTGTGTCGTACAGTATGTATTACACAGTATGACCCCTGACTCAGAAAACGGGATGTTCGAGTCGCTCCGCCTGGAACTGAGACGAGGATGCCTAATCGTCGCAGTCCTGGCCCAATTGCGCCGCGAGCACTACGGCTACACCTTGCGCAAGGCCCTGGCCGACGAAGGATTAGCCATTGAGGAGAGCACCCTCTACCCCTTACTGCGACGGCTTGAAACCCAGGGCCTGTTGAAGAGCGAATGGCGCGAAGAAGACAAAAGAAACAAACGATTCTACCGGCTCTCGGGCGAGGGCGAGGCTCTCCTGGCGCAGCTGCTGGTGGAGTGGAACAGCATTAACGAATCGCTACACAAAATTCTGAAGGAACCGAGGTAAAGATATGAACTTACTGGAACGCTACTTGCAAGCCGTGGGCCAATATCTTGCGCCAGGAACAAGGGACGATGTGCTGGCCGAGTTGCGCGTGAATCTGCAGGCAGAGATGGACGCTCGCGCTGAAGAGAAGCAAGGACCGCTGACCGAGAGCGAAATCGCGGCGATCTTAAAAGCCCATGGCCGGCCGATGGTGGTTGCGGCGCGGTATATGCCGCAACAGTACCTCATTGGGCCCGAGGTCTTTCCCTTCTATCTGCTTACCCTGCGTAGGACGGCGCCCCTGGTGGTGTTGGTGTACTTCGTAGCGCATCTGGCTATATTTATTTTTTCTCCGACTCCAGGTGCATTCGCGGCCAGCCTGCTCAAGAGCTTCTTACAGCTTGTGCCTGTGCTGCTGATCTCCTGGACCGCGATAACATTAACGTTCGCAATGCTGGAATATGCCCACAAGCAGCATGGTCAGGGTGCATGTTGGAACGACTGGGATCCTGCGAAGTTGTCACCGCTGGCGCATCCCCCAAAGGAGAAGTCGCATGCCAGCCGAGTGGCAGATCTGGTAGTGCACTGTCTTTGGATCTTGTACGTGTTTGCGATTCCGCGCCACCCCTATCTGGTTCTGGGACCAGGAGCGCTCTTCCTGACCAAGCTGTCCGCGGGCTTCGCCCCGGTGTGGCGCGTCTTCTACATCTCAATCATCGTTCTATTGCTCGCACAGCTCGTCATCAAACTCATGGCTCTTGCCCGCGGAAAGCACCGCTGGGAGGCGCCACTCGATATGGTGACGAAGATTCTGGGAGTAGTGCCGACGGCGCTGTTGGCGCTCACCAAGGTATATTTCGTCCCCACTAGTCCGGCTGCAAATCTTCACACTTTGGCGCAGATCAACGACTGGATGAACGCCGGCTTCAGAATCGTGTTGGTGATCGTAGTCCTCAACCTACTTTGGGAGTTCTGGCAGTATTTCCGCCGGCTCGTTCCAACCGAGCGGCTTGCATTTTAAAGCGAGGCTTACGACCTGGGCCGGCCTCTTTATCAGTCGATGGGGTTCGAAGCCGGCTCGAAGGTCCCAATGTTTTTTCCCGCGTTAGTTTCACCAGTTCGCTGACGGGCTGGGCTGAGCTCCCGAGTAGGCCGAGCAGCACGGCTTCTGTACCGGTTCAAACTCCATGAATTCGATCCGTGTGCCATCTGGATCCGTCAGGTCCAGCTGCATCTTTCCATCCACACCGAGCACCTGCGGATTCTTGTTGGGTGCGGGCTTCCAACCTCGTGCCTCCAGCTTTGCCTGCAGTTGGGCGACGCTGGTAACTCCGGGCGCGAGATGGTTTGCGCTCCCAAGTTGAGCCAGCGAAGGATTGGCGGGAAGGTACAGCATGTATTCCACCCAGTCGGTCCCATTCGGCACCTGCATCATCACCCAATCAACGCGACTATCCGGATTTCCACCTTGCCAATACAAATGGAAGCCAAGTAGGTCCTTATAGAAGTGGTCGAGAGCCGTGCGGTTACGGACCACGTAGCCCGTGTGGATGATGTGGGAACTCAGGCTCTGTGTTGCCGAGGCCGGCTCAGCTGGCGGGTGATCGCCCTCTTGCGTGAAACCGACCTTGTTTCCTTCCGGATCACGAACCAGGAAGCTTCGGCTCCCATCTGCCCCCACGGTCACAGTCGACGGAACGGCAACGCCATGGGTGCCCAGGTACTTGCGCAAGGACTCTGCGTCGCTGGTAGAAAAAGCAACAGCGTCCAGACGATCTGCCAGTCCTGGAGAAGGGGGAGATATCAACTCTACATACTGCGAGTGGTTCGCATAGAACCGGACACCCGGCTTGGCCGCATTGGAAGGCACCTGATCCCACCCCAGCAACTCTGCGTAGAACTTTTGCGACTTCGGGATGTTGTCGGCAAAGAGCGTGATATGCGAAATACCGGTGATGGCCGGTCGCGGTGAAGATGCAGGTTGAGCCGAAACCAGGCTCGGAAGAATGACAGTAACGACGAGAACGATGGTCCTGAGCACTGTGTGTAGCTCCATGGAGGCTGACTTCCGCGAGCTTATCAAAAAAAGGCGGCCACCGGCTTTCGACCGCAGTGGAGCGCAGCGGAGAGACCTTTGGTTTCTTTCCCCCAGGTTGTACCTCCGATTATTTGGTTGACTTTATTTCACGTGTCAGTTATTTATTACATGTGAAACAAAAAGGCTCGCCTTCGAAAGGAGACCAGCTGCTGGCGATGCTGGCGGCGCTTGCCAATCCCCATCGGCTACGAATCATAGCTGCACTTGCCTCTGGCGGACGCAACTACGTGAGTCAGCTTGCGCGGGAACTTGGCATCAGCCGGCCACTATTGCATCTGCACCTCCAGAAGCTTGAAGATGCGGGCCTTGTCATCAGCCAACTCGAGCTGTCACAGGATGGCAAGGCACTCAACTACTTTGAAGTCCGCAATTTCGACTTCGAACTCACGCCCGCCGCAATCGCCGCGGCGGCAAAATCCCTCACGGCCAAATTCGAACCTTAGAGGACTCCATGCCCGACCACATGCAAGACATCTTCCTAGCGGCTTTCTTCTTCCCATGTGCCGCAGCTGTTCTCGTCTTCTTCATGAAATATGTTTCTGCCGTACTGCAGGCGAGAGTGCGCCTCGGCCAGGATGAAGCGTATCGCGAACTCGCAGCCAGGGCCGCGGGCACACAAGCCGAGATGGCAGCGGCGCTCTCATCCTTTGCCACAGTGCTTGCGGACATTCAATCCCGGCTTGCCGTTGTAGAAAAGATTCTCAAGGAAGTTGAGTAGATCGCTTTCCCCGTTGGAAGAAGCGAGAAATAAAACGAAAGGAACCCAATGAACGAGGTGTCGTTGTTTCGCCTATATGTCTTGCGCGCTATGTATTTGTTTATCGTGGCCGGCCTCGGCGTCTATCTCTGGCCCGGCGTACTCAATCCTCAAAAGCATTGGGAACTGAGGGAGGGGATGGAATCCTGCATGCTCGCCGCCTTTTCGTTGCTCTGTTTACTCGGGCTGCGCTATCCGCTGCAGATGCTGCCCATCCTGCTGTGGGAAGTGCTCTGGAAGACGCTTTGGCTCATCCTGGTTCCGTTACCGCAATGGAGGGTAGGCCATGTCGACGAGGCGATTAAGCCCTCGATCTTTGCCGTATCCATGGTCGTGCTCGTTTACTTAGCCATTCCCTGGCCCTATGTGTTTGCGCACTATGTGAAAGCACGCGGCGATCGATGGCGACGGATTAGCTACTAGGACGTGACGACTTGCTCGGCAACCGTGATTTCTCTTCGATCTGCCTGACGCCGGCTTAGAACAAACTCCGCGAAAATCCAGCACGCACCAATCGCGGTCAGGTTGTACACCGCCCCACCCCATGCCCCCTGGCTGTGTGGTTGGACAAAAACAGGAGGTATTTCTACCGTAACTTCAAACACCAACAGCATCAGGGCGAGAAGTCTCGCGGCCAGGACGTCCCGAACACCCGACACCATTGCTATACCTGCAAGCAGGAATGCGATGCCCGTCAGCACAACCCAAAACAATCCAAACGGCACCCAATGTGGCACGAAGCGCGCGTAAGCGTGAAGATTGATGAGGTGGCCCAAGCCGAACAGGATGGGAGGCAGTCCCAACATCCAACGAGCCGCGACTGCTGCTCGCTCTTGCCATACAGCATCGGGGACTGCGGTTGTTGCGTAAACAATTGTTGTCGGGGAGATGAACATTAGCTGTGCAGCGATGCCGCCCAAGCCGAAAACGATGACCCCGATTCCAAAACCAAACTTATGAGTCAAAGCAAACAACCGAGGCACCCAGAACAAGGCAAAGATGAGGTAGATCACGGCTGATGCCGCTGCTCCCACCCGTGCGGTACGTGGCCACAAGATCGCTGCACCGGCCGCGACCAGCCATATACCGGCGAGGCACGCGAGTGCGCGTTCGCCAGGTATGTGGCCGAGCGCTTGTATCGGTTGGTGGCTGGCCTCGAACGCTCGCCAAACAACGTCCAGAATCCCCGTAACAACCGTTGCCAGGCCGTACAACCAAACTCCGACTCTCATTTCTTCGATCTCCTCTGAGTTTCAAGACTGATAGTATGATCGCCATTGGTACATTGAACAGAGCCATTTTGTAATGATTTCATTAGGCCAATGAGGAAGCAGTGCCAAAAACCATCAGCTCGTTCGAGCTCACTCTCAAAAGCCGCTCGCAGCATCAAACGCTAACCAGTTGGCTGTACCAGGAACTGCGACGTGCCATTCTCGAAGGCCGGCTTGGCCCTGGGACAAGACTGCCGGCCTCCAGAGACTTCGCCAGTCAGTATGGGCTCTCGCGGGGAACAGTGGTCACCGTGCTGGAGCGGCTGCAATCCGAAGGATACGTATCCTCGGGTGTTGGGGTAGGTACATGGGTGAATCACATAGCAGCGCCCGCGCAATCCCGGCGGGTGACTTCAACTCCTCCGGCTTACATTCGTCGCGTAATTTCGGAGTACACACGGCCAGAACCTTTCGTCGGCTTGGCATTTCCAAAGGGCGTACGGCCGTTTCGCGTTGGGGCTCCAGCCATCACTGAATTCCCGTCCGCAGTCTGGGGACGTATCGCGGCCCATCGGGCGCGAAACTTCGGGAAATGGTTGAAGACAGAGGCTGGCGGGCGCGGATATCGGCCATTGCGCGATGCGATTGCCGAGTACCTGCGCACGTCCCGCGGCGTGCGATGCAGTTCGGAACAAATCGTGATGGTCTCTGGAATACAGCAGGCGCTCGACCTGTTGGCACGTCTTCTGCTGAAACCGCACGACCCGGTATGGATCGAGGATCCCGGATATTTCGGGGCCAGCATCGCGTTCGGCACCGCAGGGGCGAGAATCGTCGGTGTGCCGGTCGACGAAGAGGGTCTGTCCGTCACCGCCGGCATGAAAATCTGCCCGCACGCCAAGGGAGTATATCTGACCCCGGCTCACCAGTTTCCCTTGGGTGTAACCATGTCTCTCGAGCGCCGCATGGCGGTTCTCAACTGGGCCTCACGCGCAGGCGCTTTTGTGATCGAAGATGACTATGACAGCGAGTACCGGTTCGAAGGACAGCCTGTGCCGGCCCTGCAAAGCCTCGACAATCATTCCAGCGTCATCTTCGTTGGGTCTTTCAGCAAGACATTGTTCCCATCCTTACGCCTGGGCTACTTGGTACTTCCTCCGTCATTGGTCGACTTCTTTCTAGCCTTCCGCTATCGAACTGACCTTCAGAATTCGACGTTCGATCAGGCCGTGCTTTGCGACTTCATCGTTGAGGGGCATTTGGCGCGTCATCTGCGAAGGATGCGTAATCTGTACGCCGGCCGCCTCGCAGCGTTGATCGAAGGAGGAAAGCAACATCTCAATGGGTTGCTTGAACTTTCCGAAGTCAGGGCCGGTCTTTACACCATGGGGTTCCTGAAGAATGGGATGGATTCACGCCGCGCGGAGAAGCTGGCAGCAGAGAAGGGAATTGAAGTTCTTGCCGCTGATCGATTTACCTTCAGACGTCCTGACCCAAAGGGATTGCTCCTCGGCTTTGCTGCCTTCGATGAGGCTACGATTGGGCGAGAACTGGTTCGACTCGCAAAGGCGTTGAGCTGAGGGCTAGGACTTTACAACGTTTCCCACGGGCGGAAGGTATGTTCATGGAGTTCCATGTTCACCCGCTTACCGCGAAACTTCACTCCTTCCATGCTGAGCCGAAGGCGCTGCTCCGCGGCAGCCTCTCCGCGTAGTTTGATCTCGCCGCCTGCACCCACAATGCGTTGCCAAGGTACAGAGTGGAGCGCCTCCTTTTGCAGTAATCTTGCCACGGCTCGGTGATACAGCGGGTAGCCTGCAGCGGCGGCAACCTTGCCGTAGGTCGAAACTTTGCCTTTGGGGACGGAACGGATGATTCGGCGAAAGGCAGTATCGCGTGGTTCATTTTTGCGCAGTGCATCCTTCAGAATTCTTCGCTTGAGGTTTTGAGGAACATCCAGGCGACGCATGCGCAAAACTATATCAAAGGCGCCGGTCTATTTCGTCTCGGCCGCACGGGACAAAATGTAGGCCTCGATCGCTCGCACTTGATCAGGCTTTAACGCGTCTTTGAACGATGGCATCCCTAATTGCTGGCGAGCACCTCCCAGCACGATGGACTCGAATTGATGATGGGTTGCAGCACCGGCGTAGCGAAGATCGGGAACGCCGGAGCTGGAGACGACTCCCACTCCGTGACAGTAGAAGCACTGCTGCGCGTATAAGACAGCACCTTCTGAGATCATAGCTGGCGTTGCGTTCATATGGATCGCGGCAGAAGGCGGCGCCTGATATCGAAACGGAGGAACCTCGAGTTTCGCGTCGGCACCAAGAGAGAAAGTAAGCACGCGGCCGAAGCCCGGTTTCACCACTCCACTGCCGGGGATGTTGTTCAGTCCCGCAGATCCGCCCCAGCCAACCATGAGAGTTACGTATTGCACTCCGTTGAGCAGATAGGTGACCGGGGGAGCCATGATGCCGGTGCCGGCGTCAAACTCCCAAAGTTTCTTTCCGTCGGATGCGCGATACGCGCAGAACATGCCGTCGGAGCGGCCCTGGAATATCAGGTTGCCCGCAGTTGCGAGCACTCCGCCGCTTTCTACCTGGGGCAGAGAGACGCGCCAGACCGCATGCTGCTGGGAAGGGTCCCAGGCGATTAACAGGCCAGTCATCGCAGGAAGCGCCATCAACTTAGCCAACAATGGCCCATGGTAGGCTGCATCCTCACCGCGGTTCCAATTGTTCTTATTGGGGATCCAACCCTTGTCTGGGGCATGCAGCGCGTAGGAGCCCTGCCTTGCTGGTAAGTAAACAAGACCTGTAGTGGGATTGAATGCCATGGGATACCAGTTATGTGCGCCACCGGGCGCAGGAGAAACAAGGACCGGGTTAAGCCCGTCATACGCGGCTTTGGACTCGATGGGCCGTCCGCTCTGGGGATCGATTCCGGTGGCCCAGGTAACTTCGTCAACGAAGGGTTTCGCGGAAAGGAACTGGCCGGTTTGGCGATCGAGCACGTAGAAGAATCCGTTCTTCGACGCTTGCATGATGACCTTGCGCGGAGTGCCCCCTATGTTCAGATCCGCGAGCATTAATGGCTGCGTGGCGTCGTAGTCCCAGTTCTCTTGCGGGGTCACCTGGTAGTGCCAGACCAACTGCCCGTCGCTGGCGCGCAAGGCCAGGATGGAAGCGAGATAGAGATTGTCGCCTCCCCCGGGGCTGCGCAAATCGCGGTACCATGTGCTTCCATTGCCGGTGCCGGCGTAGACCAGGTCGAGTTTGGGGTCATAGAGGATGGAGTCCCACACCGTGCCTCCTCCACCCGCGACCCAATACGGCCCATGCCATGTTTTCGCAGCCTCTTCCAGCGCCTTGGTCTCGAAGCCTCTTGCGGGATCACCGGGGACGGTGTACGTACGCCACACCAGTTTTCCTGTATTCGCATCGTAGGCGGAGAGGTAGCCGCGCACTCCAAATTCTCCGCCCGCATTGCCGATGAGGACCATGCCCTTGACGATGCGGGGAGCGCCCGTAATGGCGTACGGTTTGGATTGATCGACGGTGACGATATCCCACACCGGATTGCCGGATTTCGCGTCGAGTGCGATGAGCCGGCCGTCGAGCGTGCCGAGGTATACCTTGCCCTCGTAGAGGGCAACTCCGCGATTGACGGTGTCGCAGCAGATGGTGCGAACATTGGCGCGGGATACTTTGGGATCGAAGGTCCACAGGACTTTGCCGGTCCTTGCGTCGAGCGCATACGCGACGCTCCACTGACTGGTGGTGTAGATCACACCGTTGGAGGCGAGGGGCGTCGCTTCGAGGCCATGTGTGGTACCGAGCTCTCTGCTCCAGAGCAGGCCGAGCTGGCTGATGTTCTGTTCGTTGATCGATGTCAGGGGGCTGAAGCGTTGCTCGTCGTTGGTTCTTC
The DNA here is from genome assembly GCA_964609355.1 of uncultured Acidobacteriaceae bacterium. Classification (GTDB taxonomy): domain Bacteria; phylum Acidobacteriota; class Terriglobia; order Terriglobales; family Acidobacteriaceae; genus PALSA-350. Next base: position 6,447 of record CAZSUK010000365.1, on the reverse strand, counting down.
CGTAGGTGGTCCAGTCGGCGCCGTCAGGGACGGCCGGTGAAGTCGATTTTCTGCAGCCCCCGAGGGTGGTGAGCAGAGAGCCAACGACAAGGAACGCGATGGGGAGGCGCATAAAGTTTCGAGCGATTAGATGCTCATATAAATTTGGTGTCAAGCAGACGAAGGCTGTTGGACAAGGGGCTTGGATCGCGGCCTCTTTAGGTCCGAGGGGCGGCATGCGCAGAAATGACACGCCATGCTGCCATCGATTGCTTCAGATACACTCCCGGATCCCCTTTCAGTCCGTAGCACTGTATACCGAAGGGCCCTCGGTACCCGGCTTTTGCAATCGTGCGGACCAACTCCGTGACATCGTAGTCCCCGCGGCCGAGAGGCTGGATCAGCGTGTTCCAATCCCGCCCCAGCCGGTCCGCTCCGTTGATCGTGACCCCGTACAGGCGTGGCATGGCGTTATCCAGTATCTGATTAAATTGCGGATCAAACCCGGAGCGCAATTCATGGCAGAGATTGAACGTAGCGCCCACATTGCTTCTCCCGGCTCGTTCGGCAACCCGCACAACGTCTCTGAAGCGGGCCAGGTAAAAACCATAGTGTGGATAGAGCGCGACGCGAAGGTTGGATCGCGAGGCAAGATCAGAAATTCGATCGACCGCCTGCATGGTGCGCTCTTCCGCTCCGGTGCCATCCCCTTGCACCGCGACCCAAACGACGGTTCCACGCCCTTGCAGCGCTTCGATGGCGGCTTCCATCCCTGGTTCATATTTGATCTGTCCGTTGCTGATGTCCACCGTCAGCCAAAGAAAGAACAATTGGAGATGTGCCTCGTCCAGCGCTCGCAACCGCTCGGGGATTTGCTGCGCATGATCGAACACGGTTCCCTCAAATCCATACTCGCGCGCAAATCCGGCTTGTTGCTCAGGACTGATATCGCCAAACTCGTAGGCAAAGATGGAGTTGGGCAGATCGGCGGCGCCCCCGCCGTCGAACCCTCTCGCATCGACATTCGCAAGCGCAATGCAAGAAGCTGCAGCTCCTTTGACAAACGCCCGGCGGCTGGTAAGCACCATGCTTCGCCTCTCCTTCGTGGCTACGGTATCTGCCCTTGAGTCTCTTCGCCTTATGGGAGGTCGTTGCGCTATGGCCCCATGTTCTCCCCAACGACGAGAAGACGAGATCGGCCTCTGGCAGTTCGAAGCTTTGCATAAAAGTTCCCGCCTGACAAGCTTTTCGGGTGCCTCCACATCGCTAACCATCGTGCGCGGTTTTGCCACCATCGATAACCATTTGTGCTCCCGTCATGTACGGAAAATCGTCCGATGCAAGCGCCAGAGCAAAAGTGGCGATCTCTTCGGCGGTCGCCATTCGTTTCATCGGAACATGAGATCTCGCCCAAATCGACGCAGCTGTCTCCCAAGCGGCGTTTGGAACATTCTCCATGTGCGCAACCCGCCGTACAAGCGCGGTATCAGTCGTGCCAGGAATGAGGGCATTGATGCGAATGCCCTTATCGACGTAGTCGAGTGCGGCAGACTGGACAAGACCAACGAGCCCCCGTTTGCTCGCCGTGTAAGGGGAGCGTTTCTCGGTTGTGGCGAGCGCATTGGAAGATGAGGTCACCACGATGGTGCCTCGGCCATTTGCGAGCATATACGGGATTTCATACTTCATCGCCAGAAATACACCTCGCAAATTGGTGTTCTGCACATCGTCCCATTCTGCCGAGCTATATTCATGCAGTGGTTTTTCAAGCGTGATCCCAGCATTGTTGAAGGCCACGTCCAGCCGGCCATACGTCTGCGCAACCTGGTCGACAAAAGCCTTCACGCTGTTCTCATCACGTACATCGGCGCGAATGTAATGCGCCTTGCCACCGTGCGATTTGATTTCCGCCTCAACTTCGCGTCCAAGATGCTCGCGCCGCCCACAAAAGGCAACCTCTCCTCCTTCGGCGGCGAAGCCGATTGCCGCTGCACGCCCAATTCCCGAGGTCGCCCCTGTGATGAGAACCACTTTGTTTTCAAATCGACGCCGCGAATCTGTATGAGGGGCGGCTGCATTTTGATCAGTCCCACGCGTGCATGCAGCAATCCCTCCAGTCATTGCTGCAGCGGTCATCGCAAGCATCGTACGCCGGTCGAGGATTGCACTTGTGTCTTCAGGCATGGATGGGCATCTCCTGCATTCGTTTCCGGGGACATGATCTGACCGGAACCGCTTCGGTAGCGCAGAGCTTCTTAGTAAAGAAGCTTGATTTCAATAGCCTCTCCCGGTTGATCCAACTGAAATTTCGCCTCAGCGAACTTTGGCGGCCCCATCGACTTCCCGGGGTTATTCGAGGCGCCATAACCTTCTTTCGGGATGCCTAAGACGTTTTTGTCGAGCCGGCCGTTCATATTCTCATCGTGAAAGACCGAAACGGCATACACCCCGCGCGGGAGGTTCTTCAGCGTCACCTGCGCGATCAGGGTTTGCGGATCGATCCCGGCCTGAAGCGTGCGGACTGTTTTTGATTTGTCACCGGGAAATCCGGCTTCTCCATTGAATACAGCAATTGCGATCTGGCCCTTGCTGCTCTTCGCTCCGACTATGCGGATAGTGAGCGAACTGCCAGCGTCCTGTGCGAGAAGTCGCGGCCTTTCGCCAAGGACAGCCAAAATCATCAAGACTACCGCTGGGATGCAAAGGGAGGATACCAATCGTGGCAAGCGCTGCTTCATATTTGTGGTCAACTCCAAGTGAACCTGCTTGAGACTGCGTTGTGCGCGGTGCGAGCTTATCTATCAGCGTCGCGGAGCGATGAATTCTCCGATCAGGTTCCCACCTGCCTTGAAGATGAACGACATGCTTCCAATCCGAAAGGCGTCCGCGGCCTCGTAGCGGCTCGGGTACCACGCGTTCACCGCTGTAAAGGAACCCACATAGGGGGACACCAGGGAAGGCATAGAGAATACGGTTCGCCCGGTCCTGGTTTCTGCAGTCAGTACCGAAACAAATGCGTGAGCCGTGCGCGGAAACAATCCGGAACAATCGCATCGATGGTACGCAACATCTTCGTGAATCAGGGCTCCGAGTGTGTACTCGGTAGTCTTTGTGGTCAGATTCATGGCGAACCTCCATCCGAACCGTTCCCCATATCCCTGAGGTCCGGAATCCGATTCAGGCGGCGCTGGTTTGCTTTGATCAATGCCGGCGCCGATCGCCGTGCTGATCAACCCGGGCGGACCAAATGCGTAGTAGAGAAAGTTTCGCAACTGCTGCTGGTGGTCAGGAAAGGTATATGCACCAACCGGGCCGCTGGAGACCGCGGCGGCCGGAGCCATCGTAGAGCCGGTTTGACTACTTTGAGGTGAGTCTGAACTGCTTTGGGCGTGGGCAGTGACACTGGCAGCGCAAACCAGGATTGCGAACAATTGCGCGACGGAGACCATGATCCCTCCTTCTGAACGCAGTGTCCTCTGGGTGGCAGTGTTGGGCGAATGCTGAACGGATAAGCGCGGCAACTTTACGCATGAGCGCGTCTAAGACTCAGATAAGCGAGGAAAGGGTATGTTTCCTCTTCCGGGCCTCTAGCCGGGACAATCGTGTTAAGCAACCATTCTCCACGGGGTGAACGCAATTCCGGCGCTTAGAGCCAAATTTCCCGCGTTCGTCTCTTTTCTCTGTGCTTCCTGCCAGAATTATCTGAGAGTGAAACAGGGGGAGATCAAGGACCCACCGCTATGGATTACCGTGAAGCGAACATCATCGCGCAGACATTCGGGTTCGCCACCGGAACCTCGTTGTCTGCGTTGCTTCTGGTTCTGGTCTATCGCCCTGGCGGAAAGAACCGGGGTTCCCAATTCTTATTCGCAGCCTGCATCCTTATCGCAAACAGTGCGGGCCTGTTCAAGAATCTTGCCTTGCTCGCCGACCCGAATCTGAGTCTCGTCCTCGAACAACGCATACGCTCCATTGGCTTTGCCGCCGGGGCGCTTGTTCCTTGCGGCATCCTTCCAGTTTGGCGGACGAACGCAATCAGCAGCTTTCGCCGCCGGGCCGGTAGTTGGCTTGTTCTGTACGCGGCTGCGAGCGGTGGCCTCATCGCGGCTGCTGTGATCGCGGAAGCATGGGCCCCACAGCGATCCGCTCCTGGCCCGGATTTGCATTCGCTTAGCAGCCAGGACGGGATTGGAAATCTGGCCATTTACAACGGGCTGGTAACGCTTGTATTGGGAGGGGCGGTACTGCTGCCAGGCACTTTAAAGGGGCCAAAGGATCTGATTGCGGTGGCGTTGATGATCACAGGACTTTGCGTGAGCACCACCGGCGCCGTGGCCATGATCTTTATTCACCCTCCCGGTACGATAGCTCAATTGGCCCAGGTAGCGAGATTTCAAGGCATCAGCTTGCTCGTTATCGGAGCGTTCTTTTATTTTTCGTACTTCCAGGCTGCCGATGTATTCGCAAAATCCGCACTTCGAGTCCTTCTTGCAGGCGCCTTGTCGCTGGCTGGATCTCTCCTGCTGTTTGGCCCGTTCGCTTCCATTGTTCGCAAGTCTCCTCTCTCGCAGGCAACCGCCACTTTGCTGGCTGCGGCAATCCTATGCGCAACCATCATGGTCTACCTGCGATTTGGAAACTGGATAGACCTGGTGGTCGAGCGCAGAATCTTTGGCAAGCGTGACCCTCGCCGGGTAATCCAGGACTTCCGACAACAGATCGGATCGCTGGATTCCCCGGAGCTACTCATGTCGTTGGCTCGCTCCGTGGCCGCGGAAGCTCTCGCGATGAGGCCTGAGGATGTTGAGCTTGAGCCGGACTCATTGGCTCGCTCCGGATCTCCGGCCGATGTGCTCATTCCGATTCCGTCGCGCAACAACTCGATTCAGCTCGCGGTCTCTTTGCGGGGCGATCGCAGGACATTGCTCACAACAGAAATCGATCTCCTGAACGAAATCGCCCTGCATGCTGGAAGGCGGCTCGATGACCTTGACCGCGAACAAGAGCGAATAGAGCGGGTCCGCAAGGAAGGCTATCTCAGCCGGCAGTTGGTGGAAGCAGAGCTGCGTGCGCTTCGATCGCAGATTAATCCCCACTTTCTTTTCAATTCACTCAATACCATAGCGTCGCTGATACCGTCTGAGCCGGAGAAAGCGGAGAAGATGACTGTCCGCATGAGCAGTATTTTTCGCTATGTCCTGATTCACGCGGATCGGCCGTTTAGCTCTTTGGGCGAAGAGTTAGAATTCCTTCGCACGTTCCTTGAAATTGAACAGATCCGCTTCGGAGAGAGGCTATCCGTGCAATTCGAGGTCGACCCTGCAGCAGGGCACCTGATGATTCCATCGCTGATCCTGCAGCCATTGGTCGAGAACGCGATCAAACACGGAATTGCGCTCAAGATTGGCAAAAGCCGAATCACCGTAGGGGCGAGATGCGTGGACGACATGATCCGGGTCGACATTGATGACGACGGGGTCGGTCTGCGTCACAATGCGGTGAGTGACCGCCAGTTACGGCAAATGGCGAACGGTACAGGTATCGGTCTGCACAACATACGAGAGCGGTTAAGCACTCTCTATGGCTCGGCCGCCAGGCTCACCCTTACTGATCTCGAAAATGCCGGATGCAGGGCTACCCTGACGATTCCGGTTAATGGAGCGAAAGATGCAAATCCAGGCGCTGATTGCGGATGACGAACCAGCAGCGCGGGCACGGTTGCGCAGGCTGCTTGGCCAATATCCTGAAATTCGCATCATGGGTGAAGCTGAAAACGGAATAGATGCGCTCGAAAGCATTGAACAACTGCGTCCTGAACTACTTTTCCTCGATGTCGAAATGCCGGGACTGAATGGCTTCGAGGTACTGCAGGGGCTCTCGGCGGACGTTCCTCGCCCGCTGACAATCTTCATTACAGGATTCCACGAATACGCCCTGGAAGCATTCCGCGCGCGAGCGATTGCCTACCTTCTGAAGCCAATTGAGGAAGAGCACCTGCGTGAGATGGTGATCCGCGCCACAATTCTCATTCAATCGGAGTCCTCTCGACGAGCAGAGGATGAGAAGGTGAACAATCTTCTCGCCAACCCGGCAAGCACACTGCAAAAGATTGTCGCCAGAAAGGCGAATCGGGTGTACCTGATAAATCCCGCTGACGCAGTTTACTTTTACATGGATAGCGGGATTGTGCGGATGCGGGTCGAGAATGACACCTATTGGGTCAACTATCAGCTTGGTGAACTGGAAGAGGCGCTGCAGGAGCGCGGATTCTTTCGTGCCCATCGCTCCTCTCTGGTGAACCTGGCTTGCGTGACAGAGCTTCGCCTCGATCCGCGGAGCAGTATTGTGCTGGTCATGAACGATGCGAAGAGCTCGGAAATCGAGGTCAGTGAGCGACAGGCGCGAATACTCCGCGCGCGCATTCCTGGCCTTTGAGAGTCGACGCAGTAAACCCGCCGCAAGCTCAGA
>CAZSUK010000364.1:0-4197 GCA_964609355.1 uncultured Acidobacteriaceae bacterium | reverse complement strand
TCGCTCACCCAGGTACCCGTCTTGCCGTACTGCTTGAACGCCCAGTGAGAAGGCGCAATGGGAAAGCGTGCCTGGCCGGCGGTCATCCCGGTCAACTGCTGAGCCCCGCGGACCGAGTCGGGAAGGTCTTTGTCGTAGAGCTGAGCCAGGTTTGGTTTGTAATCCAACAGATCCATCTGCGGCGGGGCGCCGGACATAAACAGGTAGATCGCTCGTTTTGCTTTGGGAGCAAAGTTGGGCAAACGAAGGCTCTCCGGCGAGGGCACAACATTTGCGGCGTGGGCGTCACCGGTGAGGATCCGCTCTCCGCCCAGGCTTGCCAGCGCCGCCCATCCCAGCAACTTTCCAGCCCGGCCGAAAAAATGCCGCCGAGTCTCGAGCTCTGCCCACTCCGTCTTCAGGCCTTCCGCAAGCGGAAGGTCCATGATGGTTGGGCCATGATCGGGGTCTGTGCAAAGCGGATGTTGCTTCACGGGGTTTCTCCTGTTACTTGTTCAACGTCTCATCAAGGTTCAACACTTCGCTCACCACCATGGTCCAGGCGGCGAGTTCAGGCGGTGGAATTGCCGGGTCGTGGGGCTTTTCTCCGACCGCAATAAGATCGTGCGCGGCTTTCGGATCGGCCTCGTAGTGTTCCTGCATTTGAGTCAGTGATTGTTCGAGCACCGAGGCCATCCGCGGGGAAGCGTCATGGGAAAGCACGAGCTCGCTCAGGTATTGGATTCGCTGTTCCGGCTGCTTTCCCGCCTCTCTGATCAATCGCTCAGCAAGCGCGCGCGATGCCTCCACCCATTGAGGATCATTCATGGTTACCAATGCCTGTAACGGAGTGTCGGTTCTCTGCCGGCGGGTGCAAGCCGTGTCCCGCGTTGGTGCGTCGAAGGCATCCATATCCGGTGGCATCGCCATTCGCTTCCAGTAGGTATAGAGACTGCGCCGGTAGAGCGCCTCCCCATGGTCCTGCTTATATTTGGTCGTATCGCTCGTAGGGTAACCGACGGACTCCCACACGTTGGGAGGTTGATACGTTTTCACGCTCGGCCCGCCGATCTTGTTTACCAGCAATCCGCTGGACTGGAGGGCGATGTCTCGGAGCATTTCGGCGTCCATGCGGAACCGCGGGCCATGCGCGAGCAGAAGGTTCTTCGGATCGCGGGTCAACTGTTCGGGCGTTGATTTCACACCTTGCCGGTAAGTGGCGGACATGACCATGAGCTTGTACATATGCTTCATGTCCCAGCCGCTCTCGCGAAATTCGACTGCCAGCCAATCGAGCAGCTGAGGATGAGAGGGGCGCTGGCCCATGATCCCGAAATCTTCCGTGGTCTCTACCAGCCCGGCGCCGAAGAGTTCATTCCACATGCGATTGACAGTGACTCGTGCGGTCAGGGGATTCTCCGGGCTCACTGTCCATTCGGCAAGCGCCAGGCGATTGTGGGGGCGCCCGGCCGGCAACGGCGGAAGGAAGTGCGGCGTGTTGGCCTCCACTCTTTCCTTGCGCGCGGTGTAAATGCCGCGGGTCAGCACGTCGGCGTAGGCAACGGACGGCTTTTCCTGGGCCACCAGCGAAACATCGCCGCCCTTGGAGAACTTATCCAATTCGGCGTCCAGTTGCTGCGTCTGGCTGCGCAGGGCTTTAGCGGTTTCATCCACGTTAGCGAAGTAAAATTCGGTCACCGCATGCCATTGATCCCGATCCCACTGGTCCACTGGCTTGCTGGTGATTTCAGAGACGTAGTCTTCAAATGGCAGTCGCTTTGCTTCCTCCGCGGTTAATAACCGCGAGTAAAGGCGAAGATCCTGATAGCGCGTATCGCGGGCCGGCTGCTCATCAGGCGCCCGCCGCCCCAATTGCAACGGAGCGGAAGTACGCATCGTGTTGTGAGCCAGTGTGTCGGAAATTACTTTTGTAGCAACTGGCTCTCCGTTCACGTAAATCCTGACGCCCGCTGCTCTGCCAGATCCGTCGTACGTAAAGAACAGGTGATCCCATTGTCCGTTGGTAGGCAGTGGCGTGACCGTCGAAACCTTGATCGCCCGAATCGGCGTAAGATCCTTGGGCATTGCGACTTTCGGCGGCTCGACTTTGGGCTTCTTGTCTTTTGGAGCGCCCTTCTTCGGCTTTTCCGGGGCAGGTTGTTCCTTTGGTGATTGGTCGACCAGTTCCACCCGAATCGTGCCGTTCTCCGCAGCCAGGTCCCAGCCTCGATCATGCTGGGTTGCATCCATCTTGGAGATCAGTGCACCTGCTACTTTCGATGATGTGAAATTCGGCGCCGAGCGCAACATGAACCAACCGCCGCTGGAGAAAGGCTGGTTCCACTCAAAATCACCAGTCTGTCCCAACTCAATCCGCGTGCTGGTGTCCATGCGCATATCCGGCCACAGCCAGGTGGTTTCGCCCCACTGGGGCTTGAACTTTCCAATGGCAAAGCTCTTTGGATTGGCCTGCGGCGCGCTGTTTTTGAGCTGTTCACCACCGCCTTCATCCAGACGCAGCCGAAGCAGGAGCTTATCTGTCGAAACCGGCTGCGCCGGGCTCTGCTTTGACGTCAGCCAATGCCCCACCAGCGACCGATCCTGTAGCCGAAGGGCATCCTCTTGCTTGAGGAGTTGGGCTCGCTTGGCCAGCACCCGGTTGTAAGCTTCCAGATTCTGCGACTTCGGAATCTGAACCACGGGCGCCCAATTCGGCTTATCGCCGTTGAAGGGTTGCTCATTGATGTTGTTGAAAAAGGCGCTTAGCTGGTAGAAGTCTTTTTGCGTTGTGGGATCGTACTTATGGTCGTGGCAAACGGCGCAACCTACCGTAAGACCCAGAAATGCGGCCCCGTACGCCTCTGTCCGTTCCCGTGCGATGTTGACCCGTAACTCTTCGGGAATGGTGCCCCCCTCGTTGCTGCTCACGCCAGAACGGACATATCCGCTGGCAACGATCTGGTCGAGATTGCTCGGGGGCAACAAGTCGCCGGCTATTTGCTCTCTGGCAAACTGGTCGAATGGCTTGTTGGTGTTGAACGATTTGATCAGATAATCGCGGTAGGCCCAAATGTAACGGTTGTTGTCGTAGTGCAACCCATACGTGTCCGCATAGCGTGCGTAATCGAGCCAGTAGCGTGCCCGCTGTTCGCCAAAAGCCGGACTGGCCAGCAGCCGGTCCACAAGGTGCTCATACGCTTGTGGATCGGAATCCTGGACAAAATTGTTCACTTCCTGGGGTGTGGGCAGCAATCCCGTGAGGTCAAGCGCCACGCGACGGATCAGGCTGCGCTTGTCGGCCTCGGGAGAAGGACGCAACCCCTCCTTGTTGAGCCGCTCAAGGACAAATGCGTCAATCGGGTTTTTGGCCCAGCCTGCGGCCTGCAGCTGGGGAACCGCGGGCCGAACCGGCCTTTCAAACGCCCAGTGCGGTCTATAGTGCGCCCCCTCTGCCACCCACTGCCTGAGCACCGCTACGTCCTCGGGCTTCATCGGCTTGGCTTCACCCTGGGCCGACTGCGGCATCAAGTAGTGCGGGTCCTTCGATTCGATCCGCCGGATCAATTCGCTCGAATCCGGATGCCCAGGCACGATCGCGTCTGGTTTCCCGGCACGCTTCCGGAAGGCAGACTCCTCCAGGTCAAGCCGCAAGTTGGCCTTGCGCATTTCGGGATCGGGACCATGGCAGCTGAAGCAGTTGCTGGCCAGGATTGGCTGCACATCCTGATTAAAATCAAGATGTTCCCGGGCCTGAGACACGCTCAAGCGCTTGTGGCCGCAGCCCGCGGCAGTAGCCAGCAGGACCGCCGCTATCACCGCAGATGGCAATAACTTCGGGGCCAAGGAACAGGTCTCCGTACAACCGGCGACCGAAAGAGGTCTGATGGCTAACGCTAGTCTCGGCTCCCGGCCACTGTCAACGAGGCTCTGGTAACTCTTTGATATTAGTTACTTTGTCCCATGCTTTGGCGCAATCAGGCCAAACGCGGGTATATTGTTGTGGTGTCGAATAAAAGGGTGAACTATGGTCAATCGTCGTGAGTTTCTCGATGCACTTGCGGTAGGGGCGGCAGGGCTGGCAATCCGCGCTAACGCCAAAAGCTACGGTCAGATTCTCGGTTCCAACAAGCGCCTGAATTTTGCCGTAATCGGACTGAACAGCCGCGGTTATGCGCATCTCTCCGCGCTGCAGGCGAACAAGCAGAGCGCCTGTATTTC
>CAZSUK010000363.1:0-2557 GCA_964609355.1 uncultured Acidobacteriaceae bacterium | reverse complement strand
ATCTGGCGCGTGGGTCTCGAGGGGGGCACCCCGGAGAAAGTGGCCGGCGACTTGGGCGTGCCCGATTCCGTCAAATTCGGTCGGCAAGGATTCATCATCTCCACCCAGGTGATGAGCGGCCAGGTACTGCGCATCGATCCTCGCACCGGCGATCGCACGGTGCTCGCGAATCTCACCCCGGGTCTGGACAACAGCACCTTCGTCGGCAATCGGCTGTTCGTTTCGAATATCAACGGCAGCATCACCGAGATTCTCGACGGCGGCAAAACGAAGGACCTCATAACTGCGGGATTTAATTTTCCGCTCGGTCTCGCAATCGGCGCGGAAGGCGTCCTCTTCGTGGCCGACGGTCCGTTTTGCTATACGTTGCGCCCCGGGCATGTACCTCGGCGCGTGGGCTTTCTGTTCGACGCCGGTTATCCCGGATATTCCCGCGGTGTGACCGCGGCGGGCGCCGGCGAATTCATCGTCACCACCGCGAACGGCGAGGTCGCGCGCTTCTGGCCCGAGCCGCAGAAAAAAGAAGTGCTCGCGCAGGGATTCGATCAGCTGTACGGCGTTGCCATCGCACCGCGAGGAGCCGTGATCTTCGCCGAGCAGGGTGCGGGCCGCGTGCATTCGGTGCAGTCGGGCAACGTGCAAGTGCTCGCCACCGGCCTCAAGCAGCCCTGCGGTGTCGCGGTCGGCGCCGACGACACCTGCTTCGTTTCCGAGGCCGCCGGCGGCCGCGTGGTCAAGATACACGCCGGCAAAACCGCTACAGTGCTCGACGGACTTTCGAAGCCGCAAGGCATCGCGGTGCGCGGCGAATCGCTCTACATCGTCGATGTCGGCGCCAAGCAGCTGATCGAGTGCGATCTCGCGGGTCGGTCACGCCGCACCATCGCCGCCGATTTGCCGGTCGGCGCCCCGCCGGGGGTCACCCCGAAGGTGCTGGGTCCGGTCGGGACCATGTCCGGACCGATGGGGCCCTTCGCCGGCCTCGCCATCGGACCGGACGGAACGCTCTACGTGTCGGGGGACGCAGAGGGCAGCGTCCTGGCGATTCGCCGCTCCGCCCCTACTCCTTGAAGCGGTCCGCGGGCCCGACCACGGACATCATCACGAGCGGAATCTCGCGCGTCGTCGAGGCCTGGTACGCCTTGTAGGGCGGGAACACGCTGACCATGAAGTCCCACACCTGGGTGCGCTCCGAGCCTCGGGGCTCGCGCCACGTGGCGCGGTAGGCCTGCGTGGCGATCTGGCAGGACAGGTCCTTGCTGTCCTTCACGTTGAGGTACCACGCGGGATGATGGTCCGCGCCGCCCTTGGACGCGACGATCACCACCTCTCCGCCGATGTCGCCGTAGATAAGCGGCGTGATCATCGTGTTGCCGCTCTTGCGGCCCACATACTTGAGGAGCAGCATGGTCGTGAACTTGTGCCCGCCGATGTCGGTCACATCCATGATGTGCCCCTCGGCCCCGCCCGAGCGCAAATACGCGCTCAGGTGCTCGTCTTTCCAGTTGCGCCGCGCCTTGGCGAGATCCCCGTAGCTTTCATTGCTCATGACCTTCTCCGTGCCGTGGTGATGCTAAATGCTAGCCGATTCCGGCGCTTGGAGCGCCGCGCGAAGGGGTTGCGGGCAGCGTCAGGGAAGCCGCGCCGGTCCGACTTGCTATTGAACTACACTGTTGTGTACTAGTCCTTTACTTCCCGTCCGCCCCTGTCATATAAAGGTTGGGGGGCGGGTTCCGCGGCTTGATATATCTACCGCGTCTACAAGACTGAGGCTGCAATGGAAAAACAACTCATAAATCTCGACGGCCGCATCGTCGTCGTGACCGGCGCCGCGGGCGGCGGCATCGGCACACACGCGACACGGATGCTCGCGCAAGCCGGAGCGACCGTGGTCGCCGTGAGCCGCTCGCGCGAGAAGATCGACAAGAACCTCGCGCCGCTGCTCGAGGAAGGATTGTCGATCGTGCCCGTGGTTGCCGACGTGTCGACCGATGAGGGCGTGGCGGCAACCCTGGAGACGGCGCGCCGCGCGAAGGGCTCACTGTACGGTCTCGTCAATGTGGCGGGCGGCGCGGCGGGAACAACCTGGATGCGTGCCACCCGAGTGACCCGCGCCGACTGGCGAGCGCTATTCAATCAGAACCTCGAGACGATGTTCTTCATGACCCAGGCCGTCGCCGCGGAATTGCGGGACAAGCGCCTCCCCGGCTCGATCGTCTCCGTCTCCTCGATCAGCGGCATGAACTCAGCGCCTTTCCATGTTGCCTACGGCACCGCGAAAGCGGCCATCGTCGCCGCGACTCGCACCTTGGGCGCAGAGCTCGCGCTCGACAACATTCGCGTCAACGCCATCGCCCCGGGCACGACGATCACACCCGGATCGGGTGCGTACATCGACGACGATCCGGAGCGCGATCGCAACGCAATCGCCATGGGACGGCGCGCGCACGCCAATGAGCAAGCGGGCGCGATTCTTTTTTTCATTTCGGACCTCTCGTCCTACATCACCGGCCAGACCGTTCTCGTGGACGGCGGCCTCAACCTCAAGTGGACCCAT
>CAZSUK010000362.1:0-6067 GCA_964609355.1 uncultured Acidobacteriaceae bacterium | reverse complement strand
TTCTTCAGATTGGCTGCAGCCTCAAGAACCGGCCACACTTCGGCTCCCGTGGCAACGATGAGCACATCGGGCGACGCGCCGCCGTCCTGAAGGATGTAAGCACCTTTGCGGACACCCTCAGCAACCTTATATTTCTCCGGGTCGAGAATCGGAAGGTTCTGCCGGGAAAGCGCCATGAATGCCGGCAGTTTGCGTTCCAGCGCCAGCCGCCACACGGCAACGGTTTCGTTGGCATCCGCCGGACGGAAATCCGTCAGGAAGGGTACGGCTCGGAGCATGGTGAGGTGCTCGATTGGCTGGTGTGTAGGTCCATCTTCTCCCAAAGCGATCGAATCGTGAGTGAAGACAAAGAGCGAGTGACAGTGCATCAAGGCCGCCAGACGAATGGCCGGCTTGGCGTAATCGCTGAAGGTGAAGAAGGTCGATCCATAAGGAATGAGCCCGCCATGAACAGCCATTCCGTTCACGGCCGCGCACATACCAAACTCGCGCACCCCGAAGAAGATATTGCGACCCTTGGGATCGAGATGGAAATTCCCACCGTCTTTCAGGATGGTCTTGGTCGAGGTGGTCAGATCGGCTGCGCCTCCAATCAGTTCAGGCACGGCTTTCGAGATAGCTTCCATGACTTCGCCACCCGCGCTGCGGGTCGCGATCGGCTTGGCATCCGCGGGAAATACCGGGAGGCTCTTTTCCCAGCTACTCGCCAGCTTGCCGGCCTGCGTTCGTTCGAACTCGGCGGCCAGATCCGGATACTCCTTCTTGTACGCAGCAAAAAGATCGTTCCACTCCTGCTCGTACTTCTTGCCCTTGTCGACTGCCTGCAGCCAATTCGCCTTAGCGTCATCCGGCACCCAGAACGTTTTGTCTTCAGGCCAATTCAATTTCTTCTTGGTTGCCTTGGTCGCTTCGGGCCCGAGCGCCTCACCATGCGCCTTGTTCGTACCGGCCTTCGGGCTGCCATATCCAATGACGGTCCGAATCCGTATCAGGGAAGGCTTATCGGTGATCGACTGGGCAATTTTGATGGCTTGGGAAATCGCTTCCAGATCGTTGCCGTTATCCACGAACTGAACATGCCAGTGATAGCCCTCGAAACGCTGGGTTACGTCCTCAGTAAAAGAGAGATCCGTCGGGCCGTCGAGGGACACCAGGTTGTCGTCGTAGAGGTAGATCATTTTGCCCAGGCGAAGCGTACCGGCGAGCGAAGCCGCTTCGTGCGACACACCTTCCATCAAGTCGCCATCTCCGCACATGACGTAGGTGTAGTGGTCTACGATGTTGTGACCGGGCCGGTTGTAGATTGCCGAGAGATGCTTCTCGGCGATCGCCATGCCGACGCCCATGGCAAAACCCTGGCCCAGCGGACCGGTGGTCACTTCCACCCCGTCTGTGTCGCCGTACTCGGGATGGCCCGGTGTAATCGAGCCATACTGGCGAAACTGCTGCAGATCCTCAATGCTGACTTTGTAGCCTGTCAGGTGCAGCACGGAATACAGCATGGCGGACGCGTGTCCATTGGACAGCACGAAGCGATCGCGATTGGTCCATTTGGCATTCGCCGGGTTGTGGCGCATGAACTCATGAAAGAGGAGATACACCGCGGGAGAGTCGCCCAGCGGCGCCCCCGGGTGCCCACTCTTCGCCTTCTCTACAGCGTCGACGGCAAGAAACCGCAACGCATTGATAGATACCTGATCCAGTTCGCTCATTAGCAACCTCACTCTTCCCTTCGAGAATACTTCGGTTTCCTGTTGACGTGGCGCGAGCCATTTTTTTTAAGATGACGCGTAGGCGACGGTTGGCTCTTCAGCCGGCATCTGCTCCTCGACCTGGTCAAGCCGAACTTCAAAATTTCGGCCCTCCCAGCGATCGTTCTGGCGCCACTGCAAGGTAAAGATGATGCGGCCGGCTTTCCCCGGCTCACTCTCCGCATCGACAAAATGGCCAGCAGGGCCCATGTTGCGGCTTTCCCGCCGGTTCACGGTTTTCCAGTCGTCCGTCGTCCATACCAGCGCAAACTGGTCGTCGGCCATCACCCGCAACTTTCTTCCGGCAACGATATTCTCCAACTGACGTTCCAGGCGGAAAATCTCGACCGGGGCAGGCCTTTTGTCCCGACCATAGCGTTCGGCTACCGCGGAGATGCGATCGAAAATCTTTCCATCCGTCACCGAGCGAAGCAGCTTGACGTATTCCGCGTGTGCCCAAACCAGGGGCATAGCCGCTCCGGTAAGTTTTCCCAGTTTCATGCCTGCTTCCGGAAGATCGGGTGCGTCCCAGATCTGTTCCGGCAGCATACCGCCCTGAGAACTGAATCCTTCTATCGCTTTGATGAGCGGAACCACATCATGGCCCGCGGCCAATTCATAATGTGCTCGCTCCCCAGTCAGGAGTGGCCACGCACGCCCTTGTCCCCAGCCCAGGAACGGTCCCCCATCGTGGCGCTGCCCATAGCCATCGTGGTTATAGCGTCTCCAGCACGGTCCCATGGGTGTTTCCACCTTGAGTGCGTGATCTATCACCTTCAGCGAATCAACCACGATCGGATCGTCGGCGCGGCGCACTCCGTAGCGCACCAGTTCAAGGAAGCCGGCATCCACCACATTGCGCGCCTCAAAGTCGATTTGTTCGCCAGGCCCACGGTTGTTGATGCGGACCGTCTCCTTGTCGCATCCCTCGTGCGCATAGGGATCTCCGCACTGCGGCGGTCGAATGCGCATGTAATGACGCGGGACGCCGGGCAACAGAGTGCCGCGATCGGTTACCGTCCAGTCCTCGAGATGGTCTTCTATCCAGTCGGCATGCTCTTCCATGAAGAGGGCCAATTCGTCCGCCCCATTGGCGCGCGCAATCTCGGCGCCACAGATCAATCCACAGATCACCGCGGCCAGGGTCGATGGTGAGTAGCCGGGAGCTTCTTCCCAGCGCTCCTGTTGGGTCACAGGGGAACGGCGCACCAGGAAACCGGCGGCTCGCTCAACGAACGGAAAGACGTGAAAGTCGCCCAACCCGTCTACCTTCCATAACCGCCAGGCCAGGATGATGGGAAACGCCACTTCATCGAGCTGGATACCAGCCCAGTAGGGAGTTCCATTGATCCAGAAGTTTTGCGCGAAGCTGCCATCCGGCTTCTGCGTGCAGGCGAGGTAAACCAAAGCTCGCCTGGCAGTGTCCACTCGACCACAAGCCAGCAGAGCAGAGGCACTCTGCACCATGTCGCGAGTCCAGACCAGGTGGTACCCGCCCACATCATCGTCACTTTTGTGCTGGCCCCAGGGAATGGAAGCCGAGGCAATGAAGGCGCCGGAATAGTACTTGTCTTCGTGGGAGAGGATGACGTTTTGGCTGATCTGCAGCAGCCGCCCGGCGTCCTGGGCTGCGCCTTTCAACCCGTCAGGAGTAGCAGCCCGGTGCCATTGCTGAATAAACCGCCTGAGACTGTCATCGAAGGGTGTGGTCACCGCTCCCAGAGCTGCGGTTAAGGCCGCGTGATGGCCTTCACCAAGCGAAATCGCCACGACAAACTCGCGCTGCACGCTAATGTCGATCTCGCCGGTCAGCGCGATATTCCCGTTGGGCGCCGACCCAAATTCCCAATCCATGGTGAAGTTGTTCATCAAGTCTTGCCAGCCGTCACTACTACCTACATAGCCACAGCTGGCACGGCTGAACCCGCAACTGGCCGCCATAACGAGAGAAATGCCGTTCTTCGAAGCCAGCAGGACGCGTTTTCCGGCGAGATCCATCACGAAGCCCGAATTCTCTGCTCCGCCAACATCCAGATGGGGCGCGAGCATGGCATACGCCTTCATCCGCGACAATAACAACTCGTCGCCTTGCAGCCGCACCCGCATCAGCACCACGCCATGGTGCGGATCGGCGATGATCTCCTTGATAATTTTGTAGCGGCCCTGAGGGTCGGAGTTGGTGAGCCGCACTGCGGCAGCACCCGCATCGATGTATTCGAAAATCCGTTCCAGATCACGCTTTTCTTCGTGGACGAAGGTTTGGCCATCCGTGAGCAGAAACTGCATATCCCGGGTCTGCGGGCGGTCAATGGTGGGATAGTAGATTTCGTTCAGAATGCCGTGAGAGATGGTGTACCAGATGCGGCTGGCGGCCGAGTAAGCCATGCCGACCGCGTCTTTTCGCGCCGAGGTCCAGCGCGGCTCTGCCCCGGGTGCTCCGAAGGCAGCGCCTTGACCCTCAATCCAGCGGTAGCTGGAAGCCTGGTCCGTCATCGTCTTTGCGTTTCCCCCAAAGTGGTTGAGATTACCTGACGGATGGATGCGCGCGAAGTTACAAAGGATTTGAAACAAAGCCGATATTGCGACGAATCAGAGGACCTGGGTATTGGCGTCGGGATCAGGATGGAAAGCGACTTCTCGCATGGCGTGAGAAATCTCGCGATTTTTCATGAAGGATTCCCACACCGAACCGCTGCGGAGGTTTTCTGCCATCAGCATGCCAATTCCCACGTCGATTCCAATCACGTCTTCGCCATACCATCCAGCTTTTGGCTGGAAAGCATCGGCGAAACCATAGCGTCCCCAAAGCTTATCGCCATATCTTTCCCGCATCGTTAATAGAACGTGAGAACATTCGGCGGGAAGAAACGCCAGGGAACCCGCTACAGCACAGGGCACCAAGGTCCCGTCCAGGGGCCCGATGGAGGGCGGTCCACCCCAGACACGATAGCCCTGGCGGGAATCGGAGGCGGAGATGCCCCACATATCCTGATCGATCCAGGGAAATTTCTGCCCCTGCACCAGGCACCAGAGTTGGTGCGCCCGGGTGGCGGCAATCGAATTGGTGAAGTAGTTAGCGTGGCGGTCGCGCTGATTGCGGTAGTCAACCCACGCTTGCGGGTATTGATGAATGAAGAGAGGCGCGGCACCGCTAATGTAGTCGATCCCCCCGTAGGAGACGACCGGCCTTTGCACGGATTCCCATGCTTCCGGGGGAACCGGGTGCGTGGGCGAGCCGATTGCCAGCAGATACATGGTCGTCAGCTCGGAATAGATATCCCACCGGTTCTTGAGGAAGCCCTGGTCGGGCAGCCAGCCCATGGAGAGGGTGTCACCGCCGTTCATCATCCATTGCCAGTCAATGCGGCGGTAGAAAGTGGTCGCCAGGGCCTCGATCCGGGTGTTGCCGTTAAAAAACTGACGGCAATGCAGCACTCCGCAAAGTAAAAGAGCCGTATCGATGGACGACAATTCGCTGCCAAAGAGCCGCTGCCCGCTATCGATGTCAATGAAGTGGTAGAGGAAGCCATGTTCGTGGGGGCATTCTTCCAGCAAAAAGGCCAGGGTTTTCTCTACTCTCTGCTCACAATCCAGAGGACGCAGGTAGTTGTACTTTGCGGCGATGCACAAGGCGCTCAGGCCGAAGCCGGTGGCGGCGATGCTGGCCACTCTGCTCAGGGATCGCCCGACAACCGGCGCCCGGTCGCGCACCAGGCCGCTCCTGGGGCTGGCTTCGTTAAAGAAGAAATCGCTATTCCGGCCCAACATGTCGTCCAGGAGGGCATCGGCCATCTTGGAGACCTGGGTGAGCGGCCGGTTGATGAAGACGCCGGGAGGATGGGCGTACTTTTCTGCTGCCTGGCTTTCCGTTTTGGGGGCAGCGGTACCAGCGGTGGACGCCTGGGCAGGGCGATCTTGAAGGCTGTCGGCGACAGCCAAACCAGAAGTTCCCCACGCGAGCGCTCCGGTAGCGCCCGCTTGGCGCAAAAGCTGCCTGCGGGTTAGTCGTGTCCGGGTCAAGGCAAATTTAATCTCAAAACCGAATTACCAGCAGTTGAATGCATCGATGGCGCTGCTTAGCGCCACTATTTTGAGTGTAAACCCGGGATTCTTGCCCGATATCACCATAAGGTGGGGGGCTCGACTGGTAACGAGGCTCATTCCCCCGAACCTGAGGCGGCCCGATTTGCATCCCATAGGCTAGAGACGCAATATTGGTGAGGGCAATGAGGCGCAGCCGTTGCGCCAGACGCTTTTGCCCGCCAGTGGTTTACCTAACCGCAACACCCCCTATCCGGGACGAATTCCAGGAGGAT
>CAZSUK010000361.1:0-5685 GCA_964609355.1 uncultured Acidobacteriaceae bacterium | reverse complement strand
AATGGCATTGTCGAGGCCGGCGGGTTCACCATCAGCAACGCAGCCAGGCCGAGTAAAAGGCAGATTACCGCCAACCCACGCAGCAACCGCGAATTGATTCGCCTGCTGAACCAAAGCAGAGCTGTCCCTTCGGTAAGCCAGCCAATCGTCAGCCATCGACCGTGGGCTTTGAGCGGAATGGCAATGCTCAGGAACACCACTGCCGCGGTTAGATGAAGCGCTGACAATATTGGAGGAGTTTGATGCAGTCTTCCCCCTGCCGGCAGGCGCATCAGCAGCAGATAGAAGGCGGCGAAGCCAACCGCCAGCCATGGACCGGCCCAATTCGAACTGGATGTATCAAATATGCTGTAGAACGCGATAAACCCGAGAGCTGCATTGCTGATGGGCAGCAGGACCAAGGCAAGATTATCCCAGCCTGAAACCCGAGTCTCGTCTTCGAAGCGCACGCGAACCAGGCCAGGCGCCACGGCGAAGATAACGAAGAAGCAACTTATGAAAAATGCTGTACGGCCGGCCTGAGGGTGCGAGTAAAAGGTGACCCACCAGCCGAAGACAAACAAGACCGTGCCGGTGAAGGCGCCAAACAACAGGCGCGACCACGGGCGAAGTGCCACGAGCACCAATACCGCGATGTCAAGCAGCAACAGATAACTGAAGAGCGTAACTTCGGAGTTTTCGCCGGTTGAGACCAGGACCGGTATGCTCAGGCCGCCGACGATCGCGTACAGCCCCAAAAGTTCAGAGTCCTGCGACCACGACATGAATCCGTTGAACGCGGTGACCACAATCATGGCGGCGAAGGCCACTGCTGCGGGGATGAGGTGGAAGAGCGAGAATGCAGCCCACAGCGATAAGTAAAGGATGCCGCTGCCCAGGGCTTTCAACGAATAGGAGAAACCGGAATATCCGCGGCCTCGGAATCGCTCCGACCATACGATGAGCCCCGCGCCCGCGATCAGACCGATCAGCACCCTACCCAGTGGGCCGATCCAATGATTGTCGATGGCCAGTTTGAGAAACCACGCCATGCCGATCAGCACCGCCAGAATGCCGATCCGGTTGAACCATTGCGAGCCAATCCGGCTTTCCAGAGAGCCCTTAGCTTTGTGCGATGCGGACGTCACGGATGCAAAGCCGGGCGGTACGATGACCCTTTGCGGTAACGCGGGTACGTCTCCGATTCGGGGCGCCGGAGGTGCAACCGGCGGCGACGCTGCGCTCGCGACAGGATGGGCCGGCTGAGGCGCGGTCTCAGCTTGCAGTGCAATACCGTGGGTTTTGAGGGCCTGCTCGAGCAGTCGCACGCGCGAACCTAACTCCGCTATCTGGTCCTCAAGACTACCGGTGGTGTTCGGGTCCATTGGCGATCACTCTACAATACCGGGAACGGCATTTCCAGCAATACAGCTGACGAGCTCCTCACTGAGAGCGCACGTTCAAGGGTTGCGAGAATGCGTTTGTTAGCTTCTTCGTCTTTAACGGTAAGCCTGAGCGCTCGCAGCCCTAGTTCGCATCCCATCGGAGATGCGTCGCGAAGGAATACGCCTCGCCTCCTGGCTTCGCTCAGTACCGTAGCCGCTGATGGTTGATCCGGCTCAAGGTGAAACATCACAAAGTTGGCTTGCCCAGCCACTATCTCGCGGATACCGATGCCTCGAAGCCCCTCAATCAACTGCTGACGGAGTTTGCGTGTTTCCCGGTAGCGGTCTTGATAATATGTGCTGTCGCCAAGCGCTTTGACCGCGGCAACCTGCGCAGGAAGGCTTACTGCCCACGGCGGAGTAATCGGAACCAGGCCGGAGAGTTGCCGGATAGACCCACAAAGATAAGCCACCCGCATGCCACTCAAAGCATAGACCTTCGACATCGTTTTGCAGACGATCGTATTCTCGCTTGCAGCAGCAAAGCGCTCGATGGACTCGTCTGGCCCAACATATTCTATGTACGCCTCATCCACCCAGACCCTGGTGCTTCCAGGGACGCAGGAAAGGACCTCTTTCAGCTTGTGGCGGGCGATGTGTTGGCCGGTGGGGTTGTTCGGATTGACGAGGACGATCATGTCGTAGCCTAGAGCGGCCCGCGCCCGGAGTTCTTCGATGTCTACCACGTACCTGTCTCGCCTTGGCAGGACCATTCTGTCGACCTGGCACCCAATCACCTTTTCGAGGATATGGACATATTCCCCGTACATAGGGTCCAGCACAAGCACTCGGGAGTTCCGGTTCAGCCATTGCCGGAAGGCAAGGTAGATCAGAGCGGATGAACCGGCCCCGGGCAATATGTTCTCTTCGCTCACGCCCCGGTGCCGCGCGATGGCCCTCCTCAACCCTTCGCATTGAGTCGGAGGTGAGGTTCTCATCAACCATGGCAAGTGCTCACGCAGCGAATGCAGCGCAGTTGGAGAAGGCGGAAACCATGCATCCAGTACATCGGCATTCACAATCGTGTCTCTGCGCTCCAATGCCTCGAAGTCTGTGCCAATGGCATCGAAGAACGCACCGCCATGAAAGCAGCATGGTGGTTTGAAGAAAGGAAACGGAAGGCCCCATTCTAACTCCTTCTCCAGTTTCTGATAGAAAGACTGGCGGCGCTCAACGGTTGCGCGCAATTGCTGAATCGAAGCGCTCAGGAGCTCAAAGGTCACAGCCCCAGCCTTGATCCGATGGCCCAAGGGTTTGAACCCATGCTTCAAATAGATGTTCAGCACTTCGATACGCCCCATCGCGACAAGATGCACGCCGCTTCTCTCTTCTGCCCATCGCCCAGCGGCATACATCAAGGCCGCAGCTATCCTGGTGCCACGGTGCGGCCGCGCGACGGTGAGGATTCGCATTTCGTACAAACCCTCGTCAAACGAAAGGTCTACGTTCTCTCGCGCCAAATACTTGTCAATCGAGTACCTCCCGAAACCCGGAGGAGTGATGCTGACGAAGCCCACCAACTCGCCGTCAATCTTCGCCACAATATACTCGTTAAATGCGTCAAGCGAATCGCTCAGCTTGCGGTCGTGTGTCGCCGGGTGCTGGTGCAACTCCTCAGCATAGACCTCGTGCCGCAATGAATAGATGGAGTCTCGATCGAAATCATAAGCAAGAGAGATCCGGGTTTGCGGGGGAAGGTGATTCGACATGCCGTCGTAACTCGCATACTTTTCGCAGAGTTGTGTTCTGAGCATGTCTCAACTTCCTAGGGTGAAGTAGCGTACGAGGTTGAGCATAAGGGTGATTCAGATCACAGGTTGAACGCCTAATACAGTTTCGTGAGTGTCACAATGCGGAGGGGGTATCGGGGTAGCGTCTCAGTTCCTCGTGCATGGAGTCCGCAAGCATGGGAAAGACAATAGCCTTTGCCTGGCTGGGGAAGGCAGGGAGGGCAGCGGTGTGAGCGTCGCAAATGATGGCGTCAGCCATCTCCAGTCCGCGGCTCCAGCGAGGCTTGCGGACATCCCGATAGATGGTCGTCTCTGGGTCCACACCTACAGCGGTCAGCATGGTTCGAGCCGTAAGGATGAACTCCGGCCAGGCGGAAGCAACTCCGATGAGTGTTCCGCTGAGACTCGGCAGCCATGGACCAATCCAGGCATTCGCAGAACGGATCCGGAGTGTAACCAATTCGACGCCCGCCGGCAAAGCCGATCGCGTAACCTTCACCTTACTGGGGCGGCATAGAGGGATGGCAGCAGTCAGGATCCCGGGGCGGATGCAATCGTCCAGCGAAACACCCTCGACCGCGCACGCTGTTATTGCTCGAATCTCTGTGAGCAATATCTGCCGGAACTCGGAATCCGACTCAATAAGAAGCAGGTGATCTGGCGGCGGAGCGGCAAGCCAGTCGGCCAAACGGGCGCGAACGACCGCCGGAGGCAAGTTGAGCTCGCGAAGAGCGCGAAAGAAGCCAGCGATATGCTGATCCAGAATCTGTTCCGGCGTGGTGGGCGGGTCGGCGTTGACGCGAACATAGACACCGCTCCCATGGCGCCGTTCGGTCCAGCCTTCACGTTCCAATTGCCTATAACCTGCGCTGACCGTGTTGGGATTGATCGCAAAGCGACGCGCCAGTTCGCGCGTGCTCGGAAGCCGCTCCCCCGGACGCACGTCCCCGCTCAGAATGGCCAGGACAACCTGGGTCACAAGCTGGCGATAAATGGGGACTTCGCTGCTAGGGGCAAACCAGAGCCTCACGAGTGACCTCTGAGAGATTCTGCCACTGATCCAGTGAAACGACGAAATCAAGAGTAAGGGGAACCTACCCAAATGCGCGAACCGCTACCTGGTAAAGATATTTTTGGGGCACATAGCATGTACGCCCACATTACCGTCGACCAGCTGCGTGATATCGACATCCACTGCCACGCTGGTCAGCATGTAAGCATCGTCGCGGCTGAGGTGTTTCTGATCGACGAGGAAGTTAATCATGTCGCGGACCGCGAGCGTAGTAGCTTCCTTCAGGTCCGGGCTGAACCCCATGCTGATGTAATGGGTGGGCGTCTCCGCACGCGGCCAGAGCAGGTGCTGGTCCTTGTGCACCACAAACCGGAAGGTCCCGGTAAGGAAGGTCTCCATCGCGGTGATGTCGACTTCACCGTTGCCCTGGCCGGCGTGGCCGTCTCCCACTTCGAAAAGCGCTCCTCTGGCATGGACAGGGACATAGAGCGTGGTTCCTGCAACCAGTTCCTTGTTATCCATGTTGCCGGCGTGCATCCAGGGTGGCGCGCTGTCAATGCGGCCGGCCGAGGGAGGAGGCGCGATGCCCATACTGCCAAAGAAGGGATGAAGCGGAATGTCGATGGCCGGGGCGAAATGAGCCATCATCCTGGAGCGATCCAGGGGAATAATTTTGGATCCCCCGTAAGGATAATCGTTGGGCAGAAAGCCGCGGCCCGCAGCGAAACCGTTGCAGGCCCACGGAGTGTCTATATCGATCTTGAGGATTTGAATTTCGAGCACGTCGCCGGGCTCGGCCTCTACGATAGCGACCGGACCGGTTAAGATATGCCCGCCCGGACCCTTATCTTTCACCTCGCGATAGATATCGGCGTTGTAAGACGGGATGTCCGCTGCCGCAACCCCTTCTTCTTCCAGCCGATCATTTGAACCGCAGGTGGAGAGGGTCTGGATGCGGACTGTATCTCCAGTATGTACGTTGAGCACGGGTTTGGCCTTGGCCGAGTAGTAGCCCCAGATGACGGTGGAAGGCGTGGCAGCCAAAGTGACCGGTGCTGCCTGACCAGCCGCGGTAGCGGCCACCAGCAACGGCGTTGCCGCGGCAAACAAATACCTCATCGAACGCTCCCGTCGATCGACTGCTTTCTTCGCAGTAAGATCAAGATAGTATTTTTCAGCCTGAATTGAGGTTAGGATAACCTAGTGGACTGTAACAGCTGATTCAGTAGAGCCGTAGGGGCTAAAGCCCGTCATATTCTCAGTTGTTTACGGCTCGACTAAAGTCGTGCCCTGATACAAAATGGTTTTTTCCGCATCCTGTAAAGCCCTCAATTTATAGGCCGGAACGTTTTCGCGGGTTTGAAAACCCGCTCTCCCCGGACGAAAAGTCCGGGGCTACACCTATCCGCTCCGCCGGAACTAAAGAGGCTACGGAAAAAGTCGTTGTTGCGAGTAGCCCTCATGGGCTAAAGAGCGTGTGTGAGAACGCGGTCCTGGAAGGGCACGGGTTCAGCCGTGC
>CAZSUK010000360.1:0-5953 GCA_964609355.1 uncultured Acidobacteriaceae bacterium | reverse complement strand
TGCGGTTTAGCGGACCTTTCTTGGAAAGGTTTTCGACAGAGCGTACCCGGATTTCTACTTCGCGCGGCTAGCAACGACACAGCGCATGTTGTGCTTCCCGTAACCAGAAGCAAAACCGGCTCAACACCGCACGATTTTTTCTGACACCAGGCCGCGCGTAGCATTCCTGGTATCCACTACCAGCTGCGCCTCTTCTACGATGCACGCATAGTCATAAGAACTGTGATCGGTGACAATGAGCACACAATCGTAAGCGTCCAGCTGCTCGACCGGCTGTGATTGCATGTTCAAGTTATATTTACGTCCCCGGCCCACGGTTGGAAAGAAGGGATCGTTATAGCTGACCGCAGCGCCCTCCTGTTGCAGCATTTCAATGATCGAAAGCGATGGCGATTCGCGCAAATCATCCACGTCTCGTTTATAAGCCAGTCCCAGCACCAGAATCCGCGACCCGTTCAGCGGCTTGCTGCGCTGGTTCAAAGCAGAGGAGACAGCCGCCACCACGTGGTACGGCATGGCTTCATTCACTTCGCCCGCCAACTCAATGAACCGCGTACTAAAGTCAAACTCCTTCGCCTTCCAGCTCAGATAGAAGGGATCGATCGGAATGCAATGCCCCCCGAGTCCAGGCCCGGGATAAAAAGGCTGAAACCCGAAAGGTTTGGTCGCTGCCGCTCCGATCACCTCCCAGATATCGATACCCATGCGCAGGCAGAGTAGTTTCAGTTCGTTCACCAGCGCGATGTTCACGCAGCGATAAATGTTCTCCAGCAGCTTGGTCATTTCTGCTGCCGCTGGGCTGGATACACGGATCACCCGGTGGAACGCGACCTGGTAAAGCGCGGCGGCGGCTTCCGCAGCGAACCCCCCTAATCCCCCTACCACCTTGGGAATGTCACGCCGGTCAATGCTGGTATTGCCCGGGTCTTCGCGTTCCGGCGAATAAGCCACCAGCACGCCATCGCTCAGTATGGCCTCGCGGCTCACCCTCACCCTGCCCGCGCGCTCAATTGCGGGCGCAATCAACTCTTCCGTAGTTCCCGGATAAGTCGTGCTTTCCAGCACCACCAGTTGACGCGGCCGTAGATGGTCAACAAGCGAATCCATCGTCGCTGTGATGTAACTCATGTCCGGCGTATGGTGATCGCTAAGCGGTGTAGGCACGCAAATCAGAATCGCGTCCACTTCTGCGATCTCAGAGAAATTGGCAGTGGCGCGGAAACCCCTGCCCTGTGCGGCCTTTATCTGTTCACCATCGATGCGATGGATATAAGACTCGCCCCCGTTGAGCCGGTCCACCTTGGCGGCATCGATATCAAAGCCGGTAACGCGGAACCCCTCCTCCGAGAAGAGCAGAACCAGCGGCAGCCCCACGTAGCCAAGACCGATGATCCCTACCCGCAGCTCGCGTTTCTCCACCAGAGACAGCCACGGTTGCAAATTTGCCTGATCGGGCGCCTGCGTCATTGATTCTTCACGGCTGGCAGTTTCAGGGTCTCGCGATACCAATCCACCGTCCGTTCCAGGCCCTCTTTCAGGCCAACCAGGGGTCGATAACCGAAAGCTTCTGTAGCGGCGGTAATGTCCGCCTGAGAGTTCAGAATGTCGCCTGTCCGCGCAGGCCCGTAGAGTGGTGGAAGCTCATATCCAGTAAGCTCAGCCAATATGCGGTAAATCTCTTTCAATGAGTTTTGGCCGCCACAAGCAACATTGAAGACCTTGCCCGCAACCAGGTTTGCCCGCGCCGCGCACGCCAGCAGGTTCGCGGAAACAACATTGTCGATGTAGGTGAAATCCCGCCCTTGCTCGCCGCTCCCGAAGATCGTTGGCCGCGTCCCCTCCAGCATTTGCAGGATAAATTTCGCCAGCACGCCGCTATAAGGCGAGTTCGCCGCCTGGCGCGGCCCAAACACGTTGTAGTAACGCAGACTCACTGTCTCCAGGCCATACACCTGCCAATAGCTGCTCATGTAATATTCGCCGGTAAGCTTTTGCACTGCATAGGGCGAAATCGGCATGGGCCGCATCGATTCATTGCTGGGCAGCACGGGTTGATCCCCGTATGCGGAAGAAGAGGCTGCGTAGATGACTCGCTTGACGCCTGCCGCCCGCGCTCCTTCCAACACATGAAAGGTTCCATCCACATTGCAACCGTGGCTTGGTCCAGGGTTCTCTACTGACAACGGGACAGAAGGGAGCGCCCCGATATGCAGGATGTAGTCGACTCCTTCGCACGCCGATCGCATCGCAGCCGCATCACGCAGGTCCGCCTCCCGGAAATCTAGCCGGTCCTCAATCCCAGCCAGGTTTGCCGCCTTGCCGGTCAGGAAATTATCCACCCCGCGAACTTCTTCCCCGCGTTCTACCAGGGCTCTCGCCAGCGCTGACCCGATAAAACCTGCAATTCCCGTGATGAGATATTTAGCCATTCAAAAGAGAGACAGTCAGAGGACAATCTTGAAAATAGCACACCGCCTGACCACCGACTATTCCTGGTCCCAGAAGGCAGCCTGGCTAAAATCCTGTGACATTCTCTGGATGTACTTTTTGGAATTGAACTTTTTGCCGGTAGAAGCGCCTGACATATACCGAATTGTTCCAAAGATTGGCCGGTCAAACCAGGGACGATCGAATTTGCCCACAATGGACCATGCAATCCCGGCGTATCCATTCGGATCTCTGCCATCGAGAAAGTAGCGGTCATTCAGCGTAACGCAGGTGTCGAATGCCCTGGCCGGGTCGGGGGACCACTCCAGAATCTTCTTCGACCAGTACATGCGCATGTAGTTGTGCATCCATCCAAATTTGACCATCTGGTTCTGCGCCGCATTCCACAGCTCATCGTGAGTATCGGAGCGTTCCAGTTGCTCAATCGTGTACAGGCGATCTCGCTTATCCCGCGCATGCTCCATCAGGGTCTTGCGTGCCCACGGCTCAGCGCAATCGAAGGAATCGTAGTTGTCCGTAAACTTCACGAAATTAACCGCCAGCTCCCGCCAGCCGATCAACTCGTTCAAATAGGAATCGCGCGATGCCTGCGGAACCTTGCCCTGCTTGAATGCCTTCTCGACTGCGAGGGCAATCGTGATCGGACTAATGTGTCCGAAGTGCAGGTAGGGAGACATCCGGCTGGTGCCATCGATCTCCGGATGGTTGCGTGTCTGGTCGTAAGCGCCAAGCTCCTTATCCACAAACTCGCGCAGCCGCTTAACCGCGGCATGCGTGCCGCCGGTAAAACTCTCGACCGGCCCGACGCTACGGTCGAGCTTTGTCCAACCCTCGGTAACATCTTCCCGCACCGGGAACGACTCCAGTTTGGGCTTCCATTCCCGATGCGGCTTCACCATCGGCTGTTCGACAAGGTATTTGGGCAACTCGGCATAGAGCTTCGGTTTGAAGATGTGCAAAGCATACATGCGCTTGTCAAAAAGCCCGGAGGGTACAACCACATCCGCGTCGACCGTCCAGTAAGGGATACGCAAACGGTTCGCCAGGACCCTCCGCCAGCGCTCCGGCTCACGGCACGGATTCTCATCGCCGACCACCATGGCCGCATTCACTTCTGCCAGAAATGTCTGCAGCGAGTTGTTGGGTGGCCGGCGTACGATAAACCCAATCTGCCGTTGTTGCAGATCTTCTTCGATATCCACCAGCCCCTGGTTCAGGAACGCATAGTGGCGAAGGTTCGCGTGGGGAAAATTTGAAATGGCCGAGAAAAAGGCCACTACCGGAAGGTCCAGGGCATTGCCAACCGCGACGGCAACGTCCAGTGCAGGATTGTCCAGCGCTCTTTCCGCCCGCTGCATCCAGTAGACGACACACTTTCCATCCGCCGCTGGAGCACCGCTACGCCGCACCAAAACTCTGGGATTCTGCGCAATTTTCCGCAGCGCCTCAGGTACTTCATCGTTTGTAGCCGGGGAACTCATCTGGAAAACTACTGTACTAGGATGACTGTCAACCCTGTCACGAACCCCGGGTGCCCCACATCTCGCTCGTTTTTCGCGAGATGTGGGATACCACGAATGTTAATCCCTGGTTTTTGCGGGGGCTGAAAAGGTGCGGGCTTGGGGAAGCGGCTCCTGTTCAGCAACTACTGTCCCCCGAAGCACCGCGCTACCCTTTGTCATCTCGACCGAAGCGCACCCGGATTTCCTACTTCGCACCGCTAGTGACATCCACGTGTGCGGCTCTCCTCAGAGAGAGCCGCATGCAGATCATCAAAGCCACGGGTCTCCACAGGAAATCCGGGGAAGCGCAGTGGAGAGATCTGCGGTTCAGCGGTCCTTCCTTGGGAATGTTTTTCCTGTAGAGCACGGCGTAGTGGAGGGACCTGCGGTTGCTTCGTTTACCACAAACCCCAATTACGGCTAATGTAGTCCGACAAGGTCATCGTGATCAGCACCAGAAACGTGAAAAAACCCGCCCCTACGGTAAGCATCATCACCTTAGAGCTATACCGGATGTGCATAAAAAACAGAATCACCAGCACTGCCTTGAGGCAGGCGATCCCGAGCGCCACAATGGGATTAAAAACCCCCATCTCGATATAGGCCGCTCCCGTTGTAGTGGCGGTCAGCACCATCAGTGCGGCCAGAATCAGCAGGTAGGTCTTGGGCCCAACGATATGATGTTCATGTGAAACAGGACCGGTTTCAGTGCTCACGAGTCTCTCCTTACTTCAAAGGATGCCGGCTGATCAGATACAGCAACGGGAAAAGAAAAATCCAGACAATATCGACAAAGTGCCAATAGAGTCCAAAATTGTCGATGGTCGAGGTATGCCCGTTCACGTAAGCCCCGTGGTACGCCTGGTAGAGCAGAACGAACAAAATGCTGATGCCGATGATCATGTGCAGCGCGTGCATGCCGGTCATGGCAAAGTACAGGAAAAAGAACAGCTGCGCATGCTGCGCCATGTCCGGAGCCAGCGGAACATCCCGCTTATCGGTGGGATGGACAAAGTCCTCCACGCTGAAGCTTGCCCCGGGAATATGATGTTCGGTGTATTTGTCGTGATACTCAATCGACTTGACGCCCAAAAAGGTCAGCCCCAGCAGGATCGTAAGGCTCAGCGAGGTCATTAGCCCCTTGCGGTTGCGCATCTCCGCCGAGTAGACACCCATAGCCATGGTAAAGCTGGAAAGGATGAGAACTACCGTATTAAAGGTTCCCAGGCCGATGCCCAGCGTGTTGCTGCTGGCCACAAAGGCGTCGTAGTACCAGTTCCGATACAGCAGGTAGGCCATGAACAGGCCCCCGAAGAACATGATCTCAGTCAGCAGGAAGAGCCACATGCCAAAGCTTGCCGTCTCCCGCTGCTGATCCACCGTAACAAAATGGTGGCGCAGGTAAGCAGGATGCCCTTCATCATGCAGCTCGTTTTCCCCGTGCTCGGTCGCGATCGCGTGGCTATCCAACTGTCGTTACCTCGTGTGCGGTCTTGTGCGCCAACCACTCATAGTCGTACGCTTCATGATCCATGATCGGTATATCGACAAAGTTCTCCGTCAGCGGCGGAGACTGAGTCTCCCACTCCAGGCCTGTTGCCTGCCAGGGATTGCTGCCCGCGATCTTACCGTACTTCAACGACCAGGGCATATAGAGCATTGGTAGCAGGTAGCCGATGCCCAACACCGTGGCCCCGGCCGTCGACAACACATTCAAAACCTGAAATTCCGGCGGATAGGCGTGATACCGGCGCGGCATCCCCAGGTAGCCCACGATGAATTGTGGGAAGAAGGTCAAAATAAACCCGATAAACGTCGTCACTGCGCTCAACTGCGACATCGATTCCGGATACATCCGGCCGGTCATCTTTGGCCACCAGAAGTGCACCCCCGACAGGTAAGCCATCAACATGCCGCCGACCATCACGAAATGAAAATGGGCAACGATGAAGTAGGTCTCAGTGAGGTGGATGTCCATCCCCAGCGAGCCCAGGAAAACCCCG
>CAZSUK010000359.1:0-18622 GCA_964609355.1 uncultured Acidobacteriaceae bacterium | reverse complement strand
GGTGATCTCGCTGATGTGGGTGATCCGGCGGCTGCCGTCGCTCATACGCGACGCCTGAATAATGATGTGAACAGCCGCGGCAATCTGCGCCCGAATGGCCTTCTCGCCGATCTTGACATCGCCCATCATCGCCATCGTCTCCAAACGGGCCAGAGCGTCGCGGGGAGTGTTGGAGTGAAGCGTCGTCAGCGAGCCGTCGTGGCCGGTGTTCATGGCCTGCAACATATCCATGCACTCCTCGCCACGAACCTCGCCCAGCACGATCCGGTCAGGCCGCATACGAAGCGCGTTGATAACCAACTCTATCTGCTTCACCACGCCTTTCCCTTCCACGTTCGGAGGCCGGCACTCGAGCCTCACCACGTGCGCATGTTTCACCTGGAGTTCGGCTGAGTCCTCGATGGTTACAATTCGTTCCCGCTCGTCGATAAACCCCGACAACACGTTCAGCAAAGTAGTTTTGCCCGCGCCGGTGCCGCCGGAGACGATGATGTTGAGCCGGGCCTGGACAGCGCCCTTCAGGACTTCGAGCATCGGTTCGGTGAGCGCCTTGTTACGCAACAGGTCTTCTGCCGCCAGCGGTTTGGCGCCAAACTTACGGATCGACAGTATCGGGCCGTCCACCGCCAGAGGCGGAATAATCGCATTGACGCGGGAACCGTCTTTGAGCCGGGCATCCACCATCGGCGAGGACTCGTCTACCCGTCTTCCTACTGCGGAAACGATCTTGTCTATAACGTGCATCAGGTGCCGGTCGTCCTTGAAGACCACGTTGGTTTTTTCCAGCACCCCACGTCGTTCTACATAGACCGCGTTGTAGGTGTTTACCAGGATGTCGTTGACCGTCGGGTCCTGCAGCAGCGGTTCCAGTGGCCCAAGGCCGAAGACTTCATCCAGCACCTCTTGCGCCAACCGGTCCCGTTCCGCTGCCGAAAGTGGAATGTTCTGCTCTCCGATCAACTGATGAATCACCGTAAGAAGCTGCTGTTGGGAGGCGGGGTTCTCGTGCATCTGGGCGATTTTCTCCAGATCCAAACGCTTGATCAGTCCCTGGTGTACTGCGGATTTGATTTCCTGCTGAAATTTCAGGGCTACCGGTCTCGCGGTTCTCACGATGGGGGGAATGACCCGATTGTTCCCGTTGATCGTCGATTCAGTCATGCACAACCCCTTGCCGCCTCAACAACTGTGGAGACACTCTGGCCCTTGAACGGTACGGGCTACGGCCCGTACATAAACGCTTGAAAAACAAATCCGGCTTGAGTCCGCGTAAGTACTCGGAAAAGAAACCGCGGGTCCCTCCACTACGCTCCCCCGGATTTCCCGTAGAGCCCCGTGGCTTTGAGGGTCTGCATGCGCTCTCTTTACGGAGAGCCGCACACGTGGTCGTCGCTACAGCGCGAAGTAGGAAATCCGGGGGAGCGTAGTGGAGCGCGGTTCTTTTCCCCGAGTACTCAAGCACCCTTGTTAGCCGCTTTTCCTGACTCAACTCACCCTTACTTCCACAACGCAAACCGCTTCTTTGCCGGCTCCGAAGCTGTTGGTGCAACCGGCCCGATTAAACTGGTAGCCCACTTGGTCATCTGCAGCGAAAAGTCCGACTTGCTCTCCCGCGACACCGGTTCGCCGACATTGATGGATCGGATCAGTTCGCTGTAGCTGTTGGCGATCTTGAACGCGATCGGCAGGTGAACCGCTTTTTCAATTTGCTCGATGGTGACTGCCTCGTGCGAAGAATAGCGATTGATGACCACCTGAAGCCTCTTCGTCGCGTGCTCATTCTGCACCAGGCCGTCCACATACCGGGACAGATCCCGAATAGCCCCGATCTCTGGTGAAGCGACCAGGTAGATCCAATTCGAAAAAGAAATAACCGCCAGGTTGATGTCCTCGAACGAGGCCTCGCAATCTAGCAGAACAAAGTCGTACTGGGTGCTCAGAAACTCCAATGTTCGTTCCACAGAATCCGCGTCCGTTTTCCACGAACCGCCATAAACGTCGGGAGAGGAGAGAACATCCAGGCCGCTCTGGTGGGTGGCGATAAATCCGC
The DNA here is from genome assembly GCA_964609355.1 of uncultured Acidobacteriaceae bacterium. GTDB lineage: Bacteria > Acidobacteriota > Terriglobia > Terriglobales > Acidobacteriaceae > PALSA-350. The sequence goes on along the minus strand of CAZSUK010000359.1, from coordinate 16,572 downwards.
GCAGCAGATCCTCGTCCAGGCGACTCACGTTCTGGACCAGATCGTAGAAGTGATGATTGCTCCCATCCATTCCGAGGTATAGGACGACGTGGCCTAACTGGGCGTGATTGTCGATCAGCAGTACTTTCTTCCCCAGTCCAATCAAGAACATGGCCAGGTGGACCGCCAGCGTGGTCGTGCCGACGCCGCCTTTAGCGCCGAAAAAAGACAGAATTTTCCCCGAGTTTCGCGGACGAGTCACGGTGGTAGCCCAGCGCTGGTCAAGCCGGACGAGCGTATCGGTGAATTCATCGGCGTGGAAAGGCTTGCCCAGAAATTCGCTGTAGCCGGCGCGCATTGCGCGCAGCAGCAAGTCGGGGTCGGCGGTGAAAGAAAGAGCCAGGATCCCGATGTTGCGGTAAAAGCTCGAGCGTAGGAAGGCAGCGGTTTCAAGCGCTAGTTCCAGGTCCCCATCAAAATCCACCACCGCTACACATGCCTGGGTATTGATTGCCCGCTGGGTGAGCGGTGGGAGCTTGGCCGCCGAGAAGTAGTTCTCGTAGTCCACATGAACCAGTTCCCAGGGCATATCGGAAGCAGTTTGACGGATACGCTCCACCGTCTCCCGATCGACGTGTACCGTCAGCAGCGCTACTGTGAGCGTCCCCGGATTATTTATTTTGTCCGTCAATTCGGGCCGCCTGTCCCGGGCTGTGGTTGCGTCCGTGGCTTCTGCTTGACCATCTTCTGGTCAAATTGTTTGGGATCGAGCAGGGGAACCGGAAGTCCCGGCAGAGTGGGCGAAGTGGTATCGTTCAACGGATCGACTAATGTAGGCGTCACGATTACCATCAGCTCCACAGTTGAGTGATTGACGTTCTTCGACTTGAACAGTTGACCCAGAATCGGCACGTCGCCGATGCCTGGCATCTTGTTGAAAATATCGGTGGTGCGATGATCGAGCAGCCCGGAGATGGCGAAACTCTGTCCATCGCGCAGCTCTACCTGAGTGTCTGCCCGGCGGGTGGAAATGGCGGGGATGGTGTAGCCCGAGATGGTGACCGCGTTGGTGTAGTCGAGCGCACTCACTTCCGGTGCCACTTTCAACAAAATCGTCCCATCGTCATTAACGATCGGCGTAAAATCCAACTTCACCCCATACGGCCGGAATTGAATGGTGATGGACGTAAGTCCGCCCGAGGAACCCTGGACAACCGGAAAGGGAAACTCGCCCCCGGCGAGAAAGGACGCCTTCTGTCCGCTGAGCGTAATAATGGTTGGTTCGGCGAGGATTTGCGCGATCTGCTTGCCTTGAAGATCCTGCAGGCTCACTCCGATATTCAGGCCAAAATTGTAGAAGAACAGGTTCAGCGGGTCGCTGGTGGTGAGCGTGGCCGGAGCCGTGCCGCTTGCCGGCGTATAAGTTTGTGTTGAAGGAAACTGCCCGGTAGTGGCGTTGCCTTGATTCTTACCCTGGCTGAAGAGGTTGATGCCAAACTGCTCCAACTTCGAACGGTCGATCTCGATGATCTGAACCTTCAGCTTTACCTGTCTGCTGTGCAGCTGTCTTACGATGACCGAATTCACCACGTTCTTTGCATACAGACCGGCCAGCTTGCCTGCCGCTTCCGCGGAACCATCACTCGTAACCGTGCCGGAGAGAGAAATCCGGTCCTGGTGCGCTTCCACGCGGATGTCTTCGTATGGAAGCGCCTGGTGAATTTCCGTTTGCAGATTCGCCACATTCAGGTCGGAAGAAACCCAGTAGGTTGCCGATTGGCCTTCTTGATCCCACAGGATCAGGCTGCTCACGCCGGGCGTTTTCGCCGTGACCACGATCTGCCTGGGACTCGAGGTGAAGGAATCGACCACCAGCGGATCGCTGACATACACCCGCTTCAGCCGGCTTATCGTGGAGATAAAAATCGATTGCCCCACCAGTACGTGCAGCGGCTGGCTGGCAGAAAACGTCGAGCTCGTGAGGGCAGTCGTTGCGTCGGGTAATTTCGCTATGTGCAAGCCGGCCAACGAAGACGGAGCCGCCGCCGGTGCCGCCGGCATGGTGGGTGCTGTTTGCGCCTGCATCAAGCCGCACAGCACAACTGGAGCCAGCCCGCGATAGGCGCCTTTCCATACCCGGCTTATCGCTATCGCCATGCCCGCCTCAATTAAAGGTCCTTACCACTTGCTTATCGCCCAAAATGGTTTCCACTTGATAGGGCTTGCGGTGCGGTGCTGGAGCGATGGCCGCTTCGACCGGGGCGGTGGGAGCCGTGCCGGTGAGCTCATCGAGGCCCACCGACGAACTCGCCGCCTGCTCCTTATCTGCCCCGTTTCTCAACACAAAATGAATCGCGCCCAGGCTGGTCGCCAGCACCAGCTTCTCCGAGTCCTCGGGCTTCAGCAGCAGTGTGACTACGTTGTTGTCGGCGGTCGGCTTGCCTTCCGGATCGGGGCGAATCTGCTGCCCCGCGGCAAGAACCACGACATCCTGCAGCACCGTCGCTGTCCGCGCATCCGGAGACTTGTCCGTGTGATAGGTCAGCAGCACATCGACATGGGTTCCTGGCAGCAGGAAGCCGGCCACGCCCACCACTTCATCGGAACGTACGGAAATCGCTCGCATGCCGGATGGAATCTTTGCCGTCAGGCCTACGCCCACTCCCACCGGGGCAAGATATGAATTGAGAACAGGTTGGTCCTTGGCCAGCGGAAAGAGCACGACTCTGCCCGCGACATCTTCGATCTTGTTGAAACTTCCGATGAGAGCGAGGGGCGACTCCACCAATCGCAGGCTCGCTGGTTTCAGCAATTCACCCGCTTCTAGCGTCTGGCTCGCGGCAACCATGAGTTGCTTCTGTAAAGGCGTAACGTGAGCCGCCTTGGCGAGCCGTCTGCTGAGCCAGAACGTCGACAGGCCGGAGATGAGCAGTGCCGCGAGCAACGCCACCATCAGCCGCTTTGCATTCATGGCTTCACCTTCGCATAACCACCAGGCATAGACTGAGACCGCTTCCTGCCGCGATCGCCAGCGCATAGGGCAAGCGCAGCGTTCGCTCATTGCTGATGTTGAACTGCGGATGTGGGGTCAGACCCATGACCTGGTGATGAACTGCCAGGGAGCGCATGTTACGGCATGTTTCCACCAGCTGGCGGCGATAGACTGCCACGCCGATAGCCATGACACCGCCCGCCAGGGCGGTCCATATGAGCAGATGTCCGATCAGCGATAGTCCCGCAATGCATCCCGTGGCAGTGATCAGCTTCACGTCGCCCGCACCCATCCCGCCAGCCAGATAAAAGATTAAGAAAATGAGACCGCAAATCAATCCGCCCGCAGCGGCCGTGGCCAACTGCCGCCACCCGCCAAAAACGGCGTGCAGTAGCAGGCCGAAGGCAATCGCAGGCAGGGTAATGAAATTTGGTATCCGCCGGCTCCGCACGTCGTACACCGCGCTAAGGGCGGCGCAGAGCAGCGAGCCGGCAGGAAACGCGAATTCAGGAGTCAGTTTCAATAGCAAGATTTCCCAGGTCAGTCATCCGTGCGCAACTTAACAAGCAGGGTGCTGAAAACTTTGTTTCGTATAGGGCACAACTTTGGTCGTGCCGCAAATAGTTGAAAGTACGCTGAATTCTTATCGCCTGCGTGAGAACTCGGTCCCGGAAGGGCACGGCTTCAGCCGTGCCGTAAATGACACGGCCATACCCGGCTACCTCGCCGCAGCGAGCATTAGCCGCTGAGGTACGCTTTTCCGGCCCTCTCACCGGCCATTTTCCGCAGCCCGGTAGGTTTCCAACGCTGGTGAATGCAGAGCTGGCGTCATTACCTCTCGTGCGCGTCGAGTTAGCCATAACTTGAGAATTGCAATTACGCAGCGGTGGTTAGGCCGGTTCCAATCTTGGCAAACACAGCCTTGATATCGGTCGCTACGGTGGTCATCGCCGCGGTGGCGCCAAGGGCGATGATCGCAGCAACCAGCGCATACTCGATAAGATCCTGGCCGGACTCGTCCCTGAGAAGATCGGATAGGGTTTGTCGGAGGTTAATCCATGGCTTGCAGTTAGTCATCATCGTTCTCCTTGTTAAGACCTGAGCACTATTAACTTAGATGGTTAATGGTTACTAGTGTGGATGTCAATCAGATCATAACGCGCGCGCAAAGAGAGTAAATTACATAGGTCATAGATGTGTATGCACTAAGTGCCAGCATTAAAGCCATGTTCCACCCGTCGAATAGGAGGTCTGAAAATAACAGCACAGATGTTGTTCTATTCCGGGAATATGCCTTGGTCGATTATGATTTGGCTAACTATTGCCGATAAACAATTGTGTCGTGCAAAAAGCGATGTGTATGGCTGCTGGGCGGCCTCGAGCAAGAAGGCCAGGCATTGGTCGAAATGGCGCTCGTCCTGCCGGTATTGCTGCTGGTGGTCACAGGCATTCTAACCTTCGGGCTCGCATTCAATAACTACATACTGTTGACGGAGGCTACCAGCGTGGGCGCGCGAACCCTCGCCATTAGCCGCGGCGAAACCACCAACCCCTGCGCTACGGCGGCTGCCGCAGTGTACGCGGCAGCGCCGCTGCTCGTTCCAGGCAATCTTACGTTCACCTTTGTACTCAACGGAACGACCTATAAAGGCGCATCCTGTAACAGCGGAAGTAGCACCACCGGCGCGGCAGGTAACCTGAAGCAGGGAGCCTACGCCAGTGTGACGGTGAGCTACCCGTGCAGCTTGGCTGTATACGGGACCGATTACGCCCCGAATTGTTCTTTGCAAATCGCAGATCTCAGAATTGGTTCAATGAGAACGCCGTCCAATGCGCGCAGTTGGCTGGGTGGTGAGTGCGGGCAAGTGCTGCCCCTGGTCGCCGTAGCCTTCGTGGTGCTTCTCGGCATGGCTGGTTTGGCCATCGATGTGGGCCACGTTTACTATTGCGAACGCGCCTTGCAAGGGTACGCGGATGCGGCCGCGCTGGCGGGCGCGGGGGACATGCGCACCGCCACTACCAGCGCGGCGGTGATCGCGACGTCAACCTCGTTCAGCGCCGTCCCGGGTTCGGTCAACGCGCAAGGAACTCTACCCAATGTCACCATGGCGAGCGGCTTCCCCGTTTTGAAATGCTTGACCACTCTGCAGAACCAGGGCCTCGCTTGCGTGGGTGCGGTTCCCTACAATGCCCTCCAGGTCCAGGTGCAGGTTGTGGTGCCCATGTACTTCGCCGCACTGTTTGGGATAAACACCATGACCGTCACCGCCGGCGCGACCGCGGCTTCGAGAGGTGGCGCGGCCACCCCCTATAACGTGGCGGTGGTCGTCGATACCAGCCTCTCGATGCTCTATCCCGACGCCGACTGCGGCAGCACGGAGATCGCTTGCGCCATGAACGGCGTCCAGGTGCTGCTCAAAACGCTCACCCCGTGTGCGGCCAGCCTGGCGAAATGCTCCATCACCAATGGCGTTGCCGCCAGTGCGGTCGATCGGGTCGCCCTGTTCACCTTTCCTGATGTCTCAACCACGACCACGGCGCGAGACGTAACCTGCACCACTCCCGTTCCCTCGCCGACCCCGCAAAATCTCTATTGGAGCATGGCGAACGGCGGAGCCACTATCAATTTCGTGATGCCGATGTCGAATACCGGGACTACGCCGGTCACCCCCTGGTCATCGTTGCCGGCGGCGATGGCCTACTCCTTTCCCGCTGTGGGAGCATCGTCCTACGTCCCAACACAATCGGACTTTGCCACTTACCCTATGACCCTGGGGACAGCAACCTATCAAGTTACTCAGTTCTTGAGCGACTATCGCACGTCGAACGCGGCTACCACGTTGAACTCTAACTCAACCTTGGTGAAGGCAGCCGGAGGAGTCATCGGCTGCGGCAGCATGACCTCGCCCAACTATGACGGAATCTTTGGAACCTACTACGCGGGCGTGATCTATGCGGCACAATCAGCACTGGTGGCCGAAAAGGCACTCAATCCAGGGACCGAGAATGTCCTGATCTTTCTTAGCGATGGCGACGCCACCGCTCCGCAGAACAATGGCAACAACACGGTGATGGGGTCGCCGGCAACCAGCAGCGGGCAATACCCATCCTGGGTTGGCGAGTGCGGGCAGGCGGTCGTGGCGGCGAAATATGCTACCAGCCAGGGAACCCTGGTGTACTCGGTCGCTTATGGTTCTGAGCCTTCGGGTTGCGCCAGCGATCAAAGCGGTGGCTCCTATCCCAACATCTCCCCCTGCGACACCATGGCCAGTATCGCCTCCGCTGCGCAGTATTTCTACTCCGATTACCACCAAAGCGGGTCCGGCAGTGTCTGCGTGGCCGGCCAACCGGTCACCTCGCTGAGCGCCATCTTCAGTGCAATCTCGGCCGATCTGACAACGGCAAGATTGATCCCGAATAACACGACGTAGACACTGCTACAGGATACGGCTGCAAAAACCGCTCAGCCGCGGCAGAGTTCCAGGGAGCAGTCCTGTCCGGCGGCGGTATGAATTCCTTTTCTGGGGGAACAAGCAGCCACACTTGGCGATCTTTGAACGCGCACAACAGCAATAGGTTCGACTCTCCGGGTTCCGTATCTCGCGCCCAGATGACATGCTGCGTTGGAATATCGTAACCGTTATTGATCCAGCTATATCCCCAAAAATGATCGGGACGATAGCGGACCATTACCAACTGCCTGCCCGGCTTCGATTCCATGATCCTGTTGATGTCCTGATAGCCTGGTATGTCCCCGGCCTGCGAGGCCCAGTTGGGCGGGAACGTATTTCCTGGCACCACCATCAACCTGACCAGCAACATGACGATCACAGCCGCCAATGTGCCCCGCAATAACTTAAGCCAAATGACATTACGGCGCGCTCCCGCGTTCATAGAGCGCAGGCCGTTTAGCAGGATAAGATACAAAATGCCTGACACCACGGCCACGTAGTGTGCCTGAAGCCAGGTCTCCGAAACAAAGCCGGGACACGCAAAAATGAGTGCGAAGACAAGCAGGCGTGATTTTCTGGCGCGCAATGTTGGAATCACGCCGATAAGCGTCAGCGTCAAGGCGGGAAAGAAAAAGAAACGCCATTGATTGATACTCTTGACCGCCACTACTACAAAGAAATCACCCGCCGTCTTCAAATTCACGTAAGGCAGCAGCTCATAATCGCGGCTGTACAGAAGCTGGTCGCGGAACTGGTAGTGAATCCCATAGTTCGGTTTGCCAAATAGAAAGGACGGACAGATGCTCCACTGCCGCCAGTACACCACCCAGGGGAAGGTCAAGTGTCCGGTCACGCGGTGAAAGTAGTAACCGGTGCAGGCAGCTCCCAGCAATAGCAAGGCCACGCCGGGCATCCAGATGCGAACACGCGCTCGCTTACTAAACAGAATCCAGACCGTGGAAAGGCAGATGAGCAGGGACACGAGAACGCCTTCAAACGGGCGCGAGTTTGCCAGTAGAAGCAGGCCGAGCGCCATCAGGAGTCCGTAGCGGGCCTTACTCTTGCGAGCCAGCCTGGCCGCTGCGCCCAATAACAGACAGCCGCCCAACATCGCGACCGAACCTCCCCAGTAGCTATTGCCGAAATAGCTGAACCAACTGATGCGAACGACTGCTAACAGTCCACCCAGAAGTGCCCATTCCGCTGGCAGGTAAGCCTGTAGCATCCAGCACAAAGTGGCCGCCGCCAGTGCCATGCTCAACAAAATCCCCGCCCGCGGTGTTCCCAGCAAACGCTGCCCCAACGCCATAAACAGAGGCTGGGCTGCGCCATACTTCGAAGTGAAGGTCGGCTGCATCAGCACATAAAATGCTTCAAAGTGACGCCACTGTGGCGGAGTAGGATTCGTCAACCGGCCATGAGCAAAAGTATCGCTGGCCAGTAAGTAGCTGAACTCGTCATGAATATTGGGAGCGCGAAAGGGCTCTATGGGCAACAACGCCAGCCGGCCCAGGCAGGACAACAGGAAAATGAGCACGCAGGCGCGCCCGCGCTTCTGCGCAAAGCGACGGAAGCCGCGGTTGGGAAAGAACGCCAGATATCTAACGGGAAGCAGGGTGAAAAGAAGGAGCATCATCACCGTCACCAGGGTCTCGATACCAAGAAATGACCAGTGATGGGTCTCGATGTGGAAGAACCTTACGTAGCTCGTCATGCGCCGCGCGTGCTTTGCCAATAAGATCCCACCTGGGTGATGGCGTAGGCGCCCAAAATCGTCAACAGCGGATCCAGCACCAGCCGGAAACGAAATTCAGCATGCGTGATGTAGTAGGGCAGAGGAAAAACAAGCAGTGGCAGCAGAAACAGCGCGGCCCTCCCGCGATCTTCGACCCGGCGCTGTTTGCAGAGCGCCACAAGTCCCGCCAGGCCCAGCAGTGAAGTCAACACTGCGTGTAGTTCGATCACGCCGGAGTTCACCGCCAACCCGGCGCCCGTCCAGAAGCGCGCTACCCGCTCCGCGCTCAGCCTGATGAACTCGCCCGGGTGGGTGCGGATATAGTCCCTGGCGAGTGTTCCTTTATCGCGCATGTACTCCACCTCGCCCTTTGCCGCGTAGCTCGTGTACTCCTGTTTGTTTCCCAGCGGCTCGATCGTCCTGTCGAACATGCCGGTAGCTCCGGGGTGATTCCCCTGCCATACCTCGTATCCGAAGTTGCTGCGCAGGGGGATGAACGCGTGCAGAACACGCGCATTCCTAATCGGCCAGGGAGCGAAAACGGCGAGGAAGACAAGCAGACACATCCATGGCCCGTAGCCCCATCCAGGGCGGGTTTGATAGATCGTCCAGCCTACGATGGCAAGTAGCGACAGCATGAGCGACGGGTTCACCAGCATCGCCACACCGCAGTAGGCTCCCATGACTGCCCAGAGGGTGGCGCCCCGTTGGTCTACGCAGCGCAGAGCGAGAGCAACCATTCCGATCAAAAGCAGGATGGACAGACTGGTCTCCCAAAGCACGGCGGGGAGCCAAATGAGAGGCGGCGAAACCGCCCAGAAAGCTCCCGCCAGCTTGGCCGCGGGCGCGCCAACGAGTCTTGAGCAGACGGACATCATAGTCGCGACCGTGAGCACAGCAAACAACGTCTGCAGCCCCATCATCACCGCACCCGAGGCAAAACTGTAACCGCCAAAGAGACGAAATACGAGGCCAAGAACGGCGGGATATCCGGGCGCCAGAAAAGCCGTGGGGCCGGTCGATCCCCCGAAAGGCGAGGAGAGTCCACGGCCGGAAACCAGGGATTGGGCCAGGAACACCAGGTCCGGCGATTTGCTGAACAGCCAGTTTCGCGGATACCGGAAAAGCACCATCGACACCACGGCCAACCGCAGCACCAAAGCCAAAAAGAGGATGGCTCTCACGCTTTTTCCCCCCACACCTTATCAATCGAGCCGCCGCTCACTGCATACGCACCCAGGATCGTGAGCAAGGGATCGATAACCAGCCGGTAACGGAACTCAGCGTGGGTAATGTAGTACGGCAACGGAAAAAGCATCAGCGGCAGGAGGAACAGGGCTGCCAGGCTGAGGCGGCGTCTTTGCCACAAACGCAAGATACCCGTCACCCCAAGAGCGGTTGTCAATACAGCATGGAGAATGAAGATCACAGAACCATCTCTGCTGCCGGCCCCGGTCCAAAACCGGATGAATCGTACCCCGTCCAGTCGAAGGAACTCAGACGGATGGGCGCGAACGTAAGCCCTGGCAAGTGCCGACTTGTCTCGCGTGTAACCGGCCTCGCCTTTCGAAACATACTCGTCGTATTCCCCTCTGTTAGCGATTGGAATCACCGATTCGTCCAAAAAGCCCGTTGCTCCGGCGCGGTTTCCCATCCATAGTTCGAGTCCGACTGTGCTTCGTAGTGGAATGAAAGCACCCAGCGCGCATGCATTCCGGATAGGCCACGGAGCGAACACCAGCAACAGAACCAGCAAGCCCAGCAGAGGGGAATAGCGTAGAGTCTTCCGCGTCTGCCACGCCGCCCATCCCAGCAACGACAACAAAGCCATCAGCAGAGCCGGATTCACCAGGGCAGCCACACCGCAGTAGGCGCCCATCAGTGCCCATAGAGACCTGCTTGGCTTTTGCTCACAGCGCAGCGCCAAAGCAATCATGCCCACCAGCAACAGCGTAGACAGGCAGGTCTCCCAAAAGATCTCCGGCATCCAGAGCAGCGGCAGCGATACCGCCCAAAACACTCCCGCCAGATCGGCCGTTCGGCTATCAAAGCATCTTTGCGCAACCATCATGATTAACAGCACGGTCGTTACGCTGAACAAGAGTTGCATCAGGATCACCACGATCGCCGCAGTGAACGTGAATGACCCGAAGATGCGGAAGAGCACGGAGATGAGGGCGGGGTATCCAGGAGCTAACAGCGCAGTGGGTCCGGTCGAGCCACCGAACGGCGAACTAAGGCCCTGGCCTGCGGCCAGCGATTGGGCCAGCGTCCCCAACTCGAGCCCACGGGAAAAAAACCAGTTGCTCGGAAACCACCTGACGGCAAACCACAAGGCCAGTAAGCGCGCGGCCAGCGCGCCAGCAAGATAATAGCAACTGTATGGGTTGCTAATTCACCTGCATTCTCCGGCGCAGGCGCGATGCCCCGAAATGGGCTACTTCGTTCCGTTAAATGAATAGCCAAAGCCGAAACGGAAAATAGGCAGAAAGGTTGCGTAGCTGAGGTTGTGGTTATTATGCGCGATGAATTGCGACAAACTCTGCTGAAAGCCGCCGTCCTGGTTTACGGATTCACACCCGATTACCGGCGGTTGAGTGGGATCGCATGCGCTACCGGTAAAGGAGACTTTTAGCCCGGGCTGGCCAACATAGTAGAACCCTGCTTCGACCGGAAAGCTAAAGTGGCCGCTGCTGCGCGGGACTATGTTGCCCCAACCCAGCGTAAAGCCGGGCGACACTTTTCGAAAGTCGACCGATCCGGCTCCGTGCAATGGGTCTGTCAAGCTGCTGATGTAATCCTGGCCATTCAAGGTGATGGTGCTGCCCGGCGGCACCAGTGCGGTTGCCCGGGCGCGATTGTCATTGACGAACACGACCACGGGACTTAGTCGAAACCTGCCGCCGAAGGGAAGCCAATCGAGCGACGCGTGTCCAGATTGCATACGCAACTGGACGGCGACGTTAGCCCCTTGATCCTGGAACGTGGTGGAATAGCTGAAGTATTCAGCTCCCGCGCGGACGTTGAATTTTCGTGCCAGTGGCGTTGCCAGATCCACGCCGGCGCCTCCCAATCCGCCATACAGGCCGATGCCCAGGCTGGAAAATGGGGGATAGTTTCTGGGCAAGGCGGGAGGGGAAGCCGCCCTTACAAAATCTTGCGAGATGCCGCGATTGCTGCAGGCGACTAGGACGAACGTCAATGCAATCAACGGAATTATCCCTGCTCGCATGAAAGTACACTCTGGTAGTCTCGCTACCGTTATCGGCAGAGCGAGGCTGGCAGAGAGGTCTCAAAACCACAACTTTTTCCACACCTTCACGTCTTAACCTGCAGGAGTTAAACCAGCCATGCTGCGTCCCCCCGGTCTCTTTGCTGTCGTCTTGCTCTTGCTAGTGACTCCGCTTGCCCTCGTGGGCCAAAATGCGCAGAGCGCCCAGCCGCCCTTGAACTGGGTTCCGCAGGGATTTGAGGTTCTGGGCCAGCGCGCCGCCTTCCACACTGATTTCACCTTTGACCGGTCGATGCTGCAGGTTGCCAGCTACTTTGTCGGCGATGCCGACCCGCAGGCGCGCGCCGCGATCGCCAAGTTGAATGGCATTTCGGTACATAGCTATCATTATGCTTCGCCGGGTCTCTATGATCCTGCCGCACTAGACATGATCCGCCGCCAGTTTGAAGCATCCGGTTGGAGGCACCTGGTTGCTGCCCACGGCAAGGGCGATCCCTTCAATCCCAGTCAAACCGACCTTTGGATTAACTTTGCCCACATGGACGTGACCGGGATGATGGTGTTGATCTCAGGCCCCAAAGATCTGAACCTGGTCGCCCTTGACGGGGACATTAGCACCGTGGATTTGTTACATCTGCGGGGTCATTTTGGTATCCCGCGTTTCTCTGGTGACCGTTTTGAGCCCGGCAGGGGTTCGCCGGCGCGCCCGCCCTACGTCGCGCCCGCTCCAGCTCAACCGATGCCAGACCAGGCTCAAGACCCGGGTCCCGCCCAATATCCCGGCAGCATCGGCGTCGGCGCCGGATCAGATGCCCAGCCAGTAGAAGCCGCTCCGCCTCCCCCAACCCCACCAGGATTCTGATCTGGGTGCGGCCCACCTGAGAAAACGAAAATAGCGCGGACGAATATTGAGTGGGTGGCCCAGGTCTCGCTTTTGAGACCTGGGTTTCTCCTCAGAAATTGGTCCTACCGAAACACCCAGGTCTCAAAAGCGAGACCTGGGCCACCCACTTCACGAAGGAGTCCCGCAGGGACGGAACAACCTGTAGCCCGGCACGTCAGTGCCGGGTAGCAGAACGTTTCATGACGAGTCCCGTAGGGACGACACAATGCCGCACCAGCTGCTTGCCAAAAGCCGCTAAGGACTATTTCCGCAGTTCCATCAGACCAGTCCCGCCGCTTTGCGCTTTTCGCCAACTTCCAGATGAACATGCAGCAGCGAAAGCGCAGCCGGAGTAACTCCGGGGATTCTGCTCGCCTGTCCCAGGGTTTGCGGCCGCACCCGGCTCAGAGTCTCCTGCATCTCCCGTGACAAGCCACTAATCCCGGCGTACTCAAACCCTGCGGGAATGGAACGCTGCTCCGCCTTCTTGAGCTTATCGATGGCCTTGCGTTGCTGGTCCAGATAGCCGGCGTACTTGATCTCCGTCTCCACCGATTTCAGCTCATTCCGTACCCTGGCATTCACAGCACCACTGAAGAACGCCAATGGGCCGTCGTCGTCCTCCCATTCCGGCCGCAGAACAGGCAGCAGCGCCTCCAGCGAAATCTCCGGCCGCTTCAGCAGCTGGGCATACGTTTGACCAGCCACGTTCCCCAGATCAGGGAACAGCGTGCTCAGCCTTGAAGGGTCCACTTTGCGCGTAGCCAAGAGCTTTTCCAACGCCACCGCACGCTCCTGCTTTTCTTCATAGTCCTGCCAGGCAGCGCTCGAGATCAGCCCCAGCCTGTGCCCATAGGGAGTCAAACGCCGATCGGCATTATCTATGCGCAGGTGCAGCCGAAACTCTGCCCGTGAGGTGAACATGCGGTAGGGTTCGTTGGTGCCCTTGCTGATCAGGTCGTCAATCAAAATCCCTGTATACGCTTCGCTGCGATCGAGCGTGAAGGGCGCCTCGCCACGAACCAGCAGCGCCGCGTTGATGCCGGCCATCAGGCCCTGGCATGCGGCCTCCTCATAACCCGAAGTGCCATTAATTTGCCCGGCAAGAAACAGACGCCCAATCTGTTTCACCGCCAGGCTTCGATCGAGTTCCGTGGCATCGATGGCGTCGTATTCAATCGCATACCCAGGCCGCAGCATCTCCGCATTTTCGAGACCAGGAATCGATCGCACCACTTCCCACTGCACTTCCATCGGCAGCGAGGTCGACATGCCATTGACGTAAACCTCGTTGGTATCCAAACCCTCTGGCTCCAAAAAGAACTGGTGCTGCTCTTTATCAGGAAAGCGAACCACCTTGTCTTCAATCGAAGGGCAGTAGCGCGGGCCTACAGCCGTTATCTGTCCGGAATACATGGGCGAGCGGCTGACATTCTCGCGGATAATGCGCAAGGTCTCCGGCGTGGTGTAGGCAATGTGGCAGGAGATCTGCTTTTGTGGCAGCTCGACCGTGCGCAAGCTGAAGGGAGTCGGATCAGCATCTCCGGGCTGTTCTGCAAAACGGCTCCAATCGATGCTGCGGCCGTCCAGCCGCGGAGGGGTTCCAGTCTTGAGCCGGCAACCGCGCAGCCCCAGCCGCTTGAGCGCCTCCCCCAGCAGTACGCTGGGTGGTTCGCCGCTGCGCCCGGCGGGGTAGCGTTCTTCGCCGCAATGGATCAAACCATTCAGAAACGTGCCGGTGGTGATGACCACCGAACCTGCGAACACCGTGCGCCCATCCCGCAGCCTCACCCCGCTCACCGCGCGGGACTCATCGAGTACCACATCCACGACTTCTGCCTGCTTGATGTGCAGATTCGCCTGCGATTCCAGCACCTGACGCATTTTCACCCGGTACTGGCGCTTGTCACACTGCGCTCGCGGCGACCAGACGGCCGGCCCGCGCGAGGTATTCAACAGGCGAAACTGGATGCCGACCGCATCGGCCACCTCGCCCATAATGCCGCCCAGTGCGTCCACTTCCCGCACCAGGTGGCCCTTGGCGATGCCTCCAATCGCAGGGTTGCAGGACATTTGCGCGATCAGGTCCAGATTGAAACTAAACAGCGCCGTGCGCAGCCCCATGCGCGCCGCCGCCATCGCCGCCTCGCAACCTGCGTGCCCCGCACCCACTACTACAACGTCGTAGCTTTCCGTAAAGCCCATAACCCTTCTATTCTAGAGCCTTGGCAGGAGATGTTATGGCACAGACGAAGATTGCTCTATTGGGGCTTGGACTAATGGGTTCAGGCATGGCGGGCCGCCTGCTCGACGCAGGCTACCCACTCAGCATTTGGAATCGCACCCCAGACAAAACGCAGGCCCTGGCTGGCCGTGGAGCCAGGGTGGCGCAATCCCCCCGTGCCGCAGCCAAAGACGCGGAGGTAGTGATCAGCATGCTGGCCGATGTCCCCGTCTGCCGCGACGTGTGGACCGGACGCGGCGAGGCTCTGGTCGACGTTGCTCCAGGAACCATCCTGGTGGAATCGAGTACGGTCACCGTAGAGTGGATTGAAGAACTCGACCGCGCGGCTAAGGATCACGGCTGTGAGCTGGTAGACGCGCCCGTCACTGGCAGCAAAGGGCAGGCTGAGGCCGGGCAGTTGCTCTTCCTGGCCGGTGGGCAAGCCTCCACCCTGGACAAGATCACCCCCATCCTCAAGGCCATGGGCAGGGATGTCGTTCACGTTGGCCCGGTGGGCAGTGGTGCTCGCCTGAAGCTGATCAATAACTTCCTTTCCGGCTCGCAGGCTGCGGCCCTGGCCGAAGCCCTCTCTCTGATTGAACGCAGCGGGCTGGACGTCGATAAGGCGCTGGGCGTGCTCACCGAAGGAGCTCCCGGCAGCCCGATCGTTAAGCTGCTCAGCGGCCGCATGACCCAGCGCCAATATGAGCCCCAATTCCTGCTCCGCCTCATGGCTAAGGACCTTCGTTACGCAGTCAGTGAAGCTGACCATGTGGACCTTGATCTGGATATGGGCAGAGCGGCTCTGCGCGTGTTCGAGCATGCCATCACCGCCGGCCAAGGGGAAGAGGATATGTCCGCAGTGGTCGAGCAATTCCGTATCCGGGCCGGCAGCACCAGGTGAGGGCGCTGGGCAAACTCTATGCCCGGTGGATGTATCGCTGGGAGACTGACCTCACCACCCGCGACACCAACCGTATTGTGCGCCCGGTAGAGTGGGGATTCGATTGGCTGGAGGAGTTTGCCCGGTCTTACGGCTTCGCTTTTTCCACTCCGGCAGACGATGCCGAGGCGGAGCAGACGATGCTCCGGCTGAACGACTTCATCCTGCGCCATCGGGCGGAGTTTTTCGCGTATCAGACTCCGTCCGACTTTGTGTTGGAAGAGCGTCACCCGCAACTGTTTCCCACCAATGTCCGGCCGGAAACCCTTAAACACGATGCCAGGGTTCGCCAGCGCGCGGCCCGGGGCAAACTTCCCAAGGCGGAGTTTCTTCGCTTCACTTCGCCGGTGCGCACTCCCTATCCGGAAAATGATTTAGTCAATGCCCGCTGGTTCCCCGCGCCGGCCGAAAAGATGGCAGGCAAGCCCAAACAGGCGATCATCGTCATGCCGCAATGGAATGCTGACGCCTTCAGCCACAATGCTCTCTGCTCCATTTTTAACCGCTTTGGCATTTCTGCCCTGCGCCTCAGCAAGCCCTACCACGACATCCGCCGTCCGGCAGAGTTGGCGCGCGCCGACTATGCGGTCAGCGCCAACCTGGGGCGCACCATCGCTTCCTGCCGCCAGGCGGTAGTCGACATCCGTTGCTGCATCGATTGGCTGCAGCAGCAGGGCTACGAACAGTTTGGAATCCTTGGCACCAGTCTTGGCTCGTGCTATGCCTTTCTTGCCGCCGCGCTCGACAGCCGTATCCGCATCGCTGCTTTCAATCACGCCTCCATGTCTTTCGGAGACGTGGTGTGGACCGGACAAAGCACCAGGCACATTCGCGCTGCCTTTGAAGGCATCGGTGTGACCCATGAACGATTGCGCGATCTCTGGGCCTGCATCAGCCCCTCGCACTACATGGATCAGTTTGCTGCCAATCCAAGAAAGATTCTCCTGGTGCACGCCACCTACGATCTCACCTTCCTGCGCGAGTACTCCCAGCAGGTGATTGAGAACTTTCGCCGCCGGGGAATCGATTTTGTTTCCAAAGTACTGCCTTGCGGGCACTACACAACCGGCGAAACACCGTACAAGTTCATGGACGGCTGGTACATCGGTTCCTTTGTCTACTCCGCCTTCAA
>CAZSUK010000358.1:0-3348 GCA_964609355.1 uncultured Acidobacteriaceae bacterium | reverse complement strand
ATTCCCACCACCCCATTCATCGGTGTGCGCAACTCATGGCTCATTCGAGCCAAGAAATTGCTCTTCGCCTGCGCCGCTTCCGCCAACTGCCGGTTGCTCTCGACGAGCTCACGGGTCCGCAGCGCCACCTCCGATTCCAGTCGTTGCTTGGCCTCGACGATGCCGCGCATCTTCCTGCGCTGCGCGCGCACCCGGTGGGCGGCGAACAAAAGAGCGGCGAGCGCATACAAGGCATACGCCCACGCGGAGCGCCAGGGAGCGGGGTCGCGGTGAATCGTAAGACGCAGCGGCGGGTCGCTCCAGACCGAATCGGCGTTGGCCGCACGCACCTCGAGCAAGTGATCACCCGCGTCGAGGTTCGTGAGGGTCACGCGGTGCTGCGCACCGAGATCGATCCAGCGATCGCTGAAACCCCTGACCCGATAGGCGAGGTGGTTGCGCTTCGGAGAGATGAAATCGAGCGCACCGAAGTCGAGCGACACGATGCTCGCCCCGTAATCCAGCTTGATGTGATCGAGCAACCAGTACGGCGTCTTGCTCGGTAGGGGAACGCCGAGCACTTCCAGGTTCGTGAGCGCGACGCGCGGCGCGTGCGTATTCTCGGTGAGTCGCGTGGGGTCGAAGATGTTGAAACCGCCAGGTCCGCCGAAGCACAGACGCCCGTCGCGCAATCGATGGTAGGCGTTGTAGTCGAACTCCTCGCCCTGCAAGCCGTGTTCTCGATGATAGGTTTTCACCGACTGCGAGTCGGGCGAGAAACGCATCAGCCCCGCGTTGCCGCTGAGCCAGATGCGCCCTTGGGCATCGCTCAACGCGCCGTAAATGGTGTCGCTCGACAGTCCTTCCTCGCGAGATAGCGCCCGGAAGCGAATGGAATCCGGCGCGGCGCTCGACCCGACGACGCGCGCGAGACCGCCTTCGTCGGTCGCCACCCAGATGCGGCCCTCGCCGTCGACCTCGAGCGCGTACACGGTGTTGGAGGGCAGACTCGTGGGGTCCGCGGGATCGTGCCGGAATACCTTGACGATGGTGCCGTCCTGCTTCGCAAGATCGAGGCCGCCGTCGTCCGTGCCGAGCCACACGTTGCCTTGCCTGTCCTCGGCGATCGCCGTAACGCTCGCTGCGCTGATCGCTCCGCGCTCGGACGCGCCGAAGGGGAGCTGGCGAATCACGCCCGTCACCGGGTCGATCACATTGGCGCCGCCGTCGTGCACACCGAGCCAGATACGCCCGTCACGGCCCTCGTAAATGGTCTGAATGCCTTCCGCGCTGGTGCCGTGAGGATCGCCGCGTTTGACCGGAACGGACTCGAGCCGTCCGCCGGCCGTCAATTTCTTGAGGCCGCCCGCCATGGTGCCGATCCACAGCGTATCGCGACGGTCCAGACGGAGCGACATCACCCGACGATCGCCGAGCGCATCGTGCCGCCCGACGATGTCATCGATGTCTCGAGCCTCGCCGCTGCTTGCATCGAATTGCTTGAGGCCGCCCCCCATCGATGCGATCCACACCCGATGATCGGGGGCATCGGCAAAGGACGTGACCGGCTTGCCGCCGAGCCATTCCGGCCGGTGGCCCCCGAGCTCCCAGCTGTGCGGGTTCCAACGGCTGACGCCTCCCGCGCGCGTCCCGATCCAAACGAGTCCTGCTGAATCCTGATAGAGCGACATGACGTACGAATCGCGCAACGACGCCGAATCGCTGTCATCGTGACGATAATGCGAGAATTCTCCGGTGCCGCGATCCAAGAGATCGAGACCATCTTCCGTCCCAACCCACAGATGTCCCGCATGGTCCTCGAGAATGGCCCGCACCTCGTCGCTCGACAGCGAAGACGGGCGCTGTGCGTCGTGACGAAAGCTCTCGATGAGCTTGCCGGTCGAGTCGACATGGTCGAGGCCGCCGTCGAACGTGCCGACCCACAGGCTCCCAGTGTGATCTTCGATCACCGCCATGACCTGTTTGCCCGTGAGAGCACCGCGCTCCTGGCCAAAGTGCAGGAAAGCGTTGCGCTCGGGTTGCCAGCGATCGAGGCCTGCCGCCGTCCCCACCCACACCGCTCCGCTGCGATCCAAGGCCAGGGTGAAGATCTCATCATCGCTCAGCGAATCGGTGTCATGCGGATCATGTCGCCGATGCTCGATGCGCCCGGAGACAGGGTCGAGGATATCAACGCCGGCATCATCCATTCCGACCCAGATGCGCCCCCGCGTATCCACGAGCACGGCGCGCGTCACATCGCTCGCCAGCGACCCCGGATCCTTGGGCTCGTGGCGAAAGCGAGTGAACGTGTCCGTCGCCCGGTTCCAGCGGGCAAGGCCCGCATCCTTGATCGCGATCCACAGATCGTGATGCGCGTCCTCGACGATCCCGCGGATGAAGTTGCCCGGCGGTCCTGCGCCGGCTGCGCGCGAATAGGCGTAGCGATAGAGCTCCAGGCCGTCGTAGCGGATCAGGCCGTCCTCGGTGGCCAGCCAGACGAACCCCTGCGAATCTTGCAGGCTGTCATAGACCGTACCCTGCGGGAGCCCCTCGGAGGGCGTGAGGTGCTCGAGGACCAGCGGCGGTGCTTCAGCGGCCTGACCGGCCGCGACGAGGAGCAGCGACCCCAGTACCCCCACCCTCAAGAGGCATCGGCTTCGAGCGCGCATGTCACTGATTGGGGACCCACGGGAGAATGGAGGCGGGTTGCGCGGCTCCGGCGGCCTGCGAATTCGTGCCCCACCAGGGCACCGATCTACTCCAGGTGTAGCCTCTCGACCACGTATAGCCCCTGCTCCAGGTGTAACCATTGGTCCAGGTATAAGCCTGGTTCCAGTTATAGGTCTGGCTCCACACGTAGCCCTCGCTCCAGGTGTAGCCCTGGCTGCCGTTGTAGGCAGTCGACCACGAATAGCCGTCGTTCGGCTGCGAGCCGCCCCAGGTCGAGCCCGCCATGTTCATGACGTAGTAATTGCCGTTGGCATCTTCGTTGGCGGGTCCGCCGAAGTGCTGTGTACCGGCCAAGTCGGCCGCGATGTTGAGCCCGCGATTGGCGCAGCCGGTCATGGAACTGTTCACGGCCGACACGGCGTTGACGAGTCCCGCCCCTTGCTCGAAGACGCTATAGGCAAGCGTGCCACTCGCGCTCACCGCCGGCCGAGCCGACGCGAGCAGCCGGCATTTGACGTCATCGGGGGAGAGTGTCGGGTCCGATTGCAGCATCAGCGCCACGACCCCGGTGGTGACGGCCGTCGCCATCGAGGTGCCCGACATCGTGAACATCTGGGCCGTGGGCGCCATCGAGCCGGGATCTATGTTCGCGAGATAACTCTGGCTCGACATGGAGGCGACCATGTGTCCGCCCGG
>CAZSUK010000357.1:0-8189 GCA_964609355.1 uncultured Acidobacteriaceae bacterium | reverse complement strand
GCTGGCTGCCTTTTGTTCCGCCTTGGGAAAGTTCGGACCAGGGGTGCCATCGGCCTTGATAATACCCTCGGAAAGAAGATTGTTTACCGTCTCGCCTTTCACCGGTACATAGGTAGCGAAAATGTGATCAAAAGTACGGTTTTCGCCGATGATGACGATCACGTGCTTGATGGGCGTGGCGGTATCGTTGTCGCGTGAGGGCGGTGCTGTTTGTCCATTCGCGAAAGAGCTGCCAACAGCGAGCTGGAAAATCGCGGTGGATACAAGTCCCGTACGTATTGCCCGCATGGCTGTGCATGCGAGATGTTTTGCTGTCATACTTCCTCCCGAGTCGGAACTCTATGTCCAACCCGTTCGAGAAATAGGCGAATGAAATTAACGTTGCATCTTTATTCCGTGAACACGTTGTGAATTTGCCTTGATGTACCAAAAATTAACCTGCGAATTATCGTGATGCCGCAATGTGGTTTGTTAGAGGCGAAGCGGCCTTTACTTGAATGGATCCCATCATTCCTTTGTCTTCATGTTCCAGAAGATGGCAATGATAGACGAACGTGCCCACGGTGTTGGGGTCGCGAAAATCCATGCGCAGGCGAATACTGGGGTAAGCGAGCGAGCGGCCGTTATAATACGGCACATTCACGGTGTCCCGCAGAATGTCTTCATTGACCTGGGCTCCCATATATTCCAGAAGCAGAAAATGCAGCTGATGAATGTGAAAAGCGTGCAACTCCGAGGAACGGTTTTCTATAATCCAGTCTTCCACCGTCCCCTGTTGGGCCACGATGTTGGGGATGTCTGAATTCATGTCGAACATTTTGGGTTCTTCTCCATCAACGGTCAGGTAGAATTCGACGGCGCTGGTGGGATCGTTCGGGTCGATCAATTTTTCAGAAAAATACAAGTGGCGTACGCGCACCGGAACCACGGATCCGAGCCATGCCTCGTTCGATGGAGGAAGAGGTTCCGGCGAAATTTGTAACTTTGATCGTGATTCTGGTGCAGTCGCCGAAGGAACAATCTTTGCCAGCGCGCGATTCGGATCGTTTTCCCCTCCCGGGCCGGTGTCCACGGTTCGCGTGACCAGCAGGCCAGTCTCACCGGCAGCTGGGCCAGTCACGATGAATTCAGCTCGCGCGCCTGGTGGCAATCCTATATGCGTTTGCGACTCGACCGAGTCTTTCAGGGAATCATCCTGGTCAATAGGAACACCGTCCATCGCCACCAGGCCCAACGGTTGCGGCGCACGGTTAAACAGAACGCTGAGGTTGAGGTAGGTGATGGCGGAAGCGTTTAACACGCGCCACAGTTGCCGTTCTCCTGGCTTTATTTCAATGGTGGCGGGAGGGTAGTCCGGGTAGGGAACAGGAACGTAGTTGATGGAGAGGTCTTTGGCCGGCTTGCCGAAGCCGGTGCCGTTGTTGGCTGCGTCTCCATCGCGATCAATCATGAACTTCGGCACCATTGGTTCCGATTTTGCGGGCGGGGCATTCGGGTTGAGGAGGTCCTGATCGCGGATGATGAAGACGCGCTCCGGCAAGCCGGCCGCAGCTTTCTTCGCACGTTCGATTCCTTCCACAATCAGCGCCCCGGAGGCCCCTCCAAGAAGCTGTTGTTTGCTGAAGCCGTGAATGTGAGGGTGGTACCAATAGAGGCCTGGCGGTTCGTTCTCAGGAATACGAAAGCGATATTCAAAAGGCGCGTCTCCCGGTTGCACCGACGTTTTCATCACGTCGTCCTGATGGCAAACTGGTGGAATGGTAAGACCGTGGAAATGGAGATTGGTAGAGACGGAGCTCATCATCCCGCTGGTGCAGGGGTTGGAGGAAGCATGGGCATGCGCGTGCATGGGCGCGGTACTACCGCTGCTCGTGTCGGTCTTGTCGGTCAAGGCATTGGTCAGGTGAAGAACAACCAGGTCGCCGGGATGCACCCTTAGGTTAGGCGATTCGTGCCCGGCTGCATCCGTGTAGCAGTAGCGCACGGAGCCATCTGCTTGTGCGGCATTGCTTGCGGTGAGTTGTGCCTCCAGAACACCATTCTGGCTGCGCAGGTCTTCTGGTTCTTCGACAATGCTCCCGGGTTCTGGGCGAGGACAGACGCTTTCGGCTCTTGCACTCCAGGGTGCCAGGGATAAAAGGGCCACAGCGGCCCATACAAATTTTGTCATTCGACGAATAGTTTTCGACAGTGACGTTAACCTGGCGTGAATAGGACGATGTTTTGTTTCGGGTACTGACACACCCTCTTGAGCCTCTGAGGATCATTTCGTCGCAAAGCAGTCCCGCAGGGACGGAACAGCCTGTAGCCCGGCACGGCAGTGCCGGGTAGGATAAGGTTTATGAAGCGAGTCCCGAAGGGACGGCACATTGCCCAGCTTTATATAGGATACAAACGCGTCCGCAAACAAGCGGCACACTACTCGGCGCGTAAGGCTACCATGGGGTCGACATGAGTTGCCTTCCATCCCGGACCGAACGCTGCAGCCACTGCGGCAATCAATAGCACCGCGGACGCCGTCCCCAGGCTCACCGGGTCCAACGGGCTCACTCCGACCAGCATGCTGGTGATCATGCGTGCCAGGGCCAAACTCAGCACCAGCCCGAGAGCTATTCCGCAGCCGGCCAACATCGCGGCGTGCTCGAGAACCGCGCGCAGGATGCTGCCCTTTTCCGCGCCAAACGCCATACGTATGCCAATCTCGAAAGTACGTTGAGTCACCGAATATGCCATGGTTCCGTAGACGCCGAGTGTCGCCAACAGCAGACCGACGCCGGCGAAGCAGGAAACCAAAGCGGCGCGGAAACGTTCCGTCGTCATCGACTGGTTGACCATGGCATCCATCGTGGTGAAGCGCAGGGCAATTTGTGGATTTGTTTGCATGATCTTCTCGCGCACCGCGTTCATCAATGTCAGCGGACGCACCTGCGTCCGGAGCACGAGATGAATCTGGTTAGCATAAAACGGATGCTGAGACATGGGCATGTATAGCGTGGGTCCGGGCTTCTCAGCGGGGGAATCCTGACGCACGTCGCCGGCCACCCCGATGACCGTCATCCATTTGTCCGAATCGAGCCCGCATTGAATCTGTCTGTCGATGGGATCCGAGTCGCCGAAGCTTTGCCTGGCCAGGGACTCGCTGATGACAGCGACGAACTGGCTGCTGTCCACATCACCTGAACTGAAGTCGCGCCCGCGTTTGAGTGGGATGCCCATGGTTTGAAAATAGCCAGGACTTGCAACGCTCCAATTGGCAAATGGTGCATGATCGTGATCAACCGGTGGTCCTCCGCTCACGCTGTAGTAACCATTTGAGCCATAGGTGCCGGTCGGCAGACCCATGATTCCGGCAACGTGCGTCACCCCCGGCAACGCAGCGAGGTGGAGGAATAGCTCGTCATACTGCCGCACCACGCTCAGAGCGTCTTGTTCGGAGTGCGCCGGCGCATCTGCCTCGACTACCAGGAGCTGTCGCGTCTCAAATCCCAGGTCGCGTGTGAGCAGCTTTGCCATGGTGTGCAGCAGGAGCCCTGCGCCCACGGCCAGAACAAAGGTCGCTGTCACTTCCGCCACCACCAGGCCGTCGCGAAGAAGAGATGCACCGGGGCGCGACATGCCGCGAGAGCTATCCTGCTTGAGGGCATCCGCAGGGTTCACCTTCGCCGCCCGGCGCGCCGGCAACAGGGCCGACACCAACGTAGTGGTAAGCGAAAGCCCCAGAGTGAATGCCAGCACCCACCCGTTGAGATGAATCTCAGTAGCGCGAGGCAGCGTCTCAGGCGCGATGGCCAGCAGCCCATGCAGACCCGGAATGGCGAGCCCCACTCCGCAAACGCCGCCAATGAGCGAGATCAGCAGACTCTCAAGGATGACTGGCTGCATCACCTGCCGGCGCGAGGAACCAAGCGCCTGCCTGATCGCAAGTTCTTGCTGCCGTTCCATCGAGCGCACCAGTTGTAGATGAGTGACGTTGACGCACGCGATCAGTAGGATCAGCGCAACCGTAGCCCAGAGGAGCAGGAGTGTGGGGCGCGTTTCCCCCGTCAGGGCCTGCTGCAGGGGCAACAGCATTATTTGCTTGTGAGCGTTGTCGACGGGATAGGCGATCTCAAGCCGGCGCGAGATTCCGTCGAGCCCACTTTGTGCCGCCTGGAAGGTGACGCCCGGTTGCAGGCGCGCGACTGCTTTGTAATTGAACGCACTGCGAGACTGCGACTCAGGCCGCAACGGAAAGGCTTCCCAGACCTGTGTTTGGTTGGGGAAGTCGAAGGACCCGGGAAGTATGCCGGTGATCTGCAGCACTTCGTTCTCGACCTTAATAGTCTGGCCCAGCGCAGCTTGGGCGCCGCCGAAGTTGTCCCGGGCAAATTGCTCGCTGATCATGACTGCCCGATGCGCATCGGCATCGGTAAAAACACGCCCGGCGATGGGATGCAAGCGGAAGACGCGCGCAAAATTGCTATCGACTGCAGCCAATGACGTGAACACAGCGTGTTCTCGCAATTGCACGCCCAGGCTGCCCCCGGAGTAGAGGCTCACTGCTTCGAGGCTTGAGGCCTGCTGGCGTACATCGCTGCCATCCGGACCAGTGACCCGAGGGCTGGTATGTCCGCTGTTGGTCCAGTGTGTATTGAGAACGGCAATTCTGCCACCATCCTCGTAGGGCAGCGGCGCCAGCAGAACGGATTGGACGACAGTGAAAATGGCGGTGTTTGCACCGATTCCCAACGCGAGGGTCAGGATCGCGGTCGCAGCGAACGACGGATGCTTCCACAGCTGCCGCAGCGCGAAGCGGAGGTCTCCAAGGAAACTTGTAATCGCATTCTCCCAGCCATAAGAACGCACCTGCTCTTGGACGCTCGTCAGGCTGCCCGATTCGAGCCGTGCGGCGCGCTTGGCGTGTTCCGGAGAGAGTCCCCGCGATCTCCAATCAGCAGTCGCTTCCTCGAAATACTGTTCCACTTCGTCGGCAACGTCCTGGTCCCGCCGGGATCGATGGAACAGACTGCGTAGACCGTATGCCAACTGCCGCCACATGTTAACCCTCCGTCCTGAGTAACCGTGCGATGGCCGATGCCCGGCGGGTCCAGTCTGCGGTTTCCACTTCCAATCGCTTCGTGCCGGCCCGGGTCAAGATATAGAACTTGGCCCGTCGCGAATTCGCCGTCTGACGCCACTCTGCGTCCAGCAATCCAGCACGCTCGAGCCGCTGCAATGCAGTCAGCAGCGATCCTGGATTGACCTTGAACACGCCGCGTGAAATCTGTTCCACCCGCCGGGCAATGCCAAACCCGTGCATGGGCTCCAGGCTCAGCGTCTTCAAAATGAGCATGTCGAGGGTGCCTTGGATGACGTCTGTGTTGGGGTCGTCCATATGCAGGTCACGCTACGCTCGCTCCATATGATTGTCAAGATGTGATAGTCAAAATGAGCTCCCGGTCCCATCCAGACCTTGATTGACTCTCGTGTTTTACGTTCATACAATCCCCGAAGTGCAGGGGAGCACAAGAAATGACGGATGCGGAGATGTTCTCGCTTGCAGGCAGGACTGCCATCGTTACCGGTGCTGCGGCCGGGATCGGCGAGGCAATTGCGATTCGGCTCGCTGATGCGGGAGCGACCGTCGCCGTCGCCGATGTGAATTTATCCGGGGCGCAGCGAGTTGCTGCCGCTCTTCCCAATCGCTCCTTCGCCATAGAAGCCAACGTCGCCGATGCGGCCTCAGTCGTCCGGGCTGTGGAACAAGTGTTGCAGCAGACGGGTAGGATCGACATCCTGGTAAACAATGCGGGCATTGCCGGCCCGGCCGCCTTCATCTGGGAGCAAACAGATGAGGACTGGCAGCGCAACATCGCCATCAATTTGACCGGCGTATTCAACTTCTGCCGCGCCGTCGTTCCCCACATGCGGAGCCGATCCTATGGCCGGATCGTAAATATCGCTTCGATTGCCGGTAAGGAAGGGAACCCTCGCATGACGCCCTATTCGGCAACCAAAGCCGGAGTCATTGGGCTTACCAAGGCATTGGCCAAAGAAGTGGCCACGGAGGGTATTTGCGTGAACGCAGTCTCACCCGCGGTGGTCCAGACCCAGATACTCGATCAACTTACTCCCGAGCAGGTTGCGTACATGACCGACAGAATTCCCATGCGGCGCACCGGCAAACCCGAGGAGATAGCAAACGTTGTCCACTTCTTGGCCAGCAGTGAGTGTTCCTTTGTCACCGCGCAATGCTACGACGCGAGCGGAGGCCGGGCGACCTATTGACAGAATATACTTCGATCGTAATGCTTTGGAGCGTTTCATGAACCGTCGGCAATTCCTGGGTACCACAGCGGCTGCATTGGCATCCGCTGCTCCGTTCTCCCCATCATCACCCGCGCAGAGCACATCGCAGGAGAAACAATCAACGCCGGTAAAGAAGTTGCCCATCGGCGTGTTCGATCCTCCTTTTAACAAGCTTTCTCTGGACGAGATGCTGGATAGGTTTGTCAGCATGGGCATTGAAGCTGTGGAGGTTGGCGCGGCCGGCCCCAACGGATCGCCGCACTGTCCGCGCCCGGAGCTGGTGGCGAACCCTGCGAAGGCGCGGGCCTGGAAGAAGAAGTTTGATGACCGCGGCATCCCAGTCATGACTCTGAGTTGCCATAACAATGCGCTGTATCCGGACGCAGCCAAGGCAAAGGAGGCCACGGAGCAGTTTCGCCAGACCATTCAGCTGGCCGGCATGCTTGAGATTCCGACGGTGGTGGGTTTTTCCGGTTGTCCGGGTGGTTCGGCTACCGACACGGTTCCTAATTGGGTCATTTACGACTGGCCGCCCGAGCACGGGGCTGCTCTTGCGTGGCAGTGGAAGGAGCGCGTCATTCCCTACTGGCAGGAGACGGCGAAGTTTGCCCGCGAGCACGGTGTTCATCGCATTGCGCTCGAGATGCATCCGAACTTCGTCGTCTACAATCCGCGTACCCTGATGCGCCTGCGCGAGGCAGCAGGTGAGGAGATCGGCGCCAACTGCGATTTGAGCCATCTTTTCTGGCAGCAATGCAATGCGGTGGAGGTCATCCGTTTTCTCGGTAAGCAGGGCGCAATCTATCACGCGCACATGAAGGACACGGCGTTCTTCCCCCTGAATGTCGATCGTTTTGGGGTCTTGAACTTCGGAAAGAAGGATGATCACGAGGCCTCGGAGTTCTTTCGCGCTGTCGGCTACGGGCATGGAGCGAGCGCCTGGAAGGACATCATCGCCGCCTACATGGAGGTTGGCTACAACGGAATGCTGAGCATCGAAAATGAAGACCCGATCCTGAGCGGAGAAGTCGGAGTGCAACGCTCGTTGGCCGTGCTCAAGAATGTTCGCGAAGAGCTACTGACAAACCAGCCCAACCCCGGCTAGCCGCCGCCCGTAGGTTTGGCTTTAGCGTCTGTATCGGAGCTGGCCTTCCGGAGCATGTTGGGAGGTATCAATACGATCGTTAAAGCAACGGTAACCTTCCGTCTGTTGAAGGTGTAGGCGTTGTGAGAGGTTGCGGACGCGCCAAGCTCTCCGAAAAAAGAATGCACTTTGTGAGAGAAAAGAGAGATAAGCCCCCCGGCCGGCGCTTCCATGCGGGAATGCGTGTCGCTAAGTCCTTTGTTTTATCGAAGGTGCTCAAGTTTGACGGTTAAGTCCTTTGTTTCATGAAGATGCTCAAATTTCAGAATTAATTAATTTGAGCATCTTGCCTCATTCTTGTAGGCCGGGTATCAGGCTGGCAATTTCGTGAAATTCATTCACGACGTGCTAGACGCTACGCTGAAGACGGCGCGCGTGGCCGTTCGGCTTCGGCTGGCCGGTTTTTTGCGCCGTTGTGGCTTTCTCTCGTTGTCAAAGACCGCTTCATCAAGAGGGCGCACTGAGCGCTCCCTGCTCATGTGATGTTTTGTGCTCGCCATCGCGCCTTCAGGACGCGAGAATGCTGCGGACAGCACGATTAAGTCATTTCGATGTCACTTTGTTGTTCGAGGTCACCGATTCATCATGCTTCCAGCGCGATGATGGTTCCTTGTTGGTGCCGGCAGATGCACGCGCAGAGCCATTGGTGCAAAGCCATGCAGAGCCGTCGTGGCAAGAGGGCTCCGACATATAGTTCTTATGTATGAGGATAGTACGGCTTTTGGGACTCAACAAGAGGCTAAGGTGAATTCTTTGG
>CAZSUK010000356.1:0-51378 GCA_964609355.1 uncultured Acidobacteriaceae bacterium | reverse complement strand
TCCAGCGAAAGGGCCAGGTGGGCACCGCGCTTGGTGGGAACGACGGCGTGGATCTCATCGATGATCACCGTGTCTACCCGGCGCAAGCTGGCCGAGGCATCTGAGGTAAGCAGCAGGTACAAGGATTCCGGAGTGGTGATCAGGATCTCCGCTGGATGACGGCGGAACCGGCTTCGCTCCTTCTGCGATGTGTCACCGGTGCGGATACTGATCTCCGGCTGATGGAAGTGCACTCCTGCCTGCCGCGCCATGTTGGCGATTCCAGCGAGAGGAGAACGCAGGTTGCGTTCCACATCCACGGCGAGGGCCTTGAGCGGGCTGATGTAAATGACCCGGCAGCCTTCGGTTTCATTTTCCGCCCGGTGAAGCATAAGCCGGTTCAGGCACCAGAGAAACGCAGTCAGCGTCTTGCCTGTGCCCGTCGGAGCAAGGATCAGGGTACTTTCTCCGCCCGCGATGGCCGGCCAACCCAGCCGCTGTGGTGAGGTGGGCTGCTCGAATACGGCGCGAAACCAGTCTGCCGTCACCGGATGAAAAAGCTCCAGCACATCCCGAGTTGGCTTCTTTGCCGCCATAATGCCCTCTTCAAGGATAGCTGTTGGGGCAGGTAGGGTTGCTCCCGGTTTCCATGAGCCGCAAATCCAACCCTAGATAGATTCTGTTGCGTCTGCCTTCGACTGCCTTTAGGCTCAGGGGACGATGCAAGCAGGCGAAACTGGATTCACCCCGGAACTGCTGCGGCAGTTGACCACGCAGGCCGCCGACGCGGCTGATCACGCTTACGCCCCTTACTCCAAATTTCGCGTGGGATGCGCTTTGCTGCTGCAAAACGGATCCATCGTCACGGGCGCCAACGTGGAGAACGCGTCGTTCGGCCTCACTATATGCGCAGAACGCTCGGCCGTGGTTCGCGCCGTCGCCGAGCACGGACCGGAGATGCGGGTGCTGGCCTGCGCTGTCACCAATCTGAACCAGGCGGCGAGTCCTCCCTGCGGCGCTTGTCTGCAGGTACTGAGTGAGTTCATGCTGCCCGCCTCGCGGGTGATCTTCCGCGGCCAGACGGGCTGGGAAGACTATCGCTTCGAAGAGGTCTTTCCCCACCGCTTCAAACTGGTGAGGTAAGGAGAACTGCTTGGGACGATTTACCGGGTTTCTCGGGATAATCGCAATCTTGCTTGTGGCGTGGCTGCTATCGACCAACCGTAAGTCCATCCGCTGGCAGACAGCGGCCTGGGGACTAGGATTGCAGTGGATCTTTGCTGTGCTGGTGCTCCGCTTCGACGCCGGGGAACGAGCGCTGGCGGCCGCCGGAGATGCGGTCAACCGAATGCTGGCTTATGCCTTTGTCGGCTCCGGCTTCGTCTTTGGCGAGCTGGGTAAGCAGCATTCCAACTTTGGGCTGATCATCGCCTTTCAGGTGCTGCCCACTATTATTTTTATCTCCGCTTTCTTTGCCGTGCTCTATCACCTTGGCATCATGCAAATTGTGATCAAGGCCGCGGCTCGCCTGATGCAGCTGACCATGCGGATCAGCGGCGCAGAATCTCTGAATGTGGCGGCGAGTATTTTCATGGGGCAGACCGAGGCTCCGCTCAGCATCCGCCCATTCCTGCCCGGTGCGACGCAGTCGGAATTGATGACCATTATGACCAGCGGCATGGCACACGTCTCCGGCGGCATCATGGCCGCATATATCCTCTACGGAATTGAGGCGAAGCACTTGCTGGCCGCTGTCATCATGACCGCGCCGGGGACAGTACTGATTTCCAAAATGCTGGTGCCCGAAACCCACACGCCTGCCACCTTGGGCCGGGTGACGATGCCCATCAACGAAGAACATCGCGAGGAGAATCTGATCGGCGCCATTGCCCGGGGAACCATTGACGGCGGCCGCCTGGCGTTCAACGTGGGGATTATGCTGATCTCTTTTCTGGCGCTGATCGGATTGCTGAATGGAATGTTGGGTGGGGTGCATAACTGGCTGGGGTTTCATCACATCCCTTTTCCTTCCAGCCTGAACGTGATTCTTGGATTCCTGTTTGCTCCGGTCGCCTGGCTTATCGGGGTTCCCTGGCATAGCGCCCACCTGGTCGGCAATTTATTAGGCACCCGTACGGTGACCAACGAGCTGGTAGCTTACGCGCTGCTGGGCGCGCAGAAGTCGTCGCTTGATTTCCGGTCGTTTACGATCGCGACGTTTGCGTTGTGCGGGTTTGCCAATTTCAGCTCCATTGGCATGCAGATCGGCGGGATTGGGGCCTTGGCGCCGAACCGCCGCAATGATCTCGCCCGGTTGGGCTTGCGCGCTATGCTTGCTGGAACGATGGCCAACCTTATGTCGGCCGCGATTGTCAGCATCCTGCTACGGCAGTAATGGCGCTTCCATTGAAAGTTGGTTCGATGTAAAGAGCAGCAGGGCCTAAAGCCCAGGAATATTTCTAGACAGTTACGGCCCGACTAAAGTCGTGCCGTAGACAATTGAAAATAAGACGGGCTTTAGCCCCTGCGGTACCTGCCCGGTCCCGACTGTTTCCGCAGCCGGAGGACCGCATGGCTACTCCTGAAATTGCGGTGGACCCAGGGAGAACCGATTGGCAAAAGGCATTTTTGAAGAAGCAGAAGAGGCAGCGGCCTTTATCCGAGAACGCATCGCGGTCGGCCCGCGGGTGGCCATTGTTCTGGGTTCTGGCCTGGGCTCGTTCGCAGATCGTATCGAGCAACCAAGCGTCATCTCCTATACGGATATTCCTCACTTTCCGCGCCCCACGGTGGAGGGGCATAGCGGCCGCCTGGTGGTGGGGACCATCGCTGAAACGCGCGTGGCGGTCATGCAAGGCCGTGTTCACGCCTACGAGGGATACTCTCCGGAAGAAGTCACCTTCCCGATCCGCGTCCTGGGGCGCCTGGGCATTACCACCCTGGTGGTTACCAATGCAGCCGGCGGCATCCGGCTGGACCTCCGGCAGGGTCAACTCGTGCTGCTCTCGGATCACATCAATTTCACCGGCCGCAATCCCGTCTCCGGCGCAAACGACGAGCGCCTCGGTCCGCGCTTTTTCGACATGACCGAAGCTTATTCCAAACGCTTGCGCCTGCTCGCCCACTCCGCCGCCGAACTAAGTGAAGGAGTCTACCTCGCCGTCTCCGGCCCCAGCTTTGAAACCCCAGCGGAGATCAAAGCTTTCCGCACTTTGGGAGCAGACCTGGTGGGGATGTCCACCGTCCAGGAGGTCATCGTCGCCCGGCATATGGGCATCGAAGTTCTGGGCATTTCCTGCGTGACGAACATGGCTGCCGGCATCCTCGATCAGGCCATCCATCACCAGGAAGTGATGGAGACCGGAGCCCGCGTCCAGGCCCAGTTGACGAACCTGCTGACAAAGCTGCTGCCCGCTCTGGACCGCGGAATTTAACAAAGGGAGGTAGTGTTGCTTTGTTATCCTTGAAAGGCTATGCCTACGAAAAAAGAACTCCTCACGACTCCCATCCAGCACATCGACATCAAGCAGCACAATGTCATTCCGCTGGTGGATGCCATGCAGTCCATGGCCTACAGCTCCCGTGACCTCTCCCGGGCGGCTTCGATTTACGAGCGCATGCTGCGCGATCAGGATTGTGGCGTAATTCTGTGCCTGGCGGGATCTTTGATCAGCGCCGGCCTGAAGCAGATTTTCATCGATCTGATCCGCAACAACATGGTAGATGCCGTGGTCTCGACCGGCGCCAACATAGTAGACCAGGACTTCTTCGAAGCCCTCGGCTACAAGCACTGGATTGCCGACGATCTCTACCGCTCAGGAACGGAAGATGCGACCCTGCGCGAGCTGATGATCGACCGTATCTACGACACCCTCATCGACGAGGAAGAATTGCGCGCGTGCGACGACACCTGCCGCAACATCGCCGACGCACTCGACCCTCGCCCCTACAGTTCGCGTGAATTTATCCGTGAGATGGGCGCCTACCTCGAAAAGCAAGGCAAGACACCGGAAAAGGGGGGCGTCGACAGCATTATCTTCTCCGCCTACCAGAGGGAAGTGCCGATCTTCGTGCCCGCCTTCAGTGACTGCTCGGCCGGCTTCGGCCTGGTGGCCCACCAGCACGCCCGCGGCGACAAGCCCAGGGTGTCCATCGATTCGGTCAAGGACTTCTACGAACTGACGCAGTTGAAGATCGCCAACCCCACCACCGGCCTGCTGATGATTGGCGGCGGGGTGCCCAAAAACTTCGCCCAGGACATCGTGGTGGCAGCAGAGATCCTCGGCCTGGACGCCCCGATGCACAAATATGCGATCCAGATCACGGTGGCCGACGTCCGCGACGGGGCGCTCTCTTCCAGTACACTCAAGGAAGCCAGCTCCTGGGGTAAGGTAGACACTACCTATGAGCAGATGGTGTACAGCGAGGCCACCCTCGCGCTGCCCTTAATTACGGGCTATGCCTTTCATAAGAAAGCACATGGGGAGCGCAAGCAACGGCGCTGGTCGCGCCTGCTGGAGCCGGTGACCGCGTAGCTCTCAACGTAACCGGCTGTCGCTATTTGGTGTAGTACTAAAGTGGCAGCGAAACCCGTTCTTTTTCTATGGTTTCGCTGTCATGATGGGTATACTTCGATGCATCCCCCAAAGCGTAATTTTGTTGCAACATTTGGGGGGTAACAGCGTGTCTCTGCTTCTTGGTGTAGCCGGTTTTGCTTATGCGGTGCTTTTCCTGGGTTTCTGGTCCCTAGGCCGTATGTCGGCCATGACAGATAAATTGGTTGAGAGCCGTGCCAATGTAATTCCGTTCCGTCGTACTTAAAGTAAGAAGAGCTAGCGCGTCCGCGATTCGACATTATGGAACGCGCTGCTTAGCCGACTGCGGTTTTCCCCCGATCCGACCCGTTGGAGGTGCGTGAGTTCTCTCCCCTGACTGCTTGCGTGGACTCCGGTTAGTCACTGTTTAGGCCCGAATCACCCGCCTATACTCCGGATAGTTAGCGTTTAGCATGGGCCAGTTTCGTCTCTTTTCGTTGGACGGCTGACTTGGCGAGAACTCGTTAATTAGACCCGCATCGATCGAGTACGAGTGACTTGGCTTCGAGATAGGCTACCGTCCACCATATTTTTCGCGGTTGCGCTGCTGCTTTCGGCATACGGCGGCATGGTCCTGCTGCTGGGCTGGGGCGGCACCTTTTCCGCTGCCGTGATCACCTGGGCCTGCGCCCAGGTGTTGCTGATCGCACTCTGCGTGCACAGCTTCCTTGACGCATCCCGCCAGGATGAAGCCGAATGGCAGGTGCAACAGGTAGCCCAATTACAGCGCAGCATTCTCGACTCCGCCGGCCCGATGATTCTGGCCACCGACCTCGAAGGCAACCTGCTCATCTTCAATCCCGCCGCCGAACGGATGCTCGGCTACCGCAATCACGAGGTCCTCGGCCAACTGAATGCTCACGACCTGTTCCCCGAAGGCGAACTGGAACGCGTGGGACAACTGCTGGTTTCGCGGCTTGATCGCTCGCCGGCGATCGACCTGGAGAGCGTCTCGCCGGAACTCAAGCACTATGTCCAATACGTCACCAGCTTCCCCGTAAGCCGGGTGCGGGGCTTTGAAATCCTCTGCCGCCGCAAGGACGCGACCACCTTTCCCGCCATGGTGTACCTCTCCGCGGTAAGGAACACGGAGGGCGCGCTCACCGGGCTGCTGGCCATTGCCACCGACCTGACGGCCACCAAACGAGCCGAGCATGCCCTGCGGGAAAGCGAAGAGCGTTACCGCGACCTGTTCGAGAACTCGCAGGAAATGATTGCTACCCTGAGCCCCAGGGCGAAATATCTCTATGTCAATCCCGCCTGGCAAACCTGCTTTGGCAAGAGCGCGGCGGCGTTTGAGAGCCTGATCAGCTTCGAAGCGGCGTTTCCGCCGGAGATGCAAGCCAACGCCGCCGGCCTGTTTGACCGAGCTCTGCGCGGTGAACGCATCGATCGCGCCAATTTACGGGTGCAGGATTCGAACGGCATGTATCGCGAGCTCGAAGCCAGCCTGAGCTGCCGCCAGGACCGCGGCGAGCCAGTCTCAGTTCGCTGCATCTTCCGCGATGTCACCGCCCAGTACCAGAGAGAACGCAGATTGGCCATGCAGTTGGCAGTGAGCCAGGTGGTGGGCGAGTCAACCACCTCGGATGAGGCGCTGCCGGCCATGCTCGAGTCGCTCGGCACCAACCTGGGCTTCGATATGGCGGGGCTTTGGTTCGTGAGCAGCGATCATCATTGCCGCTACCTGGCCGGCTGGTACGCGCCCGATCGGGCCTGCACGGAGTTTCACCGTGACAGCATCGGACGAGTACTACAAAAGGGAAAAGACCTGCCTGGCCAGATCTGGGCCGCAGAGAGCCCGTGCTGGATCGAAGACCTGCAGGATGACAGCAATTTTTTGCGCGCGGGCTCGGCCAAGACGGACGGGCTGATTACCGGATGGGGCGTTCCCGTGCGGGTGGGCAACCAGGTCATCGCCGTGGTCGAGTTTTTCAGTCGCCAGAAGCAGCGGGAAGACACCGAAATGATGGCCACGGTAGAAACCGTCTGCGCTTCTATCGGCCAGTTTATGGCGCGTTCTGCGCAAGAAAGCCGCCTGGAAGAGCTGAACCGGCAGAAGGAGTCGATTCTCAACTCCGTAGCCGACGGCATCTTCGGCACCGACTCCGCCGGCCGCATCGTCTTCGTCAACCCGGCAGCGGCCAGCATGCTCGGCGCACACGCTTTCGACCTCATTGGCCGCACGGTGCACTCCGTGGTGCACGAGGAGCGCAAAGGGCGGGAAAAGTGTTCCGACCAATGCCGTACCGGGCGAGCGTTCATGGTGCGCGAAGGCACCAGCGGTCAGGATGTGTTTTATCGGCGGAATGGCGCCTCCTTCCCGGTGGAATTTTCCGTTACCCCGATGGTGGAGCACAACGTGGCTGTGGGCAGCGTGCTCAGTTTCCGCGACATCAGCCAGCGCTATGCACTGGACCGGATGAAGGATGAGTTCGTTTCCACGGTCAGCCACGAACTGCGCACCCCGCTCACCTCGATCCGCGGGTCGTTGGGACTGCTTTCTACCGGCTTGCTGGGCGAGATGGGGGAGAAGGCGTCGAACCTGCTGCGCATAGCCGTGAACAATTCGGACCGGCTGGTGCGCCTGATCAACGACATCCTTGACCTGGAGCGCATGCAATCCGGCCGCGCCCCACTCACCTATCGCAGCTGTGACCTGGAAGACCTGGCCCGGCAGGCGATCGATGCCATGACCCCGATGGCGGAAGCAGCCAAAGTACAACTGTTGCTCGAGGCCGGTCCGGCGCAGATTGAAGTCGATCCGGACCGCCTGCAACAAGTGTTGACCAACCTGCTCAGCAATGCGATCAAGTTTTCCCCGGCTGGGGCCCAGGTGTCGGTATCGATCGAACGGCTGCTGGATGGGGTCACGATCAGCGTCAAAGACAATGGCCGCGGCATCCCCAAGGACAAGCTGGAATCGATCTTCGACAGGTTCCAGCAGGTCGATGCCTCCGATGCACGGCAAAAGGGTGGAACCGGGTTGGGCCTGGCCATCTGCCGCACCATCGTTATGCAGCATGGCGGACGTATCTGGGCGGAGCGGAATGCGGATCGCGGCTCCACTTTCCGCATGTTCCTGCCCTCCGTCACCCGCGAAGCCGACATCCTGCGTTTGGGCGGCGATACCGGCTCCTCCATGGTCAGCTCCACGTCGGTGCTGGTCTGCGACGAAAACCCTGAAACCCGGGCGGCGCTGACCGAGAGCCTGCGCCAGAACGGCTACTCCGTACTTGAGGCAACCAGTGGCGACGAGGCCGTGACCGTGGC
Organism: uncultured Acidobacteriaceae bacterium; assembly: GCA_964609355.1. GTDB lineage: Bacteria > Acidobacteriota > Terriglobia > Terriglobales > Acidobacteriaceae > PALSA-350. Next base: position 43,531 of record CAZSUK010000356.1, on the reverse strand, counting down.
TCGGCAAACGCCCGTCCAGGCAATCCTGCTGGACATGAGCCTACCCAGCCTTCGTGGGTGGGAGACCCTGCACCTGTTACGCGACGACCTTAAAACAGCGTCTATCCCGGTGGTCGTCTTGAGCGCCTTTGGTGCGCTCAACGACCCTGAAGTGGAAAAAGCTGCCGACGCGTGGCTGGAACAGCCGCTGGAGACAGAATCGATGTTGGCCGCGCTCTCTCGTGTGCTGCAGGTAGAACGGCAGCCGTCGCGTGTGTTACTGGTAGAGGATGATGCCGATTTGGCTAAGGTCATCCTGGCTACTTTCGAGCGCGCGGGGATCCAGGTACACCATGCTCCGACGCAACGCAAAGCCATGGAACTGTGCGTTTCGTCGCGGCCGGACTTGCTGATCCTGGACATAAGCCTACCCGATGGCGATGGCTTTGGACTGGTAGATTGGCTGCGCCAGCAACACGAGATGAAGCAACTTCCCCTGGTGATTTATTCTGCCCAGGATTTGAATGAGGGGGAACGCAAAAAGCTGCAGCTGGGCCATACGGAATTCCTGACCAAGGCCCGCGTTCAGCCACAGGATGTGGAAACCCTGGTTCTGTCTATGCTCCGGGTGCCCCATGGAACCAGCGAAGGCCAACTGGGATGGGATGGACCGTCTCCCAGCCTATGAGCGCTGCGCCCGCATACTTATGACCCAACGCATTCTCATTATTGACGACGAAGACGACATCCGGCAGGTCGCTGCCATGAGCCTTGAGACCGTGGCCGGGTGGGATGTATTGTTGGCGAGTTCCGGCAAACAGGGGATCGAGCGCGCCAGCACTGAGCAGCCGGATGCGATTCTTCTGGACGTGATGATGCCCGAGATGGACGGCCCCACCACCCTGCTCAAGCTCAAGGCAAACGGGAGCACCTCGCACATTCCCGTGCTGCTGCTGACGGCCAAGGTTCAGGGCCCGGATCAGCGCAAGTTTGCCGAAATGGGAGTGGCAGCTATTTTATTTAAGCCTTTTGATCCCTTGACCTTAGCGCGGCAGATCTCGGCTGCATTAGGCTGGAAAGATGGCGGATGACCCATTGACCCACAGAAAAGGCATACCGGCGGACGAGAACGGGCATCCCGCGGGCGCTCAGAGCCAGGAGCAAAAGCTGCAAAGCATGATCTCCGCCCTCTGGGAGCGGAGCAGGCACACCGTCGTGGAACGCGCGGCGCTGTTGCGCACGGCGGGCGAGCTGCTGGTCGATAACCGTCTGGACCAGGCTACCCAGCGCGGCGCGGTCGACTCTGCCCACAAGCTCGCCGGCGTGCTGGGCACCTTCGGCCTGCCTCGAGGGACAGATCTGGCTCGGGAAGCTGAAGAACTCTTTGGACAGCCGATGCCGCCGAGCAAGCCGGAGATCGAACGGCTGCAAGTTTTATTGGCGGAGTTGACCCACCTGATCGATCGCGGCCCCGTAGGGACTCGCTAGAAATCTCTGCGTGGCCGGAACACCCAGGTCTCAAAGCGAGACCTGCGCCACTCACTCAAAGTCTAGAGGCCTCAGCCATTCGCCGTAAAATAAAAGCATGAATGACCTGGGCCGACTTCTCGTGGGATTGGGATTGGTACTGCTGGTAGCGGGCGGATTGCTGCTGCTCCTGGGCCGAACCGGCTTCCCGCTAGGCAGGCTTCCAGGCGACATCTCCTACCGTGGCAAAAACCTTAACGTCTACTTTCCCCTGGGTACATCGATCCTGTTGAGTGTCGTGCTGTCCCTGGTGTTCTACGTCATCGCCCGCTTTCGGCGGTAAGATCGAATGCGTTTGCTGGAGGCCCGTTTGCCCAATCCGGAAGAATCACTGAATCAGCTTGGATTGGTTTTTCCGGAGGCTCCAGCCAACCGTCGCCGCGTGTGGAGGGTTGGCCAGCTGGTAGGCGAGGTCAGAAATCACATCGAGAGGGAATACGCGGACGTTTGGGTTGAGGGTGAGATCTCAAACTTTCGCCCCGCCCCTTCCGGCCACATGTATTTCACCCTGAAGGACGGCGATGCTCAGCTGCCGGTAGTGCTGTTCCGCCGTCAGGCCCTGCTGTTGCGCTTCCGGCCAGAAGATGGACTGCACATCCTGGTGCGCGGACGGGTCTCCGTCTACGAGCAACGGGGACAGATGCAGCTGGTGGCCGAATTTATGGAGCCGGTCGGCGCTGGCTCTCTGCAAATCGCCTTCGAACAGTTGAAAGCCAGGCTGCAGAAGGAAGGCCTCTTCTCCCCGGAACGCAAGCAGCCCCTGCCCACCTTTCCTCGTTGTATCGGCATCATCACTTCTCCCACCGGCGCGGTCATTCGCGACTTTCTCAACGTCGCCGGGCGCCGCCACCTGGCGCTGCAGGTGCAGATTTACCCTTCGGCGGTGCAAGGGGAAACCGCCGCGCTCGAAATTGCCGCGGGGATCGCGTTTTTCAATCAGTCGCGCACGGTGGACGTGATCGTCGTGGCCCGGGGCGGGGGCTCACTGGAAGATCTGGCTCCCTTCAACAGCGAGTTGCTGGCCAGAGCGATTGCCAAATCGCTGCTCCCTGTAGTCTCGGCCGTGGGCCACGAAACCGACTTCACGATCGCTGATTTTGTCGCCGATCTGCGTGCCCCTACCCCTTCTGCCGCAGCGGAACTCTTGACCGAGGCGCAGCACAAAGTAGAAGAGCGCCTGGAGCAACTGCACCGGCGGCTTAACCATGCTTGCCGCTACCTGCTGATGCGCGCCCAGGAGGGCTACGCACGGCTTTCCGCTCCCGCGGCGTTTGCCCGTATGCGCAACGCCATCGCACGCCGCCAGCAACGGGTGGACGAGTTGCAATATCAACTCGACGCCGCGTGGCACCGGCAAAGCCGGCAGTTGACCGAGAAGTTGCAGAAGCTCGAAGGCCGCCTGCTGCGTCAGGATGTCAGCCACCGCATGCGTATGGTACGGGAACGACTCGCCATGCTGGATGGTAGGATCGCCCGCGCGCAACAGCAGATACTCTTGCGCGCGAAAGCCAGACACACAGCAGCGGAAGGAAAGTTACAGACTCTCTCTCCCCTGGCCGTGCTGAATCGCGGCTATGCCCTGGTCTTCAACGAAGCGGGAGTCCTGGTCCGGGAAGCATCGGCTGCTCCAGAGGGTGTCCTCATCACTACACGTTTTGCTCACAGCACGCTCACCAGCAGAGTAACCAATTCATGAGAAAACTTTTTGGAACAGATGGTATTCGTGCGGTCGCCGGAGAAGCCCCGCTCGACGCCGCCACGGTTTACGCCACCGGGGTGGCACTGGCTACGACTCTGAAGGCACTCTACCCGCAGCCTCGAGTTCTTCTGGGCGCGGACACCCGCGAATCAAGCCCCTGGATCTCGTCTGTGATTGCTGCCGGGCTCGAGAAAGGAGGGGTTGAGGTACGGAATGCCGGTGTCATCACGACTCCCGGCGTGGCCTATCTCACGCGCAAACATCAGTTCGCCGCTGGAGTGGTGATCTCCGCCTCGCACAATCCATGGCAGGACAACGGAATCAAGGTATTCGGAGGCAACGGCTACAAACTGCCGGACTCAACCGAGATCGAGATTGAAACCGAAATTTTTCGCCGCTTGAACGACGCCCCTCCGCCAGACCCCAGCGCGCTTACCGCAGCTCCGGCCGACAAGCACTTCCGCGAGGAATACGAGGCCTTCCTGCGCAATGTTGTCCCTGGATTGAACCTGGCAGGCAAGAAAATTGTCATCGACTGCGCCAACGGAGCCGCGGCGGTGATCGCGGCCGAATTATTTCCTTCCCTCGGGGGAGAGATTCAGCTTACGCATGTGACGCCGAATGGGCGCAATATTAACGACCATTGTGGCGCTCTGCACCCCGAAACCGTGGCCAGGGAGACGAAGGCGTTGGGTGCTGACCTGGGCATCACCTTTGATGGTGACGCCGACCGCGCTCTGTTTGCCGACGCCCACGGCTGCGTCGTGAACGGGGATGGGGTGATGTTGGTGGCAGCTCGCGACATGCAGGCCAAGGGCGAGTTGGCCGGCGACCTGGTGGTGGCCACGACCATGTCCAACATGGGCCTGGAAGCAGCGCTGCGCAAGAGCGGCATCGGCATGCTCCGTGCGCCGGTGGGGGACAAATACGTTCTGGAGATGATGCAAAAACATCACGCCAGCCTCGGCGGTGAGCAATCAGGACATATCCTTTTTCTCAACCGCAGCACCACGGGTGACGGACTACTGACGGCGTTGGTATTGCTCGATACGCTGGCGCGTTCGGGTAAGCCGCTACACGAATTGCTAAGCGATCTTCGCGTCTTCCCGCAGGTGATTGTCAACGTGCGGGTACGCGAAAAGCGGCCCCTCGACCAGATTCCCGGGGTGGTTGAGAGCATTCAGCAAGCAGAAACAGATTTGCACGGCAATGGGCGAGTGGTGGTGCGCTATTCCGGTACCGAAGCCCTGGCCCGGGTAATGATTGAAGCCGAATCCGAGAAGCAGATGCGCGAACATGCGGATCGCATCGCCGACGCGATTCGGGTAGAAATTGGAGTTTAGGAGAGAGTTATGATTACCGCTATCCTTCTGCTAGCACTCATGCAGCCGCAAGATACTGCCCCGGCTGCTGCTTCAACTCCAGACCGGACGGAGAAGCTGACGGCCACTGAAGTGAAACAATTAGCCGACGCCAACCAGGCCGTCGCGGACGCGCAGGCTAAGCTGATCCAGGCCAAAGCTGCCCTCAAGGGCACGACGGACGGCATAGAATTGGCGCATCACGCGAATACGGACTGTGGTTGTTACGTGGAAAGCACGGGACGGGACTACGACAAGGTGGAGTTTAAAGGCGACAGTATCGTCATCCACCACATCCATGAAGCCCCGGGAAGCCTGACCAAGGCAACCACGCCTTAGGCAGGTGGGGATTTAAAACATTTCCAAATCAAACTGCAACCCTCAGACGTTGAGTGGGCCGCAGGTGGTCAAAAGTAGTTCGAGAGTTCGGCGAAGCCATCGATCTCGAGAAGCGTCTGGCCGTTGGGTGGCTGGTTGACCAACTCGTGCTCCAGGACCCATGTCGATGCATGGGGAATAAAGATCGCGTTGAGGCCGGCCGCAAGCGCAGGATTGATGTCGGATCGCGGGCTGTTGCCAATCATCCAGGTATTTCCCGACTGGAATTGATGCCGATCAATTAACGTGCAGTAGGCATCGCGATGTTTCTCGGCCAACACCTCGACAGCATGGAAATAGCCTGCCAGCCCGGAGCGGGTCAGCTTGTCGGTCTGCTCCAGCATGTCTCCCTTGGTGACCAGTATGAGCCTGTGCCGAGTGAACAGATCGGCGACGGTGTTCGCAACACCGGGCAGCAACTCTATTTCCCGGTCGGCAATCGATCTCACGAAGAGACTGATTTTTTGATGATTTTGTTCGCTGATCTCGCTACCGGTCAGCTGCTCGAAACAACAGATCAGCGAGCGTTGAAAATTTTGCAGACCGTAGCCATGGGCTTTGATGGTTTCACGTTCGACCTGGTTAAGATGACTGCGCACTTCTTCCGCTGTATGCGTGTGGTGGTCGAGATGAGAGATGAAATCGGCGATCGCCCGTTCAAAATGGATGTTGTTTTCCCACAGCGTGTCATCAGCATCCATGAGCAGGGTCTGCGGTTGGAGAAAGCGAACAGGTTGGCTCGAAGCACTCACCAGCTAATTATAGTGAGGCCTTACTTCATGTCCCGCCAGTTCGGGCCCACACCACAATCCACCAGGACCGGTACCTTGAGTTGAATCACTGATTCCATCTCGTGGCGCACGAAAGCCTTCACCTGCTCCACTTCCCTTTCGGGAACATCGAAAAGCAATTCGTCGTGAACCTGCAGTGTCATCCTGGTGGCGAGTTTTTCTTCCCGCAGCCGCCGGTCGATACGGATCATCGCAATTTTGATCAGGTCCGCGGCCGTGCCCTGCAGAGGCGTGTTCACCGCGGTGCGTTCCGCAAAGCCCCGCAGGTTGGCATTGCGGCTCTGCATATCGGGAATCGGACGAACCCTTCCGAACAGCGTGCGCACCCGCTGTTCTCTGCGGGTCTCCTCCAGGAGCCGGTCGATGTAGCTGCGCACCCCACTGTAGCGCGCGAAATAGGTTTCTATGTACAGCCGGGCTACGTTCTGCTCAATGTTGAGTTGCTGCGCCAATCCAAAGGGAGAAATACCGTACACAATACCGAAGTTCACCGCCTTGGCGCGATCGCGGGTTTGCTTGTCCATCGCTTCGGGTGCTATGCCGAAAACCTCTGAGGCGGTCAGCGTATGAATGTCCTGCCCCTCGGCAAAGGCGCGCACCAGCAGCGGATCTTCGCTGAAGTGCGCCATCAGACGCAGTTCGATCTGGGAGTAATCCGCAGAGATGAGCAGATTCCCCGGCGCCGCAATAAATGCTGCGCGGATCTCGCGGCCGAGCTCTGTCTTGATGGGAATATTCTGCAGGTTGGGATTGGTAGAAGACAGCCGGCCGGTCGAGGTGCCTACCTGGTTGAAGGTGGTGTGAACACGGCCCTCAGCATCGGCCAACAGCGGCAAGGAGTCAATGTAGTTGGACTTCAATTTGGCCAGCTGCCGGTATTGCAGCACCTGCCGCGGAACCTCGTTATGCTCCGCCAGTTCTTCGAGCACATCGACGGCGGTCGAAACCACCTTGCCGCGCCCATACTTCATAGGCTTGGGCAGATGCATTTTGTTGAACAGCACATCTCCCAGCTGTTTGGGTGAATTGATGTTGAAGCGATGACCGGAGCCGGCGAAGATCTGCTCGCTGACCCGCTCCATCTCGACCGTGAGCCGTTCGCCCATCTCGGCCAGCACTGCGCGGTCAATGCGCACGCCGGCCTCCTCCATACGGAGAAGCACTGGAACCAGCGGCAGGTCGATATCGCGGTACACCTGCCCCGCACCCAGGGTTTCCACGTCCTCTTTGAGCATGGGCGCGAGGGTGCGGATGGCGTTCGCCGAGGCCGGCAGCAGTTCGTCTCCTGGAGGTGGGAGTGCGCGCCCACTGAATCTCGCAACCACGTCCGGGAGCGGATGGGTGGTGTGGGTAGGATTGATGAGATAGGAGTAGAGCATCAGATCATCGACCTTGCCCGCCAGGAGCAGGTCCGGGTCATGATGCGCCAGAATACGCAAAGCAGCCTTTAAATCGTGCAATGACTTGGGTGCCTGCTCGTCCGTCAGCAGTGCGCGCAAGGGGTCCGCGTCCAGGGGAAAGACGAGTGCCTTGCCCGGCTCTGCAGAGACAGCGACCTTCAATGTCTGAGGAACGGGTTTTTCGGCGGCCGGCAGCGGAGTATCGAACAAGCCCAACGACATGGTCTTCAGTTGCGGCTCTTCTTCTTCGATGGCTTCGCTTTCCGACTCGCTCACCTGCTCCGACGCAACCTCGAGCAGTGTGGTGTCGAAAGCGAGTGAAAAGCCCTTGCTGCGCGCCAGTTCGACGAAGTGGCTCACGACTTCCGCCGAAGGATCAAGGAGAATGGAGAGCGGGATCGCCTCCTCTTCCGGGGCCAGCTCTTTGAGCATGGTCGTGAATTCGAGCTCATTGAACAGAGCACGGCAGGCGCTCACGTCCGGCGCCTGGGTGCGCATGTTTTCCAGCTCCAGCTCCATCGGCACTTCACAGTGGATGGTCACCAGCTCCTTGCTGAGCAAAACCGTTTCCCGATTGTTCTCGAGCGATTCGCGGTATCTTTTTCCCTTAACCTCGGAAGCACGATCGAGCGCTGCCTCCACGCTGCCGAATTGCTGAATCAGCTCGACGGAGCCTTTGTCTCCGATTCCCGGAGCACCGGGAATGTTATCGATCGAATCTCCCCGCAGGGCCATCACGTCGATCACCTGTTCCGGCGGCACTCCCAATACCTCGACCACTTTCTCGCGATCGAGGATCAGGTTATCTTTTACCGGGTTGAGTACCTTGACTCGCCCAGTGACCAATTGCAGCATGTCTTTATCGTTAGAGACTACGAAGACATCGTGGCCTTGCTCCGCGGCCTGTTTAGCCAATGTTCCGATGACGTCATCGGCCTCGAAACCCTCTGATTGCAGAATGGGAATGCGAAAGGCCTCGAGCGATCTCCGGATAAAGGGTAGCTGCTGAGCCAAATCCGGGGGCATCTCGGTGCGGTTTGCTTTGTAACCACCGTAGTCGAGCTCATCAAAGGTCTGGGTTTTGATGTTCCACTTCTTCACCGTGGCGATGCTGCGCGCGCGCTCATCGCGAAAAACCGAACCGCTCACGTCAAAGACGGCGGCAAAGTACTCCGGCTGAAAGTCGCGGCGAAGCTTGTTGATCATGTTGACGAAAACGAAGGTGGCCGCCGTCGGCACGCCGGAGCGGGTCGACATCGGACGCTGCCGCTGCATCGCGTGATAAGCGCGAAAGATGAACGACATCGCATCGAGCAGGAAGATGGGGGGTTTAGTTTCCGAGGCCATTGCTCTTTCAGTCGAGCAGATTTTTGAGCTCATTCATGTCGAAGGCAAACCCTTTTTCAGCGTGGGAGAAAGAGTCCGTACGGCGGAGTTGCAGGTCTTCAGTCGCCATGGTGACCTCCTCTCGCTCCTTTGAGGATACCGCGCTTTCATACAATCGATCTGTGCTGGTCTCCGACTTCGACTTTGAGCTTCCTGCAGAGCTGATCGCGCAGCAGCCGCCGCCGCAACGGGGCGAAAGCCGCATGCTGGCCATGAGCCGGAAGACTGGGTCATTGCAAGATTTGTGGTTTACCGACCTACCGCAACTGCTCCGCGATGGCGATGTCCTGGTGCTGAACGATAGCCGAGTAATCCCGGCACGGCTTTTTGGCATGTGCCCTGGAAAAAACGGGACACACCAGGTGGAGGTCCTGCTGACCGCGCAGCTCAGCGAGTGGGAATGGCGGGCACTCACCCGTCCGGCGCGCAGGATGGACGTAGGCCAGCAGGTGACCTACGCGGCTCCCGATGGGAACGCGTTCCTCGAGGCTACGGTCACCTCGAGGGGTGAGTTCGGCGAACGTCAGCTCCGCTTCACGCCTGTGGAGGATTTCTTCAGGCACCTGGAACGTTTGGGACACATCCCGCTGCCGCCCTACATTCGCCGGCAAGACCAGGCATTGGACCGTGAGCGTTACCAAACCGTCTTTGCGCGCCAACCAGGCTCAGTCGCCGCACCCACTGCCGGGCTGCACTTCACTCCTGAAGTGCTGGAGCGGATCCGCGCCCGTGGCGTGGTCGTAACTCACCTGACTCTCCATGTGGGACTGGGAACATTCCAACCAGTGCGAGTGGCGGAGGTATCGCAAATACGCCTCCACGAGGAACGATATTCTCTGCCGGAAGAAACCGCACTGGAGGTGAATCGCGCGTTGCGCGAGGGCCGCCGCGTCGTTGCCGCCGGCACGACGACGGTCCGCGTACTGGAACACTGCGCAAGCATTAACAGGTTGGAAGCGCATTCCGGCAGCACCAGTATTTTCCTTTCGCCGGGCTCCCGGTTTCAGGTTGTTTCGGCGTTGCTCACTAATTTTCACTTGCCCCAGTCGACGCTGCTGATGCTGGTATGCGCCTTTGCCGGCAAGGAAAATACACTAGCTGCTTATCGTCACGCGGTTTCAGCCGGCTATCGATTCTTTTCCTACGGAGACTGCATGTTCATTGGCTGACGATCGGATCTCCGCAAAACATTTCCATGGAAATGTTTTGCGGGTGTTCTCACCCGCAGTGGGTGGCTCCCTAGCTTCTAATGCTCGCTTGCGAAGTGCCGTTCGGCGTTTAGCCGGGCTCGTTCCAGGGCAGCCTCCACTTCCAACCTCTTCGCTTCCATTACCAGCGCATCGCCGGTTTGCGGAACTTCGACATTTCTCCCCCAACTGATCGCAACCCGGGAAAAAGGTTTGGGTATAAGGAAGCGATCCCAGGAACGCAGCAACCAGGCTTTCTCCGGATGAGCATAAAAGATGCCGATGGGGTAGCCGGTAAGCTGGGCCAGCTTCACCGCGCCAGGCTTCACCTTGTAAACCGGACCGCGGGGGCCATCTGCCGTAAAGACCGCCCCGTGCCCGCGCTCGACCGCCCTGGCTAGCGCCAGCAGGCCGCTCCCCCCAGAGCGGCTGCTCGATCCCCGCGCAGTCAGGAAACCGAGACGTTCCATCGTCTGCGCGATCAGTTCCCCATCAAAACTTCTGCTGATCAATACCGCTACCCGGAATTCATGGTGGAAATAGCAACCGCAAGGAATCAGGCAGCGGTGCCAGAAACACCACACCTGCTGCGCAGGCGGCCTCGCCGGCTGAGCCCCCGGCTCAACCACCACCTCGTAACGTAAGGTGCGGTCGAGTAACCTCAACAGAAGAGCCACCACCCGCGGAACAATCGCAATCATGATCCGCTGGCCGTAGCTAAAACCCCGGGCAGAGTCCTTCACCGGCCGATTTTACGCTGAGGTAACCGCCTGGGCAGCCGGATGGGGAGTCGCGCTGCCCCCTTTGTGTTGGGGTAATAGTGAGATTGGCGCATTTCAGACAGACCCACCCTCAGGTATACAAGTATTCATTATGAACACCTACAAGCGTGATTCTGCTTCACATGTTTACTCTCTGCCGCGATCTGGAAGTAAGCCGTCTCTGGATGACAAACTCGATAAGGTTTTCCAAATGGCCGAGCACGTCGACGCCCGGTGTGTCTACATGCTGGCCGCACAAAAGCGGCGGCCAGGCCTCGCAGCCCGGTAACCCCATAAGAACTTTTGGGTGACTCAGAACCCCGATTTTCTGGGGCGCCCATCAGAGTTCTCGCGCTCATGGTGCGGGATGTGGGATACCACGGATAAAGGTTCCCGTCCGCGGAGCGAAAACACTGGCGGGTTGCATGCCGTGGTATCCCAGATTTCACCCACAGCGAGATAGGCCCGCGAGGTAGCCGGCATCCGGCAGAGCCGCCGGCGCCGCTGATAGCATCTCTGATGTGCTACTGACTCTGGAAACGTCTCTGCAGTTCGTCAAGGGCATCGGCCCGCGCATCGCCCAGACGCTGCAGGATAAGCGCATCTCGACCATCGAAGACCTGCTCTACCACCTCCCCTTCCGCTACGAAGACCGCCTTCGTCCGCAATTAATCGAAGAGCTGGTTCCCGGCAAAATGGCCAGCCTGATCGGCGAAGTCCGGGGTATGACTTTGCTGCGCACCCGGCGCATGCCGATCTTTGAAATGACCGTAGGCCAGGGCCTGGGCGGCAGGGTCAAATGCATGTGGTTCCACGGCACCTATTTAAAAGACCGTTTCAAAGCCGGCCAGTGGGTCGCGCTCTATGGGAAAGTCGAGCCTTCGCGGAGCACGAACAGCTTCAAAATGATCCAACCCCAGGTGGAAGTGCTGCCCGACGACCACGACGATGAGGAATCGAAGCTGCTGGAGGTGGGCCGCATCACGCCCGTCTATGAAACCCTGGGCAACAAACTGGCTTCCCGCTGGCAGCGCAGGGTCCTATGGCAATTGCTGGAAGACCTGAAGGGTCGAATCCCGGAAACGCTGCCCTCGGCGCTGTGCGGGCGGCTCGATTTGCCCAGTCGCGAAGAGGCCTTACGCTGGGCACACTTCCCCGAACCGGGAACCCCCATGGATCAGCTCCAGTCCTGGTCGACGCCCGCGCAAAAACGCCTGATCTTCGAAGAGCTCTTTTTCCTGGAGCTGGGGCTGGAGCTGAAGCGGAAAAAATTACGGCAGCGCCAGGGAATTCCCTTCGAAACCAATGCTGAGGTTCGCGCCGCGCTACGCCAGGTACTTCCCTTCCATCCCACCAAAGCGCAGAAACAAGCCCTGGGCGAAATAGTCAACGACATGCGGTCGCCAGAACCGATGCGCCGCCTGCTGCAGGGGGATGTGGGCTCGGGCAAGACCATCGTCGCCCTGCAAGCCATGCTGGTGGCCATCGCGAACGGCTACCAGACGGCCCTCATGGCGCCCACAGAGATTCTGGCTACCCAGCACTTCCTGGGAGCCCGCAAGCTGCTGGAACGGTCGCAGCAACGATACAAAGTGGTTCTGCTGACCGGTTCGCTCGATGAAGACCGCAAACGCGCCAACCGGGGCCTGATCGCCCGCGGAGAGGCACAACTGGTCATTGGCACCCACGCCCTGATCGAGGAGCGTGTGGATTTTGCCAAACTCGGCCTGGTCGTGGTCGACGAACAGCATCGCTTCGGGGTTCTGCAGCGCTTTCGCTTGATGAAGAAGCCCAATGCCGGCGAGCCGGACGTCCTGGTGATGACCGCCACCCCGATCCCCAGGACCCTAGCCCTTTCGCTCTACGGAGATCTCGATCTCAGCGTGCTCGATGAGCTGCCCCCGGGCCGCACCCCCATCCTGACTCGCCAGGTGTCTGACGACATGGCGGGCGAAATATGGGCCCAGGTGCGGGAACAAGTGCGCATGGGCCACCAGGCGTACGTGGTCTACCCGGTGATCGAAGGCGCCAAAGACGATCAGCCGGAATTGGATTTTGCCGCCGCCGAGGGTGAAGCCGCTGAGGAGAAATCGCAACCCAAGGCTGGACGGCCCGGCTTGTTGTTTCAAAAGGTTTCACCGCCGGCCGGTCCCTCCCTCAAAGCCGCGACCGACATGTACCAGGCCCTTAAATCCGGAGCCCTGCAGGGCCTGCGCCTGGGTTTGCTGCATGGACGGATGGACGCGGACGAGAAAGAGATCATCATGCGCCGCTTCCAGCGCCGGGAGATCGATGTGCTGATCTCAACCACCGTGGTGGAAGTCGGGGTCGACGTAGCAAACGCAACCATGATGGTCATTGAACACGCGGAGCGGTTCGGGCTGGCCCAGATGCATCAATTGCGCGGCCGCGTGGGCCGGGGCAGCGCCCGGTCCTACTGCATCCTCATGACTGGAGGGAAAATCTCGCCCGCGGCGGCGGAACGGCTGGCAGCCATGGTGCGGACCCAGAATGGCTTCGAGCTGGCCGAACTGGACCTGCAGCTTCGCGGCCCGGGAGAATTCTTTGGCACCCGGCAAGCGGGAATTCCTGACTTCCGGGTAGCCAACCTGGTGCGCGACCGGGCTATGCTCGAGCTGGCGAAAACAGAATCAGCATCGTTCGTGTCGGCTGCCAGCGAGATCCCCGAGGAAGAAAAGGCTAAGGTTTGGAGCCGGCTGCGCGAGGCCTGGCAGCGGCGCTATGGGCTAGTCGACGCCGGGTAGAGCAGTTTCGCAATTGGTGCAGACCGAAGCGACAGGTGTTTTCGTGGTTTTCTCTCAAGGAAAACCACTCCTCGCAATCCTTCCGAGAACACGGTATTGCGAAGCTGCTCTAAAATCAGGCAGCGAAGCACTGGTTCTCATCCACCTGGGTTTGCAGTTCTTCTTCTTTCACCATCCAGATCTGCAACTGGACCTTGATGATTTCGAGCGAACAAATGTAGCGCGTGGCGGCGTCGAGCGTGGCCACGTCCATCGCCGGGAGCGTCCTCGAAGCCAGATCGAATACATGCGGAGTGCAGCGGCAAAGCTCCGTCAACGCGGAATGGGAAGCAGCCGTCAGCTGCAGCCCCACGGAAACCAGTGCACTATAGATCTCAACACAGATATCGCGGGGAAATTCGAACACGAACCGGGCCGTACCCGGCTCAGTATAAGAGCGGCTCCGAATCCATCCTCCACAATCGGGAATCACGCCGCTGAGTTGGGGTACGACCATCGATTGGCCTTCATGCAGAAGCGCCGTTAAATAGAGAACATCGTCTGAAAGCGTATCTGACATATGGGTATTGGTTGAACTTGACTATACCTCGCTTGCTCAATTGATCGGCCATGCAAAGGCAATCTTCAACCGCAGAACAGGTACCACGGTTCGCGATTTGTATGACCGGAATGAACCCCATGGTAATGTGGTCAGCATGCTGGTCGGAACGGGCGTGGACTTGATCGAGATTGAGCGCATCGCGCAATCCATCGAACGCTACGGCGACCGCTTTTTGCGCCGCATTTTCACCGATCACGAGATTGAGTATTGCAGCCGCAAACGCGGCAGTGCGGAAAGTTTCGCCGCGCGCTTCGCCGCCAAAGAAGCAGGCGCGAAGGCACTGGGAACCGGCATCAGCAGAGGTGTCACCTGGAATGAATTCGAAGTCGAGCGTGAACGAGGAGGCCGCCCCACCCTCCAATTGCGCGGACGCGCCGCCCTGCTGGCCACCGAGCTCGGCGTCAGAACCATTTCGCTTTCCCTCACCCACACCGCCACGCTGGCAATGGCGTCGGTGATGATGGAAGACTAGCGAGCAAGCTTTTCGGCTCTATCCCCGCACCAATCGCCGGATGCCCCATCCTTCGCGCTCTTTGCGAAGGGTGGGATACCGCAGGTTTCTCCCTCAAGCCTGTTGCGGGCTGGTGGACCTCACGAGGGCGGCCTTGTTCGTGACAAGCCGCCCTAAACCCTCATTTGATATGCTCAGTCGAAGCAGCTAAAGAGGGGGTCCGTGCCGAGCCAGCAGGAAGTCCAGTGGTCGCAACTGAAAGTGGGCGTACTGGTGATCGTCGCGGCGTCGGCCTTGAGCGCTCTCGTCTTCCTCATGGCAGGAAGCACGGGCGGCCTCTTCACCGGCAAAACTACCCTGCGTTCCTATTTTGAAAACGCCGCCGGCCTGAAAAACGGCGCCCCGGTGAACCTCGAAGGCGTGACCATTGGCACCGTGACCCAGGTGAAGATCGTGCCCGCGCGCAAGCTTACCCCGGTCGAAGTGACGATGAAGATCGGGAACAAGTACCGCCAAGCCGTGCATAGCGATTCCACCTCCAGCCTGGAAACCATTGGCGTCCTGGGCGATACCGTGGTGGATATCAATAGCAAATCCGCCACCGGGCCGCCGGTCGAGAACAACGCAGAGCTCAAAACCAACGAGACTCCCAACCTCTCGGACGTCATCAAGTCGAGTCAGGGAACGATTGAGCAGTTGAACACCATTCTGGCCAAGGTCGACCACCTTGCGGATTCGCTCAACTCGACCAAGGGCTCGATCGGCGAACTGATCAACAATCCTGACCTGTACAACAAAGCGTTAACGACTTTGAATGAGCTATCCCGGCTAGTGGATACGGTCTCTAACGGCCAGGGCTCCATCGGCAAGCTGGTTGCGGATGACACCTTGTACAACCACATTAACGACACGGTAGCCAAGCTGGACAAGATGGCCACCAGCCTTGACGAGGGCAAGGGCACGATCGGCAAGTTGCTGAAAGACGAAACCCTGGCCAACAATCTGAACTCGTCTGTGAAGAACGCCGACCAGCTTCTTGCCGACATCAACGCCGGCAAGGGCGGCCTGGGCATGATCGCCAAAGACCCACAATTCGCTGCTAAGCTCAGAGACACCGTCGACAAGCTGGATTCGGTGCTGAACCGGGTGGACAGCGGCGAAGGAACCGTCGGCCAACTGGTGCGTAATCCCTCTCTCTACAACAATCTCGACCAGTCTCTGACCGAGACACGAGGGCTGGTGGCAGCCATCCGCGAGAACCCCAAGAAGTACCTCACCTTCCACGTTAAAGTTTTCTGAGAAGTATGAAGGTAGTTTTCACCGTCAGCGCTCTCTTCATGTATAGCTGGCTCGTTCAGGCACAGAGCAATGTAGCCCCAGTCGAGCCCAAGGCCCCACAGAGCTTTGACGTGACCTCCATCGATAAGACCGCCGATCCCTGCAATGATTTCTATCAATACGCCTGCGGGAACTGGCAGAAAAATAACCCCATCCCCCCCGACCAGGTGAGGTGGAGCGAGTTCATTCAACTGCGGGAGAGAAACGCCTGGCTGTTGTACAAGGAGTTGGAGGCAGCCTCAGTTGCGGATCCAAAGCGTACGCCATTGCAACAAAAATATGGCGACTTCTACGCTGCCTGCATGAACACCCAACTGGCCAACGAGAAGGGTGTAACGGCACTGCAGCCTGCCCTGAACACCATCGATGCACTGAGCGACAAGAAGCAACTGGCTGCTTTGCTAGCTACACTCGAAATCAGAGACGGCGTCAGCGGAGTCTTCAACTTCGGCGTGGGCCAGGACCAAAAAGACTCCAGCCGGCAAATCGCGCAAGCCGGGCAGGCCGGTCTCGGCTTGCCCGATCTCGATTACTATCTGCGCGATACTCCGCGGCAGAAGAAGATTCGCGACGACTACGTAGCCCACATGACCAGGATGTTCCAACTGGCCGGCGACACTCCTGAGAACGCCGCCAGCGAGGCACAGGCTGTCATGGCCATTGAAACGGCGCTGGCGCAAGGCTCCCTGAGCCGCACAGACCTTAGAGACCCGGCCAAACGCTACCACTTGATAACGTTGGCGGAGTTGGAGACGCTAACCCCGAACTTCGACTGGCCGTCTTATCTCCAAGGAATCAACATGGGCGCCTTCGAGAGCCTGGATGTGGTATATCCGCAATTCTTCAGCACCATGAACGCGCAGATCGGCGCCCAGAGCCTGAAGGCATGGAAGAGCTATCTTCGCTGGCGGGCACTGCATGGTGCGGCGCGTTGGTTGTCAGACCCGTTTGCTGAAGAGAATTTCAAGTTTTACAACAGCGAATTGCAGGGTCAGCAGGAAATGGCGCCGAGGTGGAAGCGCTGCACGCTGGCCACCGACAATGCCCTGGGGGAAGCCGTGGGGCAGGACTGGGTGAAAAAGTATTTCAGCCCGGAGAAGAAAGAGAACATGACCAAACTGGTGACCGCGCTCGAAGCCGCGCTGCGCCAGGATATCGACCAGGTGCCCTGGATGTCGGACGAAACCAAAAAGAAGGCGCTCGAAAAGCTGGCGCTGATTCGTAACAAGATCGGTTATCCGGAGCACTGGCGTGACTACTCTACGCTGGAGACAAAGCGCGACGATCTGCTGGGGAACGTGGCCCGGGCGGATATTTTCGAGGATCGGCGCAACCTGGCAAAGCTGGGCAAACAAGTGGATGAAACGGAATGGCACATGACGCCGCCGACTGTGAATGCCTACTACTCGCAAAGCAATAACGACATCAATTTTCCCGCCGGCATCCTGCAACCCCCCTTCTACGACTTCTCCAAGGATGAGGCGGTGAACTTTGGCGGCATCGGCACCGTAATCGGCCATGAAATGACGCACGGCTTCGACGACCAGGGCAGCAAATTCGATGGCCATGGCAACCAGGTTGAGTGGCAGACTGCAGACGACCGTAAGGCTTTCAGCGATCGAACCGACTGCGAGGTGAAAGAGTATGGCAACTTCGAGGCGGCCCCGGGAGTCAAGCTGAACGGGCAACTCACCCTGGGTGAGAACACCGCCGACAATGGCGGCCTGCGCATTGCCTACATGGCGCTGATGGATACTTTGGCCGGGGCAGCTCCGGCGCCCGAAATCGATGGCTATTCACCCGCCCAGCGGTTCTTCCTGGCCTACGGCCAGCTGTCTTGCGAGAACATACGCGAGCAAGCGGCGCGGAACAACGTCCTTACGGATCCGCACTCCCCGGGACATTGGCGGGTGAACGGCACAGTCCAAAATTTCGATCAGTTCGGCAAGGCGTTCGGCTGCAAAAAGGCCGCTCCCATGTATCCGGAAACCTCTTGCCGGGTGTGGTGACCCAAATGACAGCACGCGGGCTGCTATAGCCGAAAGTGGCTTCAGCTTTTACAATTGGCGTTAGGACCCAGTTTTTAACAGTTTAGCTGCAAAGGCAGCCCTAGAGACCGCACGGCGACGGGGATGAAGGAAACGCATGAAGTTCAGGAAATTCGGCCAGGTTTGTCTGGCCCTTGTAGTGTCCCTCGGATTGGGATTTGGAGTGACCTCCTGCAGTACGGATCACACAGTCGGTTACTTCTACGTGACCGGCACTCAATACCAGCAGATTTCCGGCTTCAGAATTGATAACAACCTTGGCCAACTGACAGCAACGCAGAACTCTCCGTATAGCTCAGGCGGAGTTAACCCCATCAAGATACTGGTGTCCACAGCGGGCAAGTTCGTCTATGTTCTGAATGCAGGCTGTGGCGCGACCGGGCAGATTGCCTGCCCTGCAAACACGCCCCCCGACCAAACGGGAGCTAATATATCCCTGTTCACCGTCGGTGGTCAGGGTGGACTGAGTTTCCAGGCTTCGTATACCAGCCAGGGCAATCAACCCATCGCCATACAGGCAGATGCGTCCGGCACTCACCTTTTTGTGCTCGACTCAACCGTTCCGGACACACCTACAGACAAGGCAAACTGCAAAGCCTATGTGCCTGGGAATGACGCCACCGTTTGCGGTGACATCACGGCCTTCAACATCGACGGCAACACGGGCAGGCTTTCCCTGATTACCAACCAGCAGGTGAAGAATTCCGCCGGCACCAACCTCACTTATTTTCCCGTTGGCAGCTCGCCCATCAACTTTTTCCTGATACCCAGCGGGTCGTTTATCTACACCATTGAAAAGGGACAGGCCGGCAACACCAACGATCCTGCGCAGGGTGTGTTCGTATACGCCAACAGCGCCGGACAGTTGACCCTGACACAAAATACTCCCATTTCTACCGGCGCCGTCCAGCTCAGTTATATCTACGCCAGTTCGAGATACGTGTACCTGATCGATGCCGAGGACGGCACCAACGCGGGCCAGATCCTGCCCTACACTGTCGGCACCAACGGCGCACTGCAGTCTCTGGTTGGCGGGCAGGTGAACAACACGGGCACCGTGGCCAACCCGGGCCCGATGATCGTCGACCATCAAAACAAGTTCCTCTATCTCACAAATTTTGGACCGAACCTGACTCCCAGTAGCTCGGCCAGTTCGGTCAGTGCTTTCTTCATCGATCCGACGACCGGCAGGTTGACGCAAATCTCGACCACTGTTCCTTTTGGCGCAGGGGCCTCTCCAACTTGCATCCTGGAGGATCCGTCGAATCAATATCTGTATACAGTGAATTATTCCTCCAGCGAGGTCACTGGCGCGATCATCAACTCCTCCACCGGTACGCTGACTACGCTGCGCAAGGCTACTCAATTCGCCACAACCGGCCAGCCAACCTGGTGCGCGGCTACCGGCACTTTGTTCTAGACAGTAGAGATGTTCTTTTTGAATGCAAGTGGGCCTATAGCAAAACCAGAGTTGATGTATCCCGAAGCAACGGGCCTCCAGTCGATGCGACCACCAGGGAGCAGCGACCCAGTACAGAACTCTTGGGGACACAGTAACTCTGGTTTTGCCGTAAACGACTCTATCCATAGCTCTGCTGCGAGCTGCAGCCCTGCTCCATTGATTGGTTGGGCCAGGATGAAGGAAGCGCATGAAGTTGAGTAAATCAGGCCGGATCGCCTTGGCCTCTGTAGTGTCCCTTGGTCTGGGATTCGGTGTTGTTGCGTGCGGACCCCCCAATACGATCGATTTTGTTTACGTCACATCCTCCAAGCCAAATGGCCAGATCAATGCGTATAAGGTCGACAGTCAAGCTGGGGCGCTGATCCAGCTCACCGGCTCTCCCTTCCCCTCCGGTGGTGCAAACCCCGTCGCTGACGTGTCGTCGCCCAACGGAAAGAATCTCTACGTCCTCAATCACGACAGCAATACGGTCGTGGAATTCGCCATTGACACCAACGGCACCATCACCCAGCAGCAGTCCTGCACCACTCCGGGCAGCTCCCCCACCCAGTTGTCGATTAACAAGGCTGGAACCTACCTCTATGTTGTAGAGACTTACCAGCCGGGCCACAGCGCCAACAATCCCGGACCCGGAGCGCTGGTGGTGTACCCGGTCAACGCCAATGGGCAACTGGGCGCCACATCAAGCCTGTGCACACCTGTCGCAAATGGCAGCAATGGTTTTTTCCCGGTGGGCAACAATCCGGCGGCAGTCAACGTCGTGGCCAGCGGAACTTATGTTTACGCCGTCAACCAAAGTGACGCCACGATCTCCGGTTTTCAGGTTGGCTCTAGCGGCAGCCTCGCCTCGATCGGCACTTTTCCCATCGGCGTCGCACCCAACGCGATCGCCAGTGATCCAACCAGCAGGTGGGTCTACGTCACCGATGGCGCCGCCAACCAGATGATCGGGTTCCAGATCGCACTGAACGGAACGTTGGTCCCTCTGCAAACCCCCTTCAAGACTGACAATCTTCCGGACTCGGTCCAGGTCGATCCCAGAGGAATCTATGTCTACGTCGCGAACTATAACGCTAACGACGTGAGCGCCTATACCATTGATCGCACCACCGGAAACGCCACGCAAATAGCGGGCGCGACCACCTATGCCGTCGACGCCGGGCCAACCTGCATCCTGATCGACCCCGCAGAAGCGCGCTTTGTCTATACCTCGAACTTCCTGGGCAGCACAGTATCTGGCTTCACTCTGAACCCTTCCACCGGCGCGCTCACGGCCGTACAGAACACTCCCTTCAGGGCCGCTGGGCAGCCTACCTGCAGCGCGGCCATTGCCCACGGCAACCATGCCATCGAGGTCATACAGCCCTGATATCGCCGACTCTGAATGCAAGTGGACCTTGCAATTTCCGCTTGCGGTGTTGCTTGCCGTGACCAGCGGCTTCCAGACGCTCGCTGTGTTCCTCCTGCTGGTTGGCTTGCGCGCGGTGATGGCCGAGAGGCAAGGTAGGCAACTCCTGTTGCGTGCAGACGAGGTGTTGAGGCCGTTGGGGGCAAGTGGCCGAAAGCGGTCCAAGCTCTTACAATGCAGGTGGGAGATAGCAGAAAGATTTTCTATCCATAGCACAGCTGCAAGCTGCAGCCCTGCTCCATTTGTATGTTGGGCCAGGATGAAGGAAGCGCATGAAGTTGAGTAAATCAGGCCGGATCGCCTTGGCCTCCGTAGTGTCCCTTGGTCTGGGATTCGGTGCCACTGCATGCGGACCCAGCAATACAATCGATTTTCTGTACGTCACTGCTTCCCAGCAAAATCCGGGACAGATCAGCGTATACAAAGTCGATAGCGAAGCGGGCATTCTGTATCAGATCACCGATTCCCCGTACGGCTCAGGCGGCCGGAACCCTGTCGCGGATGTGGCGTCGCCGAACGGTAAGAATCTCTACGTCATCAATCATGACGACAATACCGTCGTGGAATTCGCCATTGGCACCGATGGCAAACTCTATCCCCAACAGACCTGCAACCTGCCAGGAAGCTACCCGTCGCAGCTGGCAGTGAACAAGGCCGGCACCTACCTCTACATAGTAGAGACGTACCAGCCGAATTTCAGCCTCAGCATTCCCGGACCCGGCGCGCTCGTAGTCTTTCCCATCAATGCGAACGGTCAGCTTGGCGCAACGAGCAGCTTGTGCCAGCCTGTGCCAAATGGCACAAATGCTTATTTCGCGCTGGGGAATAATCCGACTTCAGTCAATGTGCTGGCCAATGGAAACTTTGTCTACGCGGTGAATCAAAGCGATGCCACCATCGCAGCGTTTCAAGTTGGATCGGACGGCGTCCTTAGTTCGATCGGCCTTTTCAAAGTTGGAACTAACCCTAATGCCTTGGCCAGCGATCCGGCCGGCAAATTCCTGTATGTCACAGACGGCGCTACCAATCAGATGTACGGTTTCCTGGTGCAGTCCAATGGATCGCTGGTGATGATGGCAAAGCCATTCCAGACGGATAACCTGCCCATTGCCGTCGCAGTCGACCCCCGCGGCATCTACGTTTATGTCGCCAACTTCAATGCTAACGACGTAAGCGCGTATTCCATTGACCAGTCCACGGGCAACGCAACCCCGCTTGCCGGCTCGTCTATCTACGCGGTTGGCAACGGTCCGCTCTGTCTCCTCATCGAGCCGTCGGAGGGCCGGTACATTTACACCGCTAATTTCCTCAGCAATACGGTGTCGGGGCTGGCCCTGAACCCTGCGACTGGAGGACTCTCGGCGGTGCAGAACACGCCCTTCCGCGCCGCCCTGCAGCCTACGTGCACCGCTGCGATTACGCACGGTAACCATACCGTTTCACAACCGTGATTTCCGCAGTGTGCTGCGGGGGCCACAGCATGCGGCCTGGGCGGCGAAGGCTCTACCCGCAGCTTGTCTGCTGCAAACGACCTGGCGATCAACAAGACCTTGCAGCTTTTTCCGATCGGCGTCATGTGCCGGACCGCGCCTGAACCAGGCTTAGAAGGTGAGGCGCAGTGAGATCTGCATCGAACGTGGCCCACCCTGTTGATAAACAGAACCGGTGGGTCCGAAGCTTTGATTCAAAAGCTTGGTCGGTTGCCCGAACAGCAAATCGGGCACGTAAGGATCGATGTAGCCGAAATTTGGATGATTGGTTACGTTGAACATCTCCGCACCAATCTGGAAGTTCAGCGAGTCATGGAACTGGAACGCACGGCGAACACCGGCGTTCCCCTGCAAAGCGCTGAAGCCTCGAACCAGGTTGCGTGGTGCGTCCCCCTGGGCATCCCCTTGCGGCACGCTGAAGGCTGGATTGGCTGCGTTGATGCCGCCGTTGAAGATGCGGCCGCCGGGAAATCCGGAACCGTGCAGGTACAGCGGAGTATTAGGACTGAGGTCCACACCGCTAGAGTAGGTGTTGCCAGTGATGGGGTCGAGGAAGAAGTTACCACCAAGATCAACCGGAAAACCTGCTCTGGCCAGCACCCGGCCATCGATTCTCCAACCTCCCAATAGATTTCTTTTGCGATAGCTTCCTGAGGGCCTGGGCACATCCCAGGAGACCGCGGCTTCGACGTTATGACGCACGTCGAGGTCGGAGTTTCCATGAATCAAAGGAAAAGCAGGGTCGGTCGAGCCATAATCGAGCGCGTGCGCCCAGGTATAAGACACCAGCGTCTGCACTCCCTGCACCAGCGAGCGCTGGAATTTCAACTGCATGGCTTGATAGCTTGAAGTCAGCCCAACGGGATAGAAGGTTATATCTCCAAAATTTTGGTTTGCCTGATTGACGTTCCTGCGCTGCTCTTCCAGCAGCCGCTGGCCGCTCGCACCCACATAGGATGCCGTCAACGTCTGGCTCCTGCCAAGAGCCTTCTCAACCGCAATATCCCATTGCAAACTGTAAGGAAGTTGAAGATGGGCGGGAAAAGCAAACGCATTTGTGCCGCTGTAGGGAGAGCTACCCGGCGGAGGTACGTTGAGTTCCGCCGGCGTGACCGGCAACGGCTGGCCGGCAAAATGAATCGAGTTTGCGAAACCGAGGCCGCTGAAAGCGCGCAATGCCGGTTGGTTGCTGGTATCAAAGAAGACCCCACCGCCAGCGCGCACGATCAATTCCTTGCCCGGTTCGCTATTTTCCGCCCAAGCTACGCCGGCACGGGGAGCGAAGTTGTACCATCCCGTATGCCAAAGCGGCGTACCCCTGGGGGCAACCCTCAGGCTGGCGGGAGTGTTGACATCGCCGAGAACGGTATAGGCATCCTGCCCATCTTCTCCCTTTGGCGGCGGAGCCAGATCCCAACGCAGCCCGAGGGACAGGCTAAGTGCTTTAGACATTTTCCAGTCGTCCTGCGCAAATAAAGAAAACTGATTGATAACCGGGTTTGCGGGGTTGGTCGCGGTAACGACGAGGGCTGACACCGCGTTGTTCAACATAGAGTTCAGGTCGAGGAAATCCGCTTGTACCGAGAGTGCCGCGGGGTGCAGATTGGACGTGATCCGGCGTTCATCCATCCCCAGTTTTAGTAGGTGCCTGCCGGCCTGCACATTGAAGTTGTCGCGGAGATTCCATTGATGGAGAGAACCGTAGGCAGTGTTGGTATTGCTTTCAGTATCACCGACGCCCACGATGTGAACGTAGGCTTCGCTACTTACCGAGTTATACGAGCTGGGAATGCCGAGAGCCTGGTTCAGCCCATTCGGTTGAAAGTAGTAATAGGGAGATGTTTCGGACAGCACGCTGGAGCCGTTATCAACGAATCCTAACCTGAGTTCGTTGTTGATATTCGCAGATAGCTGACTATTGGCTCCAAGAGAGAACGTGCGATTTCCGATCTGATTCTTACTGAGTGAATAAAGCTGCTCCGTTTGGCTATTACTGGGTGCGTCTCCAAAACGAAAGAAGGTGGCAAATTTTCGGGAAAAGGTATGATCCACGCGAAGACTCGTGGAATTTAAATGGGCTGGAAGCGCGAATGGCGAAATAAAAGTGCTTCCCAATCCAGTCAGATTGCCTGAGTTGTCATAAATCGGGGCCTGTGCCCCAGGAAAACATCCTACGACCGGATAAAGGACGGGTGGAGGAAGCTGGGTTAAATAGTCGAAACCTAAAGTGTATGGATAAGTTTGGGGCGTCGGCTGCGGAAAATAAAGACCCTCATACGACAAAAAGAAGAACGTCTTATCCCGGCCGTTGTAACCGCCGGGCAAGATGACTGGAGCGCCGAATGTACCTCCAAAATCGTTTTGAGTGTATGGTGTTCCGGAGCCGCGAATGAAGGCAGGGCCCGCATGTTCTGCAAACCAGTCAATCGCATCAAAGGTGTTGTTGCGAAGGTTAAAAAAGAGGCTGCCGTGGCGATCGTTGGCTCCGGAGCGAGTCAGAAAGGTGAATTGACCGCCCGGCGTTCGTCCATATTCTGCGGAATAGCTGGAAGTCAGCACGCGAAACTCCTGCAGCGCTTCTACGGAGACCAGGCTCTGCGTAGTGCCCAGCGCTGTCGCCCCTGCAGCAGACCCGGTGCTCACGGTACGAGAGTGGCCCGAGGTCACTCCTCCATTGGAATCCGCGGCGATTCCATCTACAAAAAATGAGTTTGACTCCGGCCTTTGTCCGTTCACGCTGAAGTCTCCCTGCGTCTCAGAACGCTGGCCGGCCGCCTGGGGATTTTGGGTTACGATGCCCGGGGTCATGGAGATCAGATCCTGGAACGTTCTGCCGTTAAGCGGAACACCTTCGGCCAACTTGCGGTCGACCACCGTGCTCACTGCGCCGTCCGTACTGTTGAGCGTGAGGCCACTGGCATCGACAGTGACGGACTCAGCGACTGGTCCCACTTTCATACGTACAAGCAGGGTTCTGGTGTCGCCGACATCCAATGTGATTCCGCGGAGTTGCGTGGTAGCAAACCCCTGCCGCTCAAACTGCAATGTGTAAGCACCTGGAATGACACCTGGCAGAACAAAAGAGCCGTCATGGCTTGTTGTTGTGTCGTTCTCGGCCCCAGTCTGGGTGTTGATCAGCTTGACGCTTGCGCCGGGGATGCTGGCCTTGGTCGAGTCCTGAACCGCGCCGGCCACGGTGGCGGTACTTACCTGCGCCCCACTACGAATTCCGCAACAGGAAGCGAGAAAAAATATCAGGGCGCGGATGAATCGGAACCTATCCAACACCGTGGCGTAGCGATTCATCGTGGCCGGTCAGGGGACTGTTGCTCAACAGCCGGGGGCGTTCGAGAAGAACTCAATTCCATGGCGAACGAGTTGATTTCCCTGGCCTGTTGCATTGGAATGACCTTGATGATCGCGTCTACAGAATCATCCTGACTGGTTTGGTCTTCACTGGACGTGCCGGGGGCAAAAACGTTACTAACACGGCGATTTAATTCCTGAACCTGCTGCAAGAGCCGGTTCGAGGCCTGGCCGAACTGCAGGGGGGTCGCGATCAGAACCGATCCGGCATCTGCGTTCGGCAGCGCTGTGGCCGAGGTCGAGAGCTCACCCAATTGGTCGTGCAGCGCGGCGAGTTGTTGCTCCAGATCGGACGCGTGCTGATGCACCATCTCTGTCCATTGCTGCTCTGATGTTAAGCTGACCGATTGCAACTCGGAAGTAGAAAGAGCTCTGCCTAGCCGATCCAGAGCATAGGCGTGTTGCAAAGCACGTTGACCGTGCTCCAGAGCGTTATGCGAGAACGTAACCACGGCGGAGTCTAAATGCTCGCCGGACAGCCCTTTTGCTTCGAAGTGTTTGCGCAGCAGCGCATCCGCCGCGGACCTGGATTGGTCGATTTCATATACCCGAGTCGCGGAGCTTTGCGCTGCGTGTGAGGTATGCATCCGTAGTTCATGCGGAGAGAAAAGCTTAAGGTCGAGAAGCCGATGGTTGGGTAGCGCTCGCAGCCGGGCAGCGATCTGGGCTCTCAACGTGTTGTCGGAGATTGCACCAGATACACGAAGGGTTCCGTCGTCGGTTCTCTTGACCTCAATGGGCTCCGCGGTGTCAGCGCCCAAGAGATTGAGTTGATAGAGAACCGCGATTTGCAACTCTGCCAGCAGAGGCACGATGTCGTCTGCAACGGGCATATTGGGTGGATGCATCTCGAGCGGATGAGACTCGCGCGCGCCGCCGTACGATGCGGGATCGAACGTCGAGTCGGGGACCGAGGCACTGGGCCTTCGTTCATAGCTGGCTTGCACAAAATGAAGCTCGTGAATATTGTTCCCGGCACGAACATGCAGGGTCACCCTGACGGGTTGGAGCCGGCGAGTGAGTACCAACGCTACGGATAACAATTGTGGATGACCCTCGATGGGACCGTCGGTCATCAACTCATAGCCTTCCTTGACAGGATGCATGCGAACGTTCTGCCCGGCAAGGGTACTGAAGGCATGGGCCGATAGATCCTGATCCCAGAATTCACCCATGACCAGGGGACGGCTCACGTCAGGGCTATTCTTACCGCCTGGATTGCGACGCGAGCTATGTTCACCGCTCTTGTTCCGCCACTCGGCGGCGACCATCCGGTGCTGTGCGTCATACAGACGGCGAAGGTATCTGTCTCCGTTACCGTCTTTCCAGAGATCGACTGTTCCCTGCCCAAGTACCTTCCCGTTCGCAGAGATCTCCTCCAGGCGCAGCGTCTGATGCTCGGTCTCGCCGCGCAGAGCCTCAGCCTCTGTCCTGACCGAGTCGTCCAGCATCTTCACGGCAACGGTAGACTTCGTTTGGTGACGGAAGGCGAAGTATCCCGCGCTTCCGAAAATAACGGCAAGGATCAGTGTCCAGGCGAACGCAGACGACGGAGTCATCGCGGCCAACAGCCAGCGGAAAGCAGCCACGAGCGTACTCAGCCTTAGGCGGTTTGGCGCGGCTGCTGCCGCTGCTGCGGGTTCTTCGACTTCTTCTTCCATGGCCACGCTGGCCAACGCTGGATCGAAGTAGGCAACCTGCCCGTTCAGGCCCTGACCGTCGAAGGCGAGGCTCAGTTCTAGCCAGCGATCGTCGCTAAGCTCAACCCGCTGCGTGCGCACTGGTGCGCCCTCTGGCGGAAGCTCGCCGATGGAAAGAAGAGCGAAACGTACATCCTGCTCACTGAATACCTCGACGAACTCCACATCCCCCGGACGCTCGATTCGAGCCGAGAGCTTACTGTGTTCCGCGAGCACATCGTGGAAAGCGATGATGTGGCCGTTCACCGCAATGGAAAGCGTTCTTGGACGGTGTTCATGCACCTTGTCCCAGCGTCTTCGAACCGCCAGCATTTCTTTTTGTGCTTTGTTGCTTATTCCGGAGGACCCGTCTGTACTGCTGCTTCCATCTGCGGAACTGCCCAAGCAGTCCAACGGTTCGCGGTCCTTGAGGGTGGGGCGACGGAAGTGACGATCGATGATCGAAAGGCACAGCTCACAGCTGACGATGTGCGCCAACAAAGAACAGGAGATCGGTTTGGGCGAAGCCGCCCGATAATGGGCAAGCAGCTGCTCCTCCTGAAGGCAAACGCCTACGCGCGACTGTAGAATCGACTTCCGTAATTCGTTGAAAAGCTCCGGAGCAGACAACAGGCTCCAGGACAGCCTGGGCTGCGGTGGAAGCTCGCGGTTCACGATGCGCAGCTTGCCCGGTTCTTCCAGGTATGACGCGACCTCGGAGCGGGCGAGCTTAAGCTTGTTGTAAATGGCAGCAATCGGCAGGCATGCCAGCTCCGAAATTTCCCGACGTGCGTAGCCGTGGAAAAAATGCAGAATGAAGTAGCTGGCGCTCTTGGAAGACTCCTTCCGCCAGACGGTGTAACTGCAGATGCGGCGCAGATCGTTTTGCTTTTGCAGCGGGTCGGCCGATGAGTTACCTCTCAGGGCGGAATCAAATGAATCGAATTCCGCCATGCTGACGAAGCGCAGCGCCTCTCGCGAAGAACGTGCCAGAGCTGAGAGGTAGATGTGGCGCAGCGACGTGTATAAGTAGCCGTCGAGATTGACTACAGTCGTCAGGTCCGGCTGGGTGAGTGTGAAGTAAAGGCAGAGCTCCTGAACGATTTCTTCCGCCTTGCCTGCATCACCGCGGGTAAGCACCGCGCCCCATTGCAGCAGTTGGCCATAGCGGCTGGCCAAGAGCTGGTCAACCGGGGTGGGAACCGCCGGAACCTCACGCCGCTTTAATTTACGCTGCTCCATTCACCCCTAAAGAGTGCAATCCCGGGTAAGTCTACCCTGGCACTATCTATTTTTTTTCTTCAGCTTTCGCAAGCAAAAACGTATGGAACCGGGGGTAAATTCCGCGAGCGCATTGCTCTTCAAAAATAGCAATTTCTTTTTGGGAGCTTGCCTTGACACCATCGTTGTTGGTTTCCCCTGTTTCTTCTGTTCGTTCCCCTCTCAATCTTCTGAAAAAGCACGGAGACTCGTTCGCATGGCTGTTTTGGGCAGTCCTGACGGGGTGGTCCGTGCGCCTGATCGTAGTGGCATTAGTTTACAAAGGATTCCTCGATCCAGCACGAGATCACTGGGAATT
Source organism: uncultured Acidobacteriaceae bacterium (assembly GCA_964609355.1). GTDB lineage: Bacteria > Acidobacteriota > Terriglobia > Terriglobales > Acidobacteriaceae > PALSA-350. The sequence goes on along the minus strand of CAZSUK010000356.1, from coordinate 14,875 downwards.
TGCTTACGAGATCGGGCGAGTCGCACATTCCATTGCCCTGGGACAGGGATTCTCCAATCCTTACTGGGCTAACACGGGGCCCACTGCCCTGCTCACACCGGTTTACCCTTACTTCTTAGCCGGCATCTTTACCACTTTCGGTGTGTACACGAAAGCCTCCGCGCTGGTGTTCCTGGCCATCAACACTTTCTTCTCAGCGGTCACCTCGGTTCCCATCTTTCACATCGCGCGAAAAACCGTAGATTTGCGAACGGCAAAAGTTGCGGCCTGGGTATGGGCTTTCTTTCCATACGCAATTGACCTGTCAGCGACGACGATGTGGTACCACTCCTTTGTCGCGCTGCTGCTTGCTGTTATTTTCCAGCTGGTTCTCTCGCTGGCGTCCTCAGACCGCCTGAGCGCGTGGGCGGGTTTTGGTGTGCTTCTCGGTTTTGCGGCCTTGACCAACCCGGTGATGATAGGCATCGCACCGTTTATCGGTAGCTGGCTTTGGGTCCAGTTGAACCGAAAACGCAAACGCGCCTGGGCGGCGATCAGCGCCGGATTGATAGCAATGGTGGTGACGATTCTGCCCTGGCTCATACGCAATGAGCGGGTGCTTCACCAACCGGTGGTTTTCAAAGACGGCTTCTGGATGGAAGTCTGCGTCGGCAATGTAAACAACAGTCTGCATTGGTGGGACGGTAACGAGCATCCTTCGGGGAGCGCGCTGGACAATGCGCAGTACGAACGGTTAGGTGAGTTGAAGTATATGGCCGCCAAGCACAATCGGGCGATTGATTACATAGCGAACCACCCGGAAACATACGCGTTGCGCTCGCTGCGCCATGCAGTCTTCATGTGGACAGGGTTCTGGAGCTTTAACCGAGACTACTTGCGGCAGGAGCCGTTTGATCCTGAGAACATCTGTTTTCTCAGCTTACTTTCGTTGCTTTCGATTGCCGGTCTGTATTTCATGTTTCGCGAGGGTCGAGGTACGACGGCAAGGCTCTATTTCCTGGTCCTGTTTTCATTCCCAGTGCCCTATTACCTGAGCCATCTCGATCCCGGATTCCGCCATCCTGTCGATCCTCTTCTGGTGATCCTGGCATGCTTTGCGCTCACTCGAGTCCGGGTCCAAATCCGCGTGCGGGCTCACACCAAAGAACAGATTGCAGAACTTGCATTGCGCTAGCAGAGATCGCTCTGAAGCAGCCAGGAGTACTTTTGTCGAAAACAAATGCAATTCTGTCGATCTTTACGTTTGCGCTCGTTGCTACAGCTTCAGCCCAGACTGGAACGAAGGGCATCGAGGCGGTTAGGAAATCGAGCTCAGTAACAGGAGTTGCCACGGATCAGAGAGGAGATCCGGTTCCGGGAGCCACCGTCTCATTGATCGAACCCGCAGGAGAGAACCCGCAACCGGTGCTGACGGATGAGAATGGATCTTTTACCATTCCGGCGGACGCCGGTATTTTCGACCTGCAACTGGCGGCTCCTGAATTTGCCACAAAGGCTGTCCACGGCGAAGTTGCCGGCAATGAAAATCTCGACCTGGGCATGCTTGCACTAACAATTCAAAGTGCAACCGTGGAAGTACGAGTGAGTGTGACAAAGGGCGAATTGGCGGAAGAGCAAGTGAAGGCGGAGGAGAAACAGCGGATCATGGGAGTGATCCCGAACTTCTACGTCACCTACGATCCCGATCCGGTTCCTTTGAATGCTAAGCAAAAGTACGCACTTGCTTTCAAGACACTGATCGATCCTGAGACGATCGGCATGGATTTGTTCTCGTCTGGGGTTCAGCAAGGGACCGGCGGCCTGAAAGGGTACGGCCCTGGCTCTCGAGGGTACGCAAAACGCTTTGCCGCTTCCTACGGAACGGGTTCGATTGACACTTTGCTGGGAAGCGCTGTGCTTCCATCGCTCTTTAAACAGGACCCCAGATATTTCTATAAAGGGACCGGCACGATACGACAAAGGGCGTTGTATGCCATGAGCATGTCTGTTATTTGCAAAGGTGATAACGGACACTGGCAGTACAACTATTCGGGTCTTCTGGGTGGACTGGCGGCAGGCGGCATCTCGAATCTTTACTATCCGCCGGCTAACAGGAATGCTCTCGGGATGACATTTGAGAACACCGCAATCGGGATCGGGTCTTCGGTTGTAACAAACCTGCTTCAGGAGTTTCTGATTCGGAAATTTACCCGTAGCGCAAAACAGTAACCCCATTCCCGACGCAACGGCCCAGGTCTCCTTTTTGTAAAATTCGATAAAATTCGATGGTTTTGGGTCTTTGGGACATAAACAGCCAGCACGTAGGTCAGCGGCGCCGGCCAAAGCGGTTCTTGTCTATGAAAAAGGCGATCCTGCTATCCGGAACAAAAGCCGACATAGGAGGGTGATGCGATACGGTCGCTTGGGAGGGGTTCGAGGGACCAGCAACGGCAGACACGCCAAGGTCAAGTGCCGGGCCGGGGGCAGGAGGAGGCGGATCATTCGCCCTTCCGGGAGCGGATTGGACTTCGGTAACGGCTTCTTGCGGGGCTTCTTCCTCGGCAGGCTCCGGGGACGCCTCGGAGCCCGCGGTCTCCGCGTTTTGCCGGGTACGCGCCCAGGCGGAGACATAGAATGGCGGGTGAACGGGCGGCGGGGCGGATTGGTTTTCCGCGGCGACAGCGCGGCGGTCGTTGGTGGTTCTAGAGGGGATCAGGCCTTCGATGGCGATGATCATGGAGAGGGCCTTGACCTGGGCGGAAGCGCCGTTGCGGGTCATTTCGGGGTCCATATCGGCGATTTGCCAGAGGCGGCCCAGGACTCGGTCTCGCACCAGGCTGCACCGGCGCAGTTCCTGGGTTTCCTGCTCGATGAGCCGTTGCTCGACGGCGGCGCGATGCTCAAGCATGGAGGCGCGGACACGAGGTTTGGATTTGATGTAGGCGGCGGAATTGGGGTCAAGGCCGGCGGCTTCTGCGGCACGACGGTCGGTCATGGTTCCAGAGAGGCTCAGGCGGGCAAAGGTCATTTCCTGGTCTGTGATGAGGTCGTTGACGTTCTTTCTCATAGTGGGCTCCGTTTGGTGGTGAGTTGAGAAGTTGAGAGTGGCGAGACAAAGTTGGCCTCGGTCTTCGAGGACAATTGCGTAGAGGTAGAACTTTCAAAACGTACCTCAGGGGCTAAAGCCCAAATCTTCGTTGAGCTTTTACGGCCCGACTAAAGTCGTGCCCTGATACAAAACAGAGCTTTTCTGCAGCCCGTAAAGTTGTTGCCTGAGACAAAATCGAGTTCTCACGCAGACTCTAAAGCCCTCATCTGTGGCTTGCTTTTCGGCATGGCTGAACCCGCGCCTTTCAGAAAGAGCGGCTCTTTGGTTGACTGTGGTTGACGGCAAGGTTTTTCGTGCGTATTAGGTACGCAAAAAATCCCGCCGCGGCGGGATGCTGGATCAAGCTGATTTTAGACAGGGATCGAGTGTGTCACCGGACAGCAGTAAAACTGCCCTTCGCTCGCGAGTAGTCCGGAAAACTGCCGGAACCTGCCCGGCTCGGAGCGTAACGCGAGGGCCCGCCCGGCCGAAATCATTTTCTAATATCTACGGTACAGGGTTAGAGGCCTCCTTTCAACCGACATAAGCTGTTTATTTCTCGCAGCGAGGCCTATGGCTCCCGGCACAGTCAGGGTCGAGGTCCTCGGAACGTTGGTTCCCCGGAATCTGCTAATTGGGTTTTCTGCCGCCGGTCGCCCAATAGCCGGGATGGACGGTGCCCGGAAACAACGGCGCCGGCGGATCGTTGCCGAATTGAACGATGAAGGCGAACATCAGGCTGATGAGGTCGCTGTTCTCGGTGCTGAAGTCGAAGCAAAGAACAGGGCCAATATCTGCTTGATGAGGCTTTATGCGGCCGGCACCCGGAATGTCGCTCAGCGCACAGGCCTTGGCGGCGTAGATCGTCTTACCCGCGCGGTGATCGGCTGAAGGTATGGAGACAGAACCGACGGTAATGGCAGCGGGACGGCCGTCGAGGATGTAGCGAGTTGGTTCGTGGCTTATCCTGGCTTCCCCGAATTGCTTAAGCTGACGCAGCAATTCCACGCGAGTGAAGGGGCCAAGGGCAGTGGCTTTATGGATCAGCTCAGAGCAAGCAGGGTCGATCCTGGTGAGCACAAACGAGGATGGCCCTGCCGGGATGGCTGATTCGGCGATCAGAGTTGTCGTGGCACAGGTGCCAGAGCTGCCCGGCTGATCGGTAACCGTTTCGAAGTGAGCCGGGTAGAAGTAGGTGATGTTGAGAGCATCGTCGTGGAAGCTCTTCGGAAGACGCTCGGTCATCTGGGCTTGACCAGCCGCACAAAGTGACAAAAGCAAAACGAGTGAACGCGAATATGGCACGCCGACTACCCTTCATTCGTTCTCACTTGTAAAGAGGGGCGTGCCATCCCCTTCTACCCTCGTCAATGCATATTCGTCAGCAAAACTTTTACTCCGGTTCGAGCCATTATCTTGAAGCCGTTCGAGCCAAAGAGCTGATCGAACCTTGGAAGCTGGTCCGCTCGGGCAATGAGGTAATAACGTTGAGAGTCAAACCACATCCTCTTGAGCCTGTTGTCATCAATAAACACATCCGGTGTATTGGGTGCATTGGAACCGTATTCGAGATTTTGCCATCGGCCATTCAGCAGAAGCACTGGCCGGTCCGTATAGAACGGAACAGACGAAAACCAGTAGTAGTTGTGATCCAGGATGATCTCTCCGGGCGGGCTGCTCAGAATCACTCGAGCAAAGTCCCGTGAGGAGAGCAGCGGGTCGAACCTGATCATTGCCAGACGCGCCGCCTGGAAAAAAATCACCATCATCAGTGCGGCGGCCAGGTAAGAACGAAACGATGAGTCAACCTTCTTAATTCTGATCGCGGCAACAGAGCCGAGAAGAAATCCTATCCCAGCGAGAGTCAGCGGCAAGCGCAAGTAGGCAAATGAATCAATGGTCAGATCCTCCATGTGCCCCAACGACAACTTATATGCGTTCGGGTGAACAGAGAGCGCAGCAGTGATGTCGCCCGGTGTTGGCACATGCCGCACGGCAAACAGAATCGAGAAACACGCTAACGCTGCAATCCCCGAGACGATGCTCAAGGCAAGTGTGCCGCGACGAACCCAAACACCTTCTTCGGCCATCGCGCAGCCGAGCAGTAACGCGAACGCAGTGTAGGCCGGCATTGAGTAATATTCCTGGGTTGTAGAAAACGTAAAGAAGACGAGAATAAAGCCGATCCAGCATAAAGCTAGCAGGCGCGTGCGTCCCGCGCGATCCTGTGGTTTGAATGAGAGCCTGGCGACCGCGGCCAAGTAAACGCTCCAGGGGAAAAGCCAAATTAAATGAAAGAGCCAAAACCATACCCGCGGCACCGTGTCGTAGTCGCGCGGATAACGCATATTGAGAAAGCGCAGCAACTGCTCATTGATGAAGAAGAACCATAAAAAGCCATGAAAGTGGCCGGGCATACTCTTGAGCGTCCACGCGAAGTAAGGCGGATTGCGCAGAGTTGCCAATATGTGCCACGGAGCCGCGATCAGCAGCACGATGAGGGTTCCGGAAATGGGACGCATCCGCTTCCAGGTAGCCCATGAAAATAGTTGCCGCGTGAACAACAGGAACAGCATGGCAGCCGCGATCGGGAACACCACACCGATCAGACTCTTCAGCATTAATCCGAGTCCTAAACTCGCATAGAACAACCATGCCCACGTTGCCTGATGTTTTTCTTCCTCATCGAAAACACGCAGAAAGGCCCACATCGCGAGGGCGATTACAAATACCAACATGACGTCGGGGATGAGAATACGGGTAAACAACCACAGACCGACGCATGTTGCCATAACCAGGCCGGCGTAAAATCCCGGCAGCTTGCCAAAGGCCCAGTTGGCGAACGCTGCTGTCAGCCATACCAACGCGATGGCGCTGAGGGCCGTCGCAAGCCGAGCCGCCCAGTCGCGGAAGCCGAATATCTTGTAGAAAATGTCCATGAGCCACCAGGACAGGGGCGTCTTCTCCAGATAGACCACTCCATCCAGGCGGGCAGTCACATAGTCCCCGGAAGTCAACATATTCCGGCCTATCTGCGCCTCAACGGCATCCGTGTCGTCCATCAGCGATGGCGGGGAAAAAACGCTTGAAAAGTAAATAATCGAAGCAATCAACAGAACAAACAAAAGAGAAGCAGTCTTCTGCTTCCCCGTCTTTAAACTAACCAATAGCGTGCTCCTGATACAGTGATTCTCTCATCATGGTCCTGCTTTGCGTCTTTTCTTAGCATTCGTTTTGGCGGCCGTTTCCTTTGGGTCGGGATCTCTATCCGCTCAGACCGGCGCGCCTTTGCCGGACAATCCCTCTCCGGTGCAGACGGCGAAGCCACAGGGTTTTTTCGAAAGGCTGATTCAGTTCTATCGTCAGGATTGGCATCCCACGGCGGCACCACAGGGCCCGGCACCGCCCCGGCGCGGACTTCCCTCGCCACTCCCGTCCCCGCCCTTCCCCAACTCTGACTGGTCCTATGGAGGATCGCCCGTTATCGGCGAACCGGATACCAATAGCTATCCCCTGATGACCGCCTGGAATGGTGCGCGCAGCCGCACCAAGGTCTATGGATGGGTTGAGCCTACCGTAAACTTCAGCACCTCAACCCAGCGCAACTATCCCGAGGCCAATGACGTTTACTCCAAGCGCCTCGAAATGGATCAGTTTGTTGTGTATGTGGAGCGCCTTCCTGACTCGGTGCAACGGGAGCATGTGGATGTCGGATACCATCTGACCGCTTTTTATGGGACCGACTACCGATTCACCACCGACAAAGGGTACTTCAGCAGCCAATTGCTGGTGCACGACCGGCAATACGGTTTCGACCCGGTCCTTGAATATGTCGACATCTATGTCCCCCATGTCGCTCAGGGGATGAATATCCGGGCTGGCCGCTTCATCTCGATACCAGGAATCGAGGCGCAGCTCACACCGAATAACTACATGTTCAGCCACTCCCTGCTCTACACGGTTGATCCATTCACCGACACCGGAATACTCGCCACCGTAAAGTTGAGCGACAAATGGCTGGTGCAGGCGGGCATCACCGCGAGCCACGATGTTGCACCCTGGACGAGCGATGCGCGGCCTTCCGCAACGGCTTGCGCCAGTTACACAACCGCCGACGTGAACAACAATTTTTACCTCTGCGCTAATGGCATCAACAATGGCAAGTATGCCTATAACAACGTGCAGCAGTACGATGCCACCTGGTATCACAAATTTTAGAAGACCTGGCATGCGGCCACCGAAGCTTACGTCATGTACCAGCGCGATGTGCCCAGCGTCGCAGGCCCACTCAAGCCACAGCCAAATAATTATGGAGCCACGTGCCAACCAGGCCAGGTGACTTGCTTCGCACCTGAGTACGCCGCAGTGAATTACATCCTGAAGCAATTATCCGATCATGACTTTATTGGCTTTCGCAGCGACCTGCTCAACGATAAGAAAGGGCAGCGGACCGGAGTCAATACGAAATACACCGAGAACACCTTCATGCTGAGCCACTGGATTGGGACAACGGTGCAGATACGGCCGGAGCTTCGGTTCGATCACGCCTGGGACCGGAAATCGTATGACTACGGCACCCACAAGAGCCAGCTGACCTTCGCTTGTGACTTAATCCTGCACTATTGAGCAGGCGCCGGTTGAAGGCGACGGCTGATCCAGTTTCTTCCCGGCCGCTCGATGAGTCTCTTGGTCAGCAGGGCAGCGACGATCAGAAACAGATACGAGATCCATGGATCGAAAACGATGAGCCCGCTTTTCTCAAGAAAATGCGAATCGTGGAGCAGCGTCCAGAGATTAAAGTGCAACAAGTACAGGCAATAACTGGCCTCGCCGATAGCGATAAAGGGCAACAGCCCAAAGAATCGCGCCACTGGATTTTGTCCGGCCAGGCACAGGATCACGCCGGCGAACAGCGGCATCAGCAAACCATCGTGCATCATCACATAAGGCAAGCGGTCGCCCACGCAGAGAATCAGGTAGAGCGCAGCAAACGCAAGCAGCCCGATCGCCAGACGCTTACGGCTCTCCGGCCGAATCTTTTCGTTCAGGAATCCCAGGCCCATGCCAAAGAGGAACGACGGCAGGTGCTGTAGAGGCATGAATTTGAGCGCCCGCATCCATATCCCGACGGAATAGCGGTCGGGATGAGCCTCCCCATCCGGATTGAAATGCATGTAGAGCCCCGGGAGCACCAGCGCGCTGAGCCATACGGCAAACAAAATCGCTAAAATTGTCCGCGTCTGGCGTGGACGGCGGCGCGTAATCAGCCACGGGAACAAAAGATAAAAGAACGCCTCGGTGGACATGGTCCAGGCGGGCGTGTTCCAGAAGGTAGAGAGTGCCGGGTGCCACCCCTGCAGCAGCAACGGGGTGAGAATCACTCCCAAGCCAAAGTCCAGCTTGGTGTGGGCTTGCACCTCCTGCATCAGCATGCCCACTGATAACAAGAGGCTGAACGCATACACCGGATAGAGCCGCGAGAACCGGGCCGACCAGAAACTGCGCGCCGTGAGCGCTCCCCGTTGGGCTCGTTCTGCATAGTTGTAGGTGAGAATGAACCCGGACAGCAGGAGAAAGAAACTAACCGAGATATATCCGCCGTTCACGATCGGGCTGATGACCGGTCCGAAGGAGTGGGGATCGGCAAAATGGAAGAAGACAAGATTCAGTGCGGCGAAACAGCGAATGCCGGTCAGGGCTGGTAGTTGCGATCGCCGGGGAGCTGAAACCGGCCGAACTAATATTGGCCCCGCGGGGGCCGGTCTTGCTGTGGCCCGTAGAGTTGGGGAGAGCTCCGCAACTGTACTCTGTGGCGTCAGGCTGTCACCAGGGAGCCGACCTTCTCTCCGCTCACCACTCGCAGGATATTTCCCGGCCGGTTCATGTTGAAAATGATCATGGGCAAATTATTGTCCTTGCAAAGACTTACCGCCGTACTGTCCATAACCTTTAGACCCAGCCGGAGGATTTCCATGTAGGTAATTTGCTCAAATTTAACCGCATCCTTGGTAATAACAGGGTCGGCGTCATAAATCCCTTCCACTTTAGTGGCCTTGAGCAGCACGTCTGCCTTGATTTCCATAGCCCGCAGCGAAGCCGCCGTATCTGTGGAAAAATACGGGTTGCCTAAACCGGCAGCAAAAATGACTACGCGGCCTTTCTCTAGATGACGAATTGCCCGCCTCCGGATGTATGGCTCAGCCACTTGATTCATCTCGATCGCAGACATAACCCTGGTTTGTACTTCGCACTTCTCCAGAGCATCCTGCAGAGCGAGCGAATTGATCACTGTAGCCAGCATGCCCATGTGGTCCGCGGAAACCCGGTCCATCATGCGCGCCTGTTCAGCAACACCGCGGAAGAAATTCCCTCCGCCCACCACAATGGCGACTTCGACGCCGAGATCCCGAACTGCGAGAATCTCGAGCGAAATCTCATGCAACTTGGCGACGTCTACACCGAAGCCGCGTTCGGCCGCAAGCGCTTCACCCGACAGTTTGAGCAGGACTCTCTTGTACATTCATGCAAAGTATCGCACATCCAAGACAGGCCGCTATCCCTCGGGAGGGGGGCAATTTACCCTCCATTTGCAGCAACACTGACGGTACTAAATATGAGACGCACACGGTGGGCAGCGGGCCTCTTTTCTTGTCAGCGCATAAGCGAATTTTAGAGGAGGAAAAACGTACCTCGGCGGCTAAAGCCGGATTTGGTGGTGTCGTCTACGGCACGGCTGAAGCCGTGCCCTTCCAGAATTGAGTTCCTGTAGAGCTGACCTACTCTCAATCGTTTGCGGCATGAAATGTCTTTGGAGGATCGAATTCCGCCACCAGGTCTATACAGGCTGCGGAAAAAGTCGCAAACCGCTTCAGAAGTACCCGCCAGGGCTAAAAGCCCCGAATTTTGTTGTCCAATGTTTAAGCGGGTTTGAAAACCCGCTTCCCCGGACTAAAAGTCCGGGGCTTCCACCAGCCATTCTCTCGGGATTTAAACAGGGTGCGGAAGAATTTGGTTTCGGAGCAGATTTGGGACGCAGCGGCTGAAGATTCTTCGGAAAAATTCGGGACCGGGCAACTACCGCAGGGGCTAAAGCCCGATGTGTGTTCGATCGTTTACGGCCCGACTAAAGTCGTGCCCTGTTACAAAGCCCAGTTCTGCTACAGACGCTAAAGCCCATTGCGTTTAGAAGATCTTGTACACCAGGGCTTTTAAAGCCCGTACCCTTCAACAACCAGAGTTTTTCCGCAGCCCTGAATCTATGTACCGGAGCGTTCACGCGGTTTTGAAAACCCGGGCTGGCACAGATTCCAGGCTAAAGCTTGGCGTTACCCCGATCAATGAAAAAGGGCCAGGAATGATCCCGGCCCCTTGAATTAGCTTTTGATTTCGCTTACTCTGCGGCGTTTGCCTTGATCTGGGCGACCGTCCAGACCGGATCGCCAACCTTGAACCGCGCAAAGCGGCGCACACTGAGGTTCTCACCCAGCTTGCCGATCTTCTGAGCAATCAAGTCCTTGATAGCAAACGACTGGTCCTTGATGAAAGGCTGATCAAGCAGACAAACCTCTTCGTAAAACTTGCTCATCTTGCCTTCTACGATCTTCTCGATCACCGCCGGTGGCTTTCCGGTGGCCGCGGCCTGCGAACGGTAAATGTCCTTTTCTCGCTCCAGGTCCTCGTTGGTCACATCCTCGCGCCGGATGTACCGAGGATCGGTCGCCGCGATGTGCATGGAGATATCCTTGAGCAACTCCTGGAAGTCGTCCGTGCGCGCGACAAAATCGCTCTCGCAGTTAATTTCAATCAAAACGCCGATCTTGCCGCCGGCGTGGATATAGGTGCCCACAGCTCCTTCAGACGTGTTCCGCGACGCCTTCTTGGCCGCCGAAGCCATGCCCTTCTTACGTAGCACCACGACCGCCTGCTCCAGGTCCCCCTTGGCTTCCGCAAGCGCGTTGCGGCAATCCATCATCGGCGCCCCAGTCTTCTCCCGAAGCTCCTTGACCTGGGCAGCAGAAATATTTTCAGACACAGTCGACATCCTCTTGCAAGTCCTTTACTGGCCTGTTAACAGGCCCTGAATAGTACTGTTTACAGCGTCCGCTCGGCGACTTCCGGCTCGTCCACAGCAATCACTCCAGGAGCCTTGCGGATGCCTCCACCCAGCGCAGCTTCCAGATCGACGACCTCATTATCAGCGGAGGGTTCGTCGGCGCCGGATTCAAGTCCGGTCAACTCCACCGGGGTAGCCTCGAGCTGCTCATCAGCAGTCACTCCCCCATCGCCGGCGCGCTTCTCGCCCGCCATCTGCACTCCTTCGACGACGGAGTCAGAGATCTTCGAGGTGAACAAACGAATCGCGCGCAGCGCGTCATCATTGCCTGGGATCACGTAGTCGACCACGGTAGGATCGCAGTTGGTATCCACCACTGCTACCACCGGAATGCCCAGCTTGCGGGCTTCTTTCACCGCGATCGCTTCATTGTTGGAATCGACCACAAAGAGCGCGTCCGGCAAGCGGCGCATGTTCTTGATGCCGGCCAGGTTCGCCTGCAGATGCTTGCGTTCCCGCTCCAGGCGAATAACCTCCTTCTTGGTCAGCAGCTCATAGCGGCCGTCAGTAGCCATCTCATCCAGTTCCTGAAGGCGTTTCACGGATTTCTGGACGGTGATCCAGTTGGTCAGCAGTCCACCCAGCCAGCGCTGGTTGATGTAGAACATGCCGCAGCGGCCCGCTTCTTCGGCGATCGCGTCCTGGGCCTGCCGCTTGGTGCCGACAAACAAGATGACTTTGCCCTGCCCGGTCAAATCAGTGACAAACTTGCTCGCTTCCTTGAACATCTTCAAGGTTTTTTGCAGGTCAATGATGTAAATCCCGTTGCGTTCACCGAAGATGTATTCCTTCATCCGCGGATTCCAACGCTTGGTCTGATGCCCGAAGTGAACTCCCGCTTCAAGCAGCTCCTTCATTGTGATTGTGGCCAAACTACCTCCTCATGAGTTGCATTCCGGCATGGCCGGAATTGATTTCCCTCGCCCGCCAAGGCGGGGGAAGATTGAACTACTTACGGCACGACTAAAGTCGTGCCCTGAAACGAAACCGAGCTCCTACCGCTTGCTGAACTGGAACCGCTTACGAGCGCCCTTCTGCCCGTACTTCTTACGTTCTTTAATGCGCGCATCGCGCGACAACAGGCCGTCGGCCTTCAATGTTTTGCGCAGCTCCAGATTGAACTCCAGCAGCGCGCGCGCGATCCCCATCTTCACCGCATCGGCCTGCGCGCTCACCCCGCCACCCTTCACCGTAGCCAGCACATCGAACGTGCCGCCAAGCTCGACCAATTCCAAGGGCCGCTTGGCAGAAACCCGTTGCTGATGGGTGACAAAATAGGTTTCAAAGGGTTTTTGATTGACGACGAAGTTGCCGCTGCCAGGGCGTAAAAATATGCGTGCCACGCTGGCCTTACGACGCCCTGTTCCGTAGTACTGAACTAAATCTGCCATTACTGATCGTCCGTCCTGTTCTTCGTACTGTCCTGCTTAGCGGGCCGCCAACTCCATCACTTCAGGCTGCTGCGCCTGGTGCGGGTGCTTATCGCCCCGGTACACCTTGAGCTTGGTTGCCATGTGCCGGCCCATCTTGCTTTTGGGCAGCATGCCCTTGATGGCATCTTCCACAATCTTTTCTGGCCGGCGCGCCATCAAGCGAACGAAAGACTCTTCACGCAGTCCGCCGGGGAACCCGGTGTAGCGGCGATAAACCTTCTGTTGGCTCTTCAGACCGGTCAGCACAATCTTTTCCGCGTTGACCACGATGACGTGATCACCCATGTCGATGAAGGGCGTGTATTTGGGATTTTTCTTGCCCGCAAGGGTGCTGGCTGCTTCGGTGGCCAGACGACCCAGCGTCTTGCCGCTGGCGTCCAGCACGAACCATTTGCGGGTGATATCGTGCGAGCTCGGAAAATACGTAGACATCGTACTCGTTCTCCAGGGAACCATTTTTTCGGGCGCATGACGCACCACCGCGGAAAACCTCGCGGCTGGCAACTGCATTCCCGCAAACGAAAGGTTCTTAAATCGCTTGAGTGGCGAAGATCAGACAAAAAACCTTCGCTTTCCTGGCAGGCTACCTGGGCTCGCTCAATCTTCGGATCGGTTTGAAGCGAAGCGACTTGCGGGACTTCACTTCTCCCAAAACAGACAGCGACTACAGAGGGCCGGACGCGGCACTGCGCAAGAAGACCAGACTAACGCAATCGGGCAAGCGCGTCAACCGGGGTGGGGGTACTACCTGCGCACAAAAGAGGCATTTCCCGTTCATTCCGGACGACATACGCTCTTTTAGGAAGATAGCGGAGGTTCCCCCCACATGACGCAACGTGCCTCTGAATCACTGGTAGCAGTACTCATTCGCATCGGATTGTTGCTGGCCCTGGTCATCATGCTGATGGCCGAAAACGCGCAAGCACAACCGCTGCCGCATTTACGGCAGGGCCAACCCACCAGCCTACAGCCGCGAATACACGTTGCGGGCACTCAAACGAACCGGTCGTAGTCGCTGGCTGGTTGGTTGAGCAAGGAGAACTATGAAGTTTGAAAAGCAGCTCTGGTCGTTCATGACCGCGGCATTCTTGTGCGGCACGTTTACCACACTCACGAGCGGCCAGCAGACGGCAGCCGCCAACGGAGTGGTGGCTCCTGCCGCAACGGCACAGACGGATGCAGCTTTGCTCAAGTCGACTGCTCCGCTCACCGAAGATGCCCTGCGCGCACGCTACGTCGGCAAGCTGATTTTTCTCCGCGGCTCCTACCTCGGCGACGATCTTAACTTCGACATGAACGGTAAGGTGGACGGATCGCCGACCGTCGCTTCCTTTACCCTCTCCGGCTTTGAAGTGAGGAAAGTGAAGCTTTCCAAGCACAAGCTCGATATCGAGGCAGATCGGTATGGATTGCACTACATCGGCGCTCTTCCATACGAGGACGAAACGAAATCCTTCGACCAGGTGAAGATCTCCAAAAAACCGGTCCATATTTCGATCGAGCGCGAAGTCATTGTCATCCCTAAAGTGAAGAAGGACAAGAAGAAGAAGGAGCCGACACCCCAGGAAGTGGCCGCGGCCCAGTCTTTGAAGACCCGGGATGCGGCTGCGGATGCATCGCAACCCGCAGCGCCGGGGGCAACCCCTGCCTCCGCCGTCGAGACCAACCAGGCCCTGGCAGCCGTTTCTCCGGCACATAGTGCCATGGTCATGAATAAGGCACTGGATAGTATCTTCGCCAACGACATCGATCAGGCCATGATGTCTCACCTGCCCGACTACTGGCAGGAGTACTTTGCCAGCAAGAGCCAGCACCATCCGTTCATGCCTGCCGACGCCAGTATCAAGGTTGTTGGAGATGGCGTGACGCCGCCTCAGGTCCTCAATAGCATCGATCCGAGTTCCAACGAATTTGCTCAGCAATTCGGCATCGCCGGCATGGAACAATTGCGGACGGTGGTTGATTCCACCGGAGTTCCGCGGCAGATCGCGATTTCCCGTCCCATTGGATTTGGACTCGACGAGAAGGCAGTGGAGGCGGTGAAAAACTCGCACTTCCGTCCGGCAACGGTGAATGGTCAGCCCGTACCCGTGGTGGTGGATCTGGTTGTCACCTTCCGCATTTACTCCAACCGGACCAAACCAGGTTCGGTGCAAAAAGGATCAAAGCAGACGGTTCTGGCCTCTGCAGCCGCGGAAACGGATGCTAATCTGGCTCGGTGAGCCAGCGTTTCTTTCATCTGATCAGCACCGGGCAAACGGC